>DATEPX010000217.1:0-21713 GCA_035272945.1 Terriglobales bacterium
TTAAGAGCGGCCAGGGTGCGATTGATGGTTGCGTCAGCTACGCAGCTACGCCGGACTCCTGCCGCCAAACTATGTAAGCCTGCAAAGGTCCGTCGTGACTTCCGCTGCAGCCGAAGAAGGGTTGCAGGTGCTTGACCCAGCCATCTGCAAGATCATCGATCGAGGCATGGTGGCTTGCTGCAGGAGACTTGGCCGCGTGGTCAGGCGGTTTCGTCCAAGCCCCATCAAACCCTCATCAAAGTCCCGCCGGAGGGCTGGCCAGTCGCCCGCCCGATCGCCAGCGCGTACAATCCCACCTGGCGCTTGTAGTGCTCAAGATCTTTCTCAAACTCTCGGTCTGTCTTGAAGTCCACCACCGTCCAAGCGTCTTTCTCGAGGAAGGCCAGGTCCAGCACTCCCTCGACAAGCGTCCCGTCGCCAAGCGTGAGCGTGATCGGAGTCTCGCGGCGGCACTGGCCTTGGGCCAGGGCATCACGTGCACGCACCATAAGCGGATGGGCTAAGGCGGATTGAATGGCCGCTGCCGCCGCGGAAGTTTCCCGCTCATCCGCTCCAAGTACCCGGGCGTAAAGAGCGGCTACCTGCTGCACTTGATCGGCGCTCGCGTCGAGAGGGACGGCCGCCAGTGTTGCGTGCACCAGGGCTCCAAAGCGGGCACCGGCCGGACGCTCGAAGTCGCGTGGGAGCTCGACTACCTGGACGTCGGGGTAGGGAACAGCGATGTCGGATTCGTTCCGGGCCTGGGCTGTGGCAGTGCGGAAGATTACCTCCGGCTCCGCGGCTCGTTGCCTGACGCTGTCCCATAGTGTCTGCCAGTTTCTGTAATTCTCCAGGTCTTTCTTCAAAACTTGGGGATCATCGGATTCCTTTAGTAGTTCCTCCTGCCTTATGCCAAATGACTGCGGGACGTTCAGCGTCAGTGCCCTCGGATCCCACCAGACCACTCCGTAGCCTTTGTCCCTGGTTCCAGATTTTTGGAATCGATGCAATCCCGGCCAAACGGTGTCCTTCTCATCTACCGTCAGGTCCGGCGGCCGGACGAGAACGGTGTCATTCCCAAACTGCGGATATGCGGGAGGCTCTTCCGGTTTCTGGCGCTTGCCTGATTCGGGATAAACGGCGTCGTAAAGTGGTCTGACCCACCAGTTCTCGACCGAGTCCCATGACTGACGCGGATCGTCGCCGATCGTTGGAACGACCAGGAGGTCGCGTGCCCGGGTGGCCGCCACGTAGGCCAACCGGACACCCTCAGCGCGGTCTCGCTCAAGTTCGAGTTCGGCATGCTGGCGGAGATCAATTGGTTCGCAGCCGGTGAGCGGAATGGCACACAACCCAGACCGGCCGTCGATGCGGCGGCTAGGATACTGGCGGCATATCTTCGCGGTAATGTCAGCCAAGATCACAACGGGAAACTCCAATCCCTTGGCCTTGTGGACCGACATCATGCGGATGCCCTCGCTGCCTTCTTCGAAAATGGGTGCCTCAGCGGTTTCTGCAGCGTCAGCGCCCGAGCGCAACTCTTGCACGAAGCCCCGGAAGGACAGACCCCCGGAGGCTTCGTATTTCCTAGCCAGCTCCGCAATATGCAGCACGTTGGCCAGCACCTGCTCGCCCGAGGGGCGCAGCGCGAAAGCCAGATGTGTCCGGGTTTCCCGCAGCAACCAGTCGAGGGTTTCCGCCACCGGACGGTAATTACGATCGCGATGCAGTTTGGCTAATATGCGCAGGCTCTCGACGACCTCCTGGAGTTCATCGGAAAGGGGATCGGAGGGCAGGCGGAAAGGATGGAAATGACCAACCCGATGCCGGTATTCGAGCAACACGTCATCCCGGATCGCGAATAACGACCCCTTTAGGGTGGCAAAGACCGAGAGGTCGTCGTCGGGCCACTCAATTGCGGTGAGGGCGGTCCGAACTGTTTGTACCTCCTCGCGATCATGGAACGATTTTCCTCCAACCAGTAGATGCGGGAGATTCCGCGCTTCGAACGCGCGGATATACGGACGCGCCATGTCGTCGTCACGATTGATGAAGCGGCGGAAGAGCAGGCAGATGTGATTGGGCCCCAGCAGGATACGTTGGCTGGGATTGTCTGGTTTGGGAACTGTCCAGCCGCTTTTCTCGACCAGCCACGAAATGAAAGCGGCGATTGCATCCGGAAGCGAGGCATCCACGGCCTCTTGCGAGAACTTGTACTTGTAGGGTTTCGGCACAGGCAGAGCGACGATGGACGGCTGCTCCTTATATTCTTGTCGGAATGGCGACAGTGGAACATAACCTGCTTGTAGCTTCTCTTGGTCTCCATCCATATAGGGCGCGAAGGCCTGATTGACGAGGGACTGAATTGACGGTAGAGACCGGAAGCTTGTCGTCAATTGCAGAAGCTCTGCGCCGTTCCTGAGCAGCAACTGTTTAACTTCTTCGTAGGTTCCGACATCGGCGCGACGGAACCGGTAAATAGCCTGTTTCGGATCGCCCACGATGAACAACTTCCCAGGATATGGCTGAACCGCTCGCCAGTCCGTCGCTTCGGGAGTATCTGCCGACAGCAGCACGAGAATCTCTGCCTGCAGCGGGTCGGTATCCTGGAACTCATCGACGAACAGGTGAGTGAAGCGTTCCTGGAAGTGTTCCCGCACGCTCCGCGACTGTATGAGGAGGTCCCGAGCACGTATGAGGAGGTCGAGGAAATCGAGTCTTCCCGTGCGCTCCTTGAGCCTTTGGTATTCGACCACGGTCTCGCCAAGCTCAGCCTGCAGGAGCGGGGCGAGGTCGGAGCCAGCATCCTCGGCGAATGAGTTGATAGCAGCTATCAGCTCGCCATGAAGAGCGAGGATATCGTCGCGTTTAACCTGCTCGTTGTACTGTGCTTTGCCTTTGCGGGGACTGAGAAACCGCTCGAACAACTTGCGGTCTGATGCGATGGAGCCGAAAATTGCCTCAAGTCCGTCGTAGTCCCGCGGTCCCGCCCTTTCCAGAGTGCGAATGTCCTCGCTGCGCGCGCGGGCCGGGGCCGTATCCAGAAAGAGGTTATTTTTTTCATCGGAAGGGTCAGCCGTGAGTTTCGCGAGAAGATGGATCTTTTCGACAATCGAATCGATTACCGCCACGCGGTCAAATTGTGGGCGTTGCCACGGAGCAGCGAAGTCCCGCCAGTTCACCAGTTCCCAACCCGCAGCGATGAGATTCTCGGTCGGACCACTCCGCGTTCTGCGGCGGAGGATTCGCCGCGTCCCCTCGGGCAGATCCTCCAACTTGCGTTGGAACCAACTGTGGAACGCTTCGCGATACAGTTCCCGGCTCTGAGTCTCTGTCATCACCTCGAACTTGGGGTCGATCTTCGCCTCAACCGGGCGCTCTCGGAGCATATCGCCACAGAAGGAATGAATGGTGCTGAGGCGAGCTTCCTCCAGGTATGCAAGCGCCCGCTCTAGATTCCTGCGACTCTCCTTGTTCTTTTCCGCGCGACGCGCTTTCTCGAGCTCTGAACGCATTCGCAGCTTCAGTTCTCCGGCGGCCTTTTCGGTGAAGGTGACACCGGCGATACGGTCGATGGTGGTCCTACCGGCCGAAAGCACGGCCACCATGCGCTCTACGAGTTCGGTGGTTTTTCCCGTCCCCGCTGCGGCTTCGACCACAAGGGTCTTATCAAGAGCGGTGCGAATAGCTTCGCGTGCTTTGTGGTCTAGGAGAGGCATCAGGCCAGCTCCCTCATGGTTTTCAGTTGCACCAGCTGGGAAATCTCCTTCTTCCTCGCGAGGCGTATCTCCTCGTAGGGTCCGCACACTTCTTGGAAGTCGCAGTAGTCACAAGCATCCTCTCGTGGCGCAGGAACCAGGAATGGAGCAGCGATCCCGTTATCGATCGTGCGCAGCACGGCGTCCGCGCTATTCCTTGCGGTTCCATCCAACGGGATCGAGTGCTGGTTGAATCCGCCGGCCGCGGTGCAGTAGAAGAACCGCCCTTCCAGAACAGGCCGGCCCAGAGCCGTTTCGACTGCCAGACCGTAGAGCACCGGCTGCAGATATTCTCCTTTGCCCACAACCAGGCCCTTCTTCGTGAGGTCTTTTCCCGTCTTGTGGTCCGTTACGCGCAGGCTCTTACCGTCGTCGCTGCGATCGATTAGATCGACCACCCCATGAAGCCTCGCTCCGCCGGCTAACGCCACCGGATCAGGATGACTCGCAGGATCACGCTCGTCGTTCGCAGCAAAGCCGAACCCGAATTCGAAATGGATCGGTACCCACCCATCCTGTTCGGCCACCTTCTGAAGCCAGACGCGCAGGTCGGACCGCATGGATTCAACTCCGTCTTGCCACACGCGGTCGATCGCCGGCGCAAGCTCTTCGTAGGCCTGTTTTGCCACGCTGTCGAGGATCCCATCGAGCAGCTTCAGAGCTTTTGGCAACTGTGCAGTTTTGACCGGAAGTAAACCCCTATCTTTCAGCTCCCGCTGCAATTGCGCCTGCACTCGGTGGAAGAGCTTTCCCCTTGTGAGCGGGTCCACCTCTTCCAGGGGTGCCGGCTCTTCCCGTGGTTCGAGCCGATAGATTCCAGAGAGCAGGAAGCGATACGGGCAAGCCGCGAACTTCTGGAGGGCAGAGACTGAGTAAGCGCGGGCATTGAGGCGCTGCGCTTCCAGGATCTCAGCAACCGATTTGCGCTTCGTAAACAGGCCGTCGTGCTCGGACCATTTCTCCTGCCAACGCGCCCAGCGACTGCGCAATGAACGTGCGAGGTGAGAATTAAGCTTCATAACATAGGCGAGGCGTCCCGCCCGCGGAGCGTCTGTGTTAAGCAGAGGCCACACGGTTGCTAAGTCGTACTCGGAATCATCGATCGCCCGTAATGGGTCGCGGGGCGCTGGCCAAGCCAGTCTGCTGCCTCCGGACAATTCGGCCTCACGGGCGAGCACCTCATAGTCGGGGACGGAGCCTGTGATCGACCGTGCGACATCCAGCGCATAGAACGACGGCACGCGGGGTCGAGCCTCGGCAACTTCTAGGCGAGGATAGGAAAGGTACAACCGGTGTCGTGCTGCACCCACTGCGATCTGCAGCAGTAGGCGCTCGTGTTGGCTGCGGTCCGCCAGCACGGGCAGGTCGGAAGAGAGTTGCTTTCTCAGCTTGTCAAGCAACAGAGGGTCCTCCCGGAGCTTCTGCGGGAACATCCGCTCGGCTAACGCCGGAACGAATACGACGTCGAAAGAGCGTCCCCGCACCTGCTCTGGCGTTGCTACCAGCACACGGCCGTACCGACTCTCGGGAGGTTCCTGCTGCAGGTTGGCCAGCCAGTGCTGCAATACGATCCGGACTTCGTCCATTGGGACCGAGTCGACCGGCGCCATAGGCTTCATGTCAGCCAGAACAGCCAGTACCCTTTCTGGCTGACGCAAGACCTTGGGCACAAGCTGCCCCAGGGCAGCGATCCATTCTCCCCAGGTCGCTGATTCGGGCAGTGAGGCCAGGTCACCGATGACGGGAAGAGCAAATGCTCGGAGATGCCGCAGGTTCCTCAGGTTGCGCTCAACGGCTTGGATGTGCGGCGACTCGGGTTCGTCCTCGGCAATTGCCTCGAGCTCCAGGCGGAACTGGTTTTCAAGCCCATCAAGTCGTTGGGCCCAGCGCTGGGTGCCGCCGATCACGGCGGCCTCGACGATCAGCTCCTCCCACTTCCAGGGAGCGCGGAGAGTACCTTCCAGTTCCGGCTTGTCTTGATCGTCCGAATGGTTGTGGCTCTCGGTCAGTGACCCATCTTGGATCGCACCGATCAGAGCTGCTGTCACCGAGCCAAGAGCATCATCCTCCGGGGGGACAAAGTCCGGCTTCTCATTGGGAGGCGTACCATCTTGTGCGAGGGTTGGGACCTGCGCGAAAGAGAGATACTCGGCAAAACGGCGTGCAGATAAACCCTCGGCAGCGCATGCCAGCAGTGCCAGTAGCGCCCGTCCAGAAGGGTCAGGCCGGCGGCTGCCACGCGCAAAGTAAGCCGGGATCCCAGCGCGCCTCAGTGCGGCTTCCATCAAGCTTGTGTAGTTCTCCGGTGCGCGGAGGAGTATGGCTATCTGGTCGAACCGAATGCCGGTTTTCGCTTCGGACAGCACTCGGCGCACAATCTCGACACATTCCCGCTCCTCCCCTGGAGCCGAGAAGAACACGACGTCATCATCAGCCTTGCCCTCGGGCGGAACTGCCTCTGAAAAGAGATAGAACCCAAGCCGCGCAAGGCTAGAATCGTCTGGCGACGGTATAGGTCCGCTCTCCGTCGCACACAGGCTCCTGAGGTTATCGATAGTGCGGAGGTCTCCCGGCGGGCAAGTGATCAACACTTCTTTGGAAGCGGCCGCAAGGGCTCCCACGAACTTTTTCTCAATCGAGGAGTGGATCGGGACATCGAGGAACAGCAATGGATGTTTGGCGAGTTCGGCTCCGTCCTGGACTTCCTCCAATGCCGACTGAAGGAGGCGGGTGCGATCAGCGACGGAAGCCTCTCTCATCTGCTGCTCAAAGCCCCGGAGGAGCGCCGCATTATCCGGGCCAGATTCGCCCAGTTGCTCGAGGCTGCTTGGCGTCACGCCCGCAGCGCTCAGTTCACTGAGCGTCGAAGCGGTAGCGCGAGCGAAGCCGGGAAAGCTTGCGACCTGAGCGAAGTACTCTAGCTCATGGCGAGACCGAGCTTCGTAGGCAGCGCGCACGGAGATTGCTTCTGCACCGATTACTGTGCCCGGGACGATGCCTCTCGCCGCCAGCTTTCCCGTGGCAAGCCGAGCTGCAAGCTGGGTGAGGCTGAGACGATGTAGTCCGAAGGTAGCCTGCACCGACCGGGTGAGCGCGCGGACGAAATCGTCGACAGCGTCCCGCGAAGCGCCGATGATGAGCAGTCGGGTCGCCGGCTGGAAGGAACGGACGAATTCACTTGCGGCCGCAATTCGTTCGGCTGCCGAGTGTGCCTTCAGGACCCGAAACATGCCAAATGCAAACTACGCCTCGAGTCGCGAGTGCGTCAAACGAGAAGGAAACCAGAGGGGACCGGCAATGTGGCGGATCTCGATCGCCGTCGGGTTCAGGCAGTGCTGGCCGACGCCCGCGCAAACAAAGTCAAATCGAAAATCTCGATACTGGCGCGAAGCGCTGAACCACTTCACGATTTTGTGGCCGGAGCGGATGCCAGCCTGGAGAGAGTTGCCCAACGAAAACCGCGTTCTGTTTCTACAGAGATAGGCTGGGGACGGGGAACTGCCCCCTTCCCCAGACCCAAAGTCTTGACACACCTAACCCGGCCCGATTTTTTCGTCCAGCTTCCGGCTGGACGACAAGGAGAGACATCCCGACTGACACCTACTATCTATTTTTGAATCAGGGACCCTTGAGCCCTAGTACTGCCTTTCGTCTTTCATCCTGCTCGGTAAACTTGTTCAGGTAGTAGTCGACCAGGTCACTCGCCGCCTGCGTTTCAACTGAGCCCGCAATCAGCAGGGTCAGAGACGGCGCCTTCCGCGTGATCGTAGCGGAAGCGGAGCGCGCTGTGTCGGTTAACAACCCGGAATACGTCAATTACTCCGACATATGAGTCGTTCTCGATCTTCATAACTTTGACCGCTTCACGGCGAGTCAATGTGCAACGTGGTATCGACGCGCGTTAATTGTCCGCAGTCCCTGAGCAGAACGAGAGGGATTGCCCTTCCGCGCTTGTGGCGATGTCTGCGCTGTCATCTTCGATCAGTCCTATGACCAGGCGCAGTGCCTCTGTTTCCTTGCGCAGGCGGGCAACTTCTACATACTTCTCGCTCAGGATTTCGTATGGATCCTTCATTCAATTTCCCCCGATGATATGGCGCCCTAACGCTTGCCGAGCAGCAACAAAACCCCAACCTCGGACCTAACGGTGCGGCGCCTGCGCTTGTTGCTGCTTGGGATAAGGCCCTGGCTTTGGGCCACGTTTCGGATTAAGAGGTTCGCGCGCATAAACCGCATCAAGATACTCTCCTCTCAGAGAGCAGTTTTGTCAAGAATGATGACAAATGATGACAAATGAATGATGACAAATGAACCAATGTAAATTTGCTGTAAAGTCGGGGACTGATTATTTTTTCCACAGTGGCACGAATTGCGCAGGAATTCAAAAATGACAGTGCATTATCAACAAGTTCGCCGAAGGTCGGCGGCGCACGCGGGATCCCCTCGCAGCTAGCGGCCGCTCCGGATAGCGACATCTCCTCGGCACGGAGAACGTTTGTTTGATCGCCGGAGTGAACATGCACGGACAGAAGCGTTCCTGACAAAAAAACGCCGGCTAGGGTGGCCCGCTCCACAGGAAAAGCGCGGACAAGAGTGTCCGCGCCACACAAAAAACCTCGCCATGCAGGCTACCGCAATCCAGCCGTTTGCAGGGCGCGTGTAGTGGTAAATTCCTTCCACGCGGAAAAATCGCGATTGAGAATCACTTCGAGTTCCTCGACCTCGGGGCGAAACAGTTCGTACAGCCGGGCTAAGGCCTCTTGCGCGAGTTCTGTGAAGGGCTGGCCTCCGCCGAGAAAGAGCTGGCGCAACGGTGAATTTCTGAGCACTGCAACCAGTTTGTCGAAGCGGCGTGCCTTAAACCAGTCGGCTACCCAGGTGGCGCCGCGCGTGCCCGCGTAACTGCGGGGATGGGTCAGGCTTTCGGCGGAGTGAATGGACCTGCGCTGCGAGGGATGCAGCTCGAAACGGGGCACGCCGATGAAGTCGACTAGCGTATCCAGATAGGACTGAGGATCGTCTCGCAGGTCATCGTAGACAGTTGCCAGGACCTGGTCCGTCCCGAACGCGTTTCGCCAGGCTTTCAAGTTACTCGCGTATTTGCTGGTTTCCGTCAACTCGGGATCGCGAACGATAGCCTGTTCGAAGGCCCACGGGATCATGCCGTAAGCGCGCTTGAGGCGGTAAAGCGAAAGAACGCGCTCGACGGGGTTGCGAAAAATGCACACCACTCGGGCGTGGGGGATGAGGCGTGCGATGCGCTCGCGGGCCTGGTCGGAAGCAAAGTAGGTGGGCGCGACCTCTCCCATGGGCCGCTCGTCAATCGGCCTCGGATAGTGCGCCTGGTACCATTCAAATCCACGATGGAAATGAGTGTCGAAAAAACGAGTCTCCTTGGTCGGGCTGGGAAGAATGGTACGTTCGCGCAGGACCTCGTGGAGCCAGCTGGTTCCAGTCCGGGGAGGGCCAATCACGAAAAACGAAGGAAGAAGGGAAACTTCGGCTCGCTTGCACACGCCCATTTGTTCTTTCTTTGCCTTGCTGCCACGGCGCTGTTACCTAAGCGCCTTCCAGCGATTAGTTTTTTTGTAAGTCACACTCGGCTCGGTCCGAAACCCCACACCCGGGGCGTTGGCTGTAGGTTCCGGCTGCTTGGATGGGAGTTGTTCCGGGTGAGGTTGTTTTCTGGCGGGAGACAATCTCCCAAGGAGATGGAAGTTTCTGGGGTTCTGGAGCGTGGGTTGGGCTCATGTCGGTTGGGCTCATCAGGGTGCAAAAGAGGCGCCTTTTTTAGGTTTGAGCGAACACAACAGAACAAAACTGCAAAAAAAGCCCCGCGATCATTCGCGGGGCGGAAACGATTCTCTAGCAGCGTTCTACTTGTTCGAAGGAGAGGACGTGCAAGTGTCCGAGACTTTGCTGACCTTGCTCACGCTGAACTGAGTTGCTGCCGAGCTGCTGCCCGACGAGCTGGACGTGCCCGTGGAAGCGCTGCTGGAGGGATTACTTCCAGAGCTGCTGGAAGACGGGCTCATCCCGGAATTGCTGCCGGACGATTGGCTCGAGCTGGAAGGCGAGCCGGCACTGGCCGAGGATCCCGATTCGGTTCCCTTTACCTTCACCTGGTGCCCAACTTCTTTTTCCAGCTTGGAAGTGTCGCCTTGCAGCTGATAAGTCTTCCCAGAGTTATCGCTCAAGGTGAAGTTGCCGCTAGATCCGGACAGGCAACCCTCGATCGTGGTTTCATTGCCGCTGCTGCTGGACTGAGAAGAAGAATTGTAACCGCCTGACTGAGAAGTGCTTTGCGCAACTACCCAAGCCGACGACAGCAGAAGGGCAGCTGTCAACATACATAGCTTTTTCATAGTATCTGTCTCCAGGGTCTTTAAGATTTGAAGTGGTGTGTGATAGATGAAACGGCGGTTTGGCAAGGTTGCCTGAAGCCCGCGCCCAAAGCAGAGTTGCTCGATTTGCACAATGTTTGACGGAGAGGCCCGAGCAGGGGGAGGTTGGGCTCCCTCGGCTGGTCAAGCGGAGATCGATTCGCCGGGTGACAAGGGATTCGGGCGAATGACGACTTCGGCTGCGTCCAAGAGTTAATCCGGCAAAAAGCTGCTCAGAGATGCGAAACACGTGATATCTTCCCTGCACAGTTCTAATCGGTGTACCAAAGCCGGCGCTCCCCCGGCAGATCGTTTCGCAAGAACTTCGACATCGCAAGAGGCGTCCCATGCATGTGAACGTGTTTGACTTCTCGCAATTGATGGCACGATCCACCGAGCACTACCTGGAATTTGTGCGCGTCTCCTCCTTTAGTGTCGGAATTTACGTGCTCGAGGAGGGAGATACGGACCACCAGAAACCGCACTCAATAGACGAGGTCTACTACGTCGCAAGCGGGAAGGCGAAAATGAAGGTCGGAGCCGACGGAGACGGGCGGGATTTCCACGTCTCTCCTGGCACGATCATTTACGTGCCGGCGAGAGTGCATCATTCGTTCTACGACATCACGGAGCGGCTCGCGGTTCTGGTGTTCTTCGCGGGAGCCGAAAGTTCCGCTCACCGTGGCGCGGCCCACTGAGCCTGCTGCGCAGCGAAGAATCCCTACTGCTCGGCCAGCGCTTCTGACAGGGCCTTCCGAAGCCGTTCCTGGTGGGCAGGAGTCAGCTTAGCACCCCCGGACGTCAGATAGAAGACGTCAATCGCTGTCTGGCCCTCGGTGTCGATCAGGGCAATCTCGATATTGCATTTCTGGTAGGACAAAGTTGAGCTGATCCGGTGCAGCAGGCCTGGGCGGTCCTGCGCAATCACCTGAACCAGCGTGCTGTGGGCGGAAGACTTGTCATCGAATTCGATCTGCGTCTCAACCTTCACTTTGGCAACGCCATTCTTGTCCGCCCGCGTGCGATCCCGCATGAGGCGATCCAGGTCAGCCTCGCCGCAGACAACGTCGCTGATGCTGCGCTTAAAACGCTCCCATTCGGGCAGATTCAATTCCAGGGTGCGGAACCGGTCGGTGAAGTAGAACGTGTCTATGATTACCCCGGCGCTATTGGAGACTGCGTTCGCTTTGACGATGTTCATGCCCCAGGCGGCGAGCCCGCCCGCCACCTTGGCAAAAAGCGCAGGCTTGTCGGACGTGACCAGCGTTAGCTCAAACCAGTGCCGGCCTCGCTTGAGATCGAGTTGCACCGGGTCGACCCCCAGCCCGTTAGCCATCTCGACGTGGCTGAGAATGGCTTCTGCCGCGTAAGTCTTCAGGTAGCGCTGAGGCAATCCTTCCAAGAAACTCTTGAGCTTTTTTCCCAGCGTAGGCGCGAGCGCGCGGACGCGAGCTAAGTTTTCGTCTTCTCTATCGGAGTGAACTCTATCCTGGTCGACACTGCGATTTAGCTGATTGGTGGCTGCGATGTAGAGCTGCCAGATATTTTCGGCTTTCCAGGGCGTCAAAGCCTCCGGATTGACCGACTTGATGTCGGCGTAGGTAAGCAGACTCAGCATTTTCAATCGCTCCGGCGTACCCACTTTGTCTGCGAAAGCACGAATCGTGCCCGGGTCGAAAATGTCTTTGCGAAGCGCCGAGGAAACTTCCAGATGATTGGCAATCAGGAAGTACACCGTCTCTCGATCGGCGGGCGCCAGTTCGAGCCTTGCCAGGCATTTCCACGCAACCTCAAGGCTGCCTTGCACGTGGTCCGTACCGGGCATTCCTTTGCCGACGTCATGCAGCAGGAGGGCCATAAACAGGAGTTCGGGTTGCTCAAGCTCGCTCAGGAGTTCTCCGAAACGGCGCTCCCAGTCGGATTGGGGCCTGTGCAAGCGATGCAGGCTGTCGATGGCGAGGAAGGAGTGTTCGTCGACGGTAAAACGATGGTAGTAATCGCGAATCACTAACGAATCAATCGGGCGCAGCTCCGGCAAGAAAAGCGTCAAGAGCTGCAGGTAATGCATGGCCCGCAGAGCATCGGCAGCATAGGGGGCGGCGAGCAGCTCACAGAGATGCTTCCAGATTTCGCTTCCCTTGGGAACATGCGAAGCGATAACGGGATTCGCCTGTTCGATCCTTTGTTCGGTTGCCGTACTGAGCTTTAGTCCGTGTTGTGCCATAAAGTGAAACATACTCAACAGCAGGTCAGGGTCCTTCACTCCTCCTGGCTGCTGCAGCAGGATGAACCCATTCACCACGGAGAAATTGGAGTTGGAGAGACGCGAGCGCCAGTTCTGGAACTCCCGGTAAAGCGAGGAGCGCGCGGCGGGAATCTCCTCCAGCAACCGAGTCGCGATCTTATGGATCGACCGGGCATGACGGAAGTAGATTCGCATCCACTCCTCAGGTTTCTTGGCTTCGGCATTCTCGATGCCAATGGCACGGGCGGCGGCCTCGGCCTGCGCCTCCCAGGAAAGCGTGTTGTCATCCCGGCCGTGGCGGAAATGCAGGAAGCAGCGCACTGAGAGGAGATAATCGAGCGCGGAATCAAACTGGGCCCGCAACGAGGATGAAATCAGCGATTCCTGATTCGGCCAGTCGCGCTGTTTTTCCAGTGCAGACACCAGCGACAGCCAGTGCACTACGTTGTAGTCGCGCAATCCGCCGGGGCTATCTTTGATATTCGGCTCAAGATGAAAAATCGTATTGCCGTACTTAGCATGGCGCGCCTGCGTAACCTCCGCGAGCCGCTGCACGATGAGTTGAGACTCACGCATGACCAGGCGCGGAACCGCGGAGTCGTGGAGGCGCGTGAACAATTCGCGGTCTCCTGCCAGGTATCGGCAGTCGAGCAGGGAAATCGTGAACTCGAGGTTATCGGGATCCAGCCGGTCGCATTCCGAGACCGTGCGCTGCTGCGGGCTCAGGCGCAGCTTGAGGTCCCACATCTCCTGCGAAAAGCGCCGCACCGCGTCCTTGAGCTTTTTCTCGGCTCCAGTACCGTCGTAAAGAAACAGGATGTCAATATCGGAATGCGGGAACAGCATTCCCCGCCCGTATCCCCCGATAGCAACCAGGGCTAATTTGGTGGGACCGTCAAGGTCGGGAGAAATGAATTCTTTCCAGAGCCGCAGGGCGATGGTGTCGACGAGTTCCGTGCGCTGTTTTACCGCCGAGCGCCCGTGAATTACGCTGCCGAAACCCTGTTGGATACGGGCCAGTGCATCCGCCTGCAACTCACGTAATTCCGTGGTGATCGAAGGGGCCGCCATACTTTAAGTCCCGGTTGCACTGCTCAGGCTATCAATCCAACGAGGCATGCCCCGCTAAGATGCTGATCTCTGCTCACCCGGCGCATCGTTCTACCTACAACGCGGCATCACCCCGCTCGTCATTGCGAATACGGATGGCATCATCGACGCGGGACAAGAAAATTTTCCCGTCCCCGATCTTTCCCGTGCGCGCCGCCTCGGTGATGGCGTGTACCGCCTTCTCGACTAACTCATCAGCTAGAACCATCTCCAGCTTGATTTTGGGTAACAGGTCAACGGTATATTCGCGGCCGCGATAGAACTCGGTGTGGCCCTTCTGGCGGCCATGTCCGCGAACCTCGATGACGGTCATGCCCTCCACGCCAATATCGTGGAGAGCGGCCTTAACCGCATCCAATCGCGAGGTTTGAATTACTGCCTCAATTTTCGTCATCGTATTTCAAGCAGTTTCGAGCATCCAGTTTCAAGTTTCCAGTGTGAACGGTTCGACCCCGTGAATTCCCGAAACTTGAAACTCGAAACTAGAGACTGCTTTCAGGAGGCTGAGGCTTCCCAGTAATAACCTTCCTCTCCGTGCTGCGAGAGATCCAGTCCCTGGATTTCATGGTCGTCGGGTACACGAAGCCCGATCACGAGATCGACCAGTCTCAAAATAATCAGAGTCCCTACAATCGCGAGCAGCCACGCCACGATGATGCCGACCAGTTGATTCACGAGCTGACGGCCATTCCCATCCATCAGCCCAGAAGGCAGTGCGTTGCCCTGGGAGTCCTTGAATATGGGATTGATGACACTCGCGGCAAACACCCCGGTCAGCAGCGCGCCGATCGTGCCGCCGGCCCCGTGAACGCCGAAGGCGTCCAGAGAATCGTCGTATCCAAAGCGGGCTTTCACTTTGGCTACCATCATGTAACAGAGGACGCCGGCAACTGCTCCGATGACCAATGCTGACATTGGACCGACGAATCCTGCTGCCGGCGTAATGGCCACGAGTCCCGCCACCGCGCCCGAGATCGCTCCCAGCGCACTCGGCTTGCCGTTGCGGAGCCACTCCGCCGCGCTCCAGCCCAGGGCCGCTGCGGCGGCGCCGAAATGGGTTGCCACAAAGGCGCTGGTGGCAAGAGTGCCTGCCGCCAGTGCGCTGCCGGCATTGAAACCAAACCATCCGACCCAGAGCAGGCAGGCGCCGATGAAACTCAGAACGACGCTATGCGGCGGCATCGGCTCATGCGGATACCCCAACCGCTTGCCGAGATACAAGGCGCAGACCAGCGCCGAGACACCCGAGGTGATGTGAACCACCGTTCCGCCGGCAAAATCGAGGGTAGGGAACCGGCCGCCCAGCGCGGCATTCAGCAGGCCTCCTTTGCCCCAAACCATATGGGCCATGGGTGCGTAAACCAGGACAGACCAGAGCACCATGAACAGCGCCATGGCACTGAATTTCATGCGTTCCGCAAATGCCCCAGTGATCAGGGCCGGCGTGATGATGGCAAACATCAGCTGATAGACCATGAAGGTCTGCTGCGGAATGGTCGCGGCATAATCGGCATCGGGCTGCGATCCAACACCCCGAAGAAACAGATGATGAAGCCCGCCAATGAAACTGTTGCCCGAGCCGAACGCCAGGCTGTATTCCAGGAGTCCCCAGAGCACGGTCACGATGGCCATCATCGCGAAGCTTTGCATCATGGTGGCCAGCACGTTCTTCTTGCGAACCAGGCCGCCGTAGAAGAGGGCCAGGCCGGGACCGGTCATCATCAGCACAAGAGCCGAGCTCACCAGCATCCAGGCGTTGTCGGCAGATCCCTTGGCCTCGGCCACCTGTTGCTCAAGTCTTGCAATTCGCGCGTCGGCAGCCGAAGAGACTGGGGTTCCCGTCTGCGCCGCAGCCCAATTCGCCGCCAAACCGACAAGGCACCACGTGAGAAGAATCTTGGACAAGAATCTTTCCATCAGAATGACCTGCTGGGAGACAGGCAAACTACTCTATCGAGGGCAGACAGGCGGGGGGAAATCGAAACTATTTATGAAGCCCATTAGGAATTGTTATTGCGACGCAAGCCAATCAAAAACCCCGCCCTCATCAAGAGCGGGGTTGTCTTCCCACAACTTCGACCGTTTGAAACTAAATCGAGAATTTTGGAGGCAGCAGGCCCACTTGTCCAGCCGACGCCTGGGAAGACAAAGGTTCTGGCCTCCGGAACCGCTTTCTTCAGGTCACGCCCTGTAATCGTCGAAAATTGCAGGTGCCTGGGGGATGGACGGCACATTTTGTGCTGGCGAAGCGAGTTCGAAAATGGCACAACGGTGAGGCGGGAATTGCGCTTCTAGGCATAATCCGGCCACGAAGGTCCCCCGCTTCCCGGTGGTAAAATGAGGTGTTCATAGCAGTCGTTCTATATCCGACTAGAGATCTCCCCGAGGTGCACTGATGGCGACCCTACAAGCTCCTGCTCGTCCTGATACTGGTCTGCACAAAGGACCTTTCGTCAACGAACCGTTGACCGATTTCAGCAAAGAAGAAAATGCACGTAAAATGCGGGCGGCGATAGAAAAAGTTCGCGGCCAGCTCTCCCGTGAGTATGACCTGATTGTTGGCGGGAAGCACGTCAAGACTCAGGACAAGCTGAAGTCCATTAACCCGGCGAAGCCGTCGCAGTTGGTTGGCCTGCATCAGAAGGCGGGCAAGGACCAAGTTGAGCCCGCGATGAACGCGGCATTGAAGGCGTTCGAGACCTGGAGCCGAACTCCTGTGGAGGAGCGCGCCGCGCTTGTGTCCCGCGTGGGCGACTTGCTGCGCGAGCGCAAGTTCGAATTCTGTGCCTGGCTGGTCTTTGAAGTCAGCAAAAATTGGGCCGAAGCCGATGCCGATATCGCAGAGACCATTGATTTTTGCGAGTTCTACAGCCGCGAGGCGCTGCGCCTGTCGAAAGTGGAGCCGCCAGTACAACTACCCGGAGAGCGCGACTATCTCTTCTACATCCCGCTGGGCGTGGGCGCGGTAATTCCTCCGTGGAACTTTCCGGCTGCGATCATGGCGGGCATGACCCTGGCTTCGATCGTCGCGGGGAACACGGTGATTTTGAAGCCGTCGAGCGACTCGCCCACGATCGCGGCGAAGTTCGTCGAATTGCTGGAAGAAGCGGGCATGCCTGGGGGCGTCGTGAACTTCTGCCCTGGCGCGGGCGCGAGTTTTGGCGATGCCGTCGTGGCGCATCCCAAGACGCGCTACATAGCATTTACTGGTTCGCGCGAAGTGGGTTTGCGCATCAACAAGGTTGCTGCCGATCAGGCTCCCGGCCAGATCTGGATCAAGCGCACGATCCTCGAGATGGGCGGCAAGGACGCGATTGTGGTGGACGCAGACGCCGATCTCGATTCTGCCGTAGAAGGTGTTGCAGCTTCCGCTTTTGGCTTTCAGGGTCAGAAATGCTCGGCTTGTTCCCGCGCCATCATCGATGAGCGCATCTACGACAAGTTTCTCGAGAAGCTCAAAGCGCGGGTCGAAAGAATTACCGTGGGGGATCCCGCGGAGAACACGAACATGGGCGCCGTAATCAACCAAGGCTCGATGAAATCGATTCTTGATTACATCGAGAGCGGCAAGAAAGATGGCCGTCTGCTCACTGGCGGCAAGGCTGCGAAGAACGCTGGAGAAGGCTATTTTATCGAGCCGACGGTCATCGCCGACATCGCACCAAAATCAAAGCTCGAGCAAGAAGAAATCTTTGGACCGGTGCTGGTGGTGATCAAGTCGAGGAATTACGACCACGCGCTGGAAATTGCCAATGATACGGAGTTCGGCTTGACGGGTGCGGTGTACACCAAGTCGCGCGACAAGATCGAGCGCGCCATGCGCGAGTTCCATGTCGGCAATCTGTACGTCAATCGCAAGTGCACTGGCGCCATCGTGGGTGCGCATCCGTTTGGGGGGTTCAACATGTCCGGCACCGATTCCAAGGCCGGAGGTCCGGATTATCTGTACCTGTTCACACAGGGCAAGTCGGTGGGAGAGAAGATTATTTAGAACTGCTTCTCGGCAGGGAAGGCAATTCGTTTTGTTCGATGAGCCGGAGGCGCCTGCTTCCGGCTTTCTTACGTGCGCAGGCTTCCTGATCCGCTGAAAACAAACGCGGCACGGCTCGACCCAGATGCTTCCGCCTTTTCTGAACAACCGGGTTCGCGGGGAGTTCATCTCAGGGTGACCCGGCGCCGGCCTGGCCCTAGCGGATTTCCGGGATATGAATCCCCATTTCGTCAGAAGGAGCAACATGCGAACCCACTACAAGACCGCAGGACTCATATTCGCGCTGGCGCTAGCAATTACCCTGATGGCGGCGGCTCAGACCTCAAGTTCCCAATCATCTAGCCAGGGGCAGGCGACTCGACCATCGCAGAGTACGCCTTCCACTCAGCCAGGGACTCAGCCGCAAGCGTCTCCACAAGCTCCTGCAGGCTCGCAGTCGCAAACTGCGCCTGAGGGGCAAGCCGGCTCTCAGACCTCGATGCCCTCGCAGGGCCAGGCGGGATCCACTGGAACTGGTGGGCAGAGCCAATCTGCTGCACAGGGATCCTCTACTGAGGATGAGTTGCAGTTGACGAACGACCAGAAAGCGAAATTGCAGCCCATCATCCAGGAAGAGATGGTTCAGATGGACGCTGTGCGTACCGATAACTCGCTCACCATGGCGCAAAAACAAGCGAAGGTCGCGCAGATCAAGAGAGACCACTTTCCGAAAATCGAGGCCATCCTGACCCCTGAGCAACGGAAGAAACTCGCAGACATGCAGGAAAAGGCCAAACAGCAGCGTCCGGCTCCGGGCAGCCAAAGCAATCCGCAACAGCCGCCGCAGTAAGGGCGTCGCTCTTAGAGCAGGCAAACAAAAGGGCCGCCCACAGCCACAGGGCGGCCCTCTGAATAATCTAGGAGTCTAAGACGTCGCTCCCGCACCGGCCGTGGGCTGCGTCATGGTCGTTGCCGCTGCCGCTTCGTTCAGGATGCGGTGATGGATAGTGAATAACGCCAGCTCGAGCCGGTCGGAGACGCCGATCTTGTCGTATACATTGCGCAGGTAGTTCTTGATCACCTGCTCGGTCGTCCCGAGTTGCGAGGCGATCTCCTTGTTCTTGTAGCCCTGCACGATCAGAGCAACGATCCGTAGTTCCTTAGCAGTCAGACGGTCCCGCACTCGCAAGCCGACCATATCATTTTCAGTCAACTCGCTGGGGACGGCGATGTCCTGGATCCACGTGTCGCCCCGAGCCACCTTGCGAACGCAGTCCACCAGGGAGGAGCTGGTCACGTTGCGATACACGACGCCATTCGCTCCGGTGTTCATATAGCGTTGGGCGCTTTCGCCGGTGTCGGCCAGAACTACGACTCGCGTCTTCGCCTTGGCGGCGGTTTGAACAATGGAATTGAAATCCGAATGAAATCCCCCCGCCACGATGAGGACGGCGGCACGAAACTTGTCCAGCGCCATCATCATCTGTTCGGGAGTCTGGGCTTGCGCTACGATGCGCATTTCGTCTTCTACCGCCAGCACCTTTGCGATTCCCGCGCGAAAGATTGCCTGATTATCGGCCAAAATCAGTTTAAGCATGATGTGAGCACTCCCGTCTACGTATTACGTACGAATTCATAGGAGTCAATAACGCAGGCCACACCCCTGGCCTCCGACGGCTTGCTTCCTGATGCCGGCTCGTCGGTGCGAACCACCCGGCCGCGGCATTGAATCACTACGTTTTCTTTTGCTCCGGTCATCTCGGGAGGGAGTGCAATTTCGAATTCGACCGGCGTGCCGACTTCCAATGCGGCATCGGCGCGAATGTATACCCCGGCCGCACTCAAATTGCCCGTTACTCCGCTGGATTCTCCGCCGGAATCTTGCTTGTGAATCTTGATCGGCAGTTCCAACGGGAACCTTTTTCCGGTACGTGCTTCGGACACAATATCTCCTCCGTCCTGGCCTTCTCTGCGGGCAGAAGCCAGATCCATACCACTTCTCCTGGGCGGAGCCTGATTATATCTGCTCAGGGGCGGTTATATCACGGATGACACCCCCAACGAAAGCAGGATTACTGATTTGTAAGGGTGCACCCCCAAGTCCAAGCCTCTTTCGGGAAGACGGCCGTAACGCCCGGTGGGCGGCCCAAAGCGGTCACTCCGGCAGGTCCGCGTCAGTTGCCCTGCCGGTTATTTTGCAGACCAGTTGGCCGGACGGGTTGGCTTGCGGCGCCGGTGTGCAGCCGTGTGCGCTGTCGCTTTGCCGCCCTGGCGCAGCTTGTGCAAGCCCGCCTGGGGCTTGGACGAAGTGACGTCGCTGGCGACCGTAGGCTTGCTCGCGACTGCACTCGCCTGGGCGGCGTTGACGGAAGGTACTGGCACGTGCTTCGAAGAGTCGTGCATTCCCATCTGTAAGAACAGGAAGAGCAGGATGACAAACAACACGGCCCACACCGGGGCGTCTCGGCGCAGCCAATTCAGGTCAAGCATGGATCCGAAGCTGGACACCAGTTGCTTGCCTACAGTTTTCCAGTTCGGCAACGAAGACGAGGGCCGCCAACGATAGAGATCGTCGGTCCATCTGCGAACAGGGAGCGGCTTGGGCTGGCATTGAGCATTCCGGCGAAGTTGAATGCGGACACTCTGCCAAGCGCCTAGAAGTAAAGATTGAGCTTGGAGAACATATCGGCGAACCGTCGAGTGCGAATCATGTCGAGGCCGGTGCTCGACAAGCCCGGACTGGCCGGAGACCTGTTCCGCGTGCGGAGCAACAACCTCGTGCCGCGTATTCCCACTGAGGTTTCTCAGGCCGTTCAAACTGCGTGATGCCGCGTCCTTAACGCGTTCGGACATTCCCGAGAGGTGGTGACGACCGCCTTGTGTGAGCTGTCGCGCGTTTTCGCGAAGCTCAGGCCAGAACGTGGAAGGTTCGGAAACGTCGCCTCCCAAGGCGGCACGTACGCCAATTCCGGGAACGTATACGTCATCCATAGCCTGGGGACAGTCTGCCGCACGGCGACTGGCCTCCTGGCGCAACTGCTGAAGGAAGCAGGTTGCGGCCAGAAATTGCTCAAAGGATTGACGGTCAACCATGGCTCTTTGGCTCATAACCAAGTCCTCTCACCAATGAGGTAAGGAAGGACTGCGATAAGAAACGACGCGGCCCTGCGACGGAGACTCGCAAGCAGCGATTTAGATAGGCCTTGGGCTAGTCCGTGTTGCCTGGCGAAAATCTGCTTTCTGGGACGCCTCAGAGAATCGACCTATTTACCTTTCGGTTACTTGTAGCCGCCCCGGGGCTGAAGTACGCTATGCCGCGCTCTGCGATGTTTTCGTTCCACAATTTTTCTTGCCACCTGCTCCGTCTCGCCGCCACCAGTCGGATTAGTTGCGCGGAGGCTTTCTGAGCAATGTCCTGAAGCGACATGGCTGCGGCCCTGCTGTTTGCCGAATGGAAAGTTTGTCCGCCGAAGGCCGCCCGCGATGCTGTGGCCGCCCGCGCCACGCAGGCGATAAGAGTCTAGCCCTTCTTAGGGAGGTGTTCTGGGTTCGGCTAGCAAATTCAGAATACATAGGAGAGAAGCATGTTCCAGCGAACACGCGCAAGGAAGGTTCTGGTCCTGGTTGGACTCTCGGTACTCTTCACGCTGCCTTTGCTCGCGCAGTCCCGGATGACAGTGAGGCGAGAGGAGCGCCATGACGTTTCTCCTCCGCTGCGCGACATGATTGCGCAGGCACCCAGGCAAGTCTTGACCAGGCACGAAGCCGAACCGGCACGGCGCATTCCCCTGCCTCCCGGGTTGGTGACGCTGCCGGACGATCCGGTTCGGCAGAGGACAGCCGCTTCTATCGCTGCGTTTGCTCCGGTGGTCAGCCTGGGTTTTGAAGGGTTGGGCAATGGGCAGTACGGCTTCTCTGTCACCGGCGCTCCTCCCGACACCAACGGCGCGGTTGGTGCGACTCAGTATGTGCAATGGGTCAATACTTCCTTCGCCATATTCAACAAATCGACCGGCGCCTTGATTTCCGGACCGACGGCGGGCAACAGCTTGTGGTCGGGATTCGGTGGAGGCTGCCAGAGCAACAACGATGGCGATCCTATCGTTTTGTACGACAAGCTGGCCAATCGCTGGGTGTTCAGCCAGTTTTCCGTGACCACCACACCTTACCGGCAGTGCATTGCAGTGTCCACGAGCTCAGACGCAACGGGCACCTACAACCGCTATTCCTTTCAGTACAACAATTTTGACGATTACCCGAAAATGGGA
>DATEPX010000218.1:0-5404 GCA_035272945.1 Terriglobales bacterium
TGCTGCCCCGTCCGTAGCACCGAATAGCTGATGTCGCTGGCCGTGATTTCCACCCGCCAGGGTGGAGGGATCAGAGGCTTAGGCAGCCGCGTTTGGCAGGGCAGGGGATTGCGCAGATTGTAGTAACCCAGCCCGTCAGCCACCAACATGGCCAGAGTGTAGGGCTCCTGACCGGTGGAGCAGCCCGCGCTCCAGATACGAAGTGAGTAATCGCGGCGCGCCTGCTTGCGGCGCAAAATATCTTCGAGCACAAATTTGTGGAACAGTTCCATTTGCGCCTTGTTGCGGAAGAAACTGGTTTCGTTGACCGTCAGGTTCTCCAGCAGGCGCGACAGTTCATCTTTTCCTTCGTGGCTGACGAGCAGGCTGTAGTAGCTGTAGAAAGAGTCAACCCGGCACTCCTTCAATCGACGCTGCAGACGATCTTGCAGGAATTGCGTACGCCGCTCGTCGAAATGCATACCGCATTCCTGGTAAACCAGCGCCTGCAAAAGCTTGAGTTCAGCAGCCGTCAGCCCTACTCCGGGTGTGCTCATGTTTGCGTCCAACCCCTGACCGGCTGCGCTTATCGCGCGGCGCCGCGTGTCTCAGGTTTTGCAGCCCATTGGCTCTTTGCTTCAGTGGCTTCGTTCTGCCGCCGTACGCCGTTATGTTCGAGCAGCTTGTGCATGTCCAGCAGCACGATCAAGCGGCCCTTGTACTTAGCCAAACCAGTTACGCAATTCAGGCTGCCGTCCTGGAATATCGCGGACGGCGCTTCCACATCAGCGGCTGGAATTTTCAAAACTTCCGACGCCAAATCCACGATCAGCCCCGATAGGCGGCCGTTGTATTCAATCACCAGGATTCGGTTCCGCCGGTTCACTGCCGCGTGTTTCTCCCCAAATCGTTTGCGCAGATCGATGACCGAGACAATCTTTCCCCGCAGATTGATCACGCCCTCCATGTACTCGGGCGCGTCGGGCACCGCCGTGATCTCCGGCACCCGCACGATCTCGTGCAGGGAAGTAATGGGCGCGCCGTAAGTTTCCCGGCCCACCTTGAACCCGACAATATGCAGTTCGCGGCTCATTTCGGTCTTTAACTCAGCCGTTCGCTCCGACGGCGGCGGCATGCCGGGCGTCGCCCTTAATGGCTGATTTGTCCTCGCGAAGACCACCCCGGCGGATCATCTCAGTGGTCTGTAGAGCGAAGCGGTCCATGGATTCCAGAAGTCCGCGAGACATCTTCGACATCTGTTCAGCCGAAGCCGCCAGCTCGGTCGAGCCCGAAGTGGACTGCTGCGTCAGTTCCCGCATGCGCTCCATGGCTTTCACCACGGCCTGCGCACCCGAAGCCTGTTCTTCGACCGCCGAGTTAATCTCGTGCGTGATCTCGTTCAGCCTGGTCGTGGCTCGCGCTATCTGGGATGAGCCGTGCGACTGTTCGTTGGTGGCGGCCCCGATTTCCTGCGCGAACTTGTAAACTTCGGTGACCACGTTAGAAATCTTGCGCAGCGCCGAGTTCAGCTCCTGGCCCAGGTTTAGACCTTCGTTGACGATGCCGGTGCTCTTATCCATGTTCTCGACGGCCTTGCGCGCTTCTTTCTGAATGCTCTGGATCAGTTCGGAAATTTCTTTGGTGGATTGCGCTGATTTTTCCGCCAACTTTCTCACCTCGTCGGCTACCACCGCGAAGCCCAACCCATGCTCTCCCGCGCGCGCCGCTTCGATGGCGGCGTTTAGCGCCAGCAGGTTAGTCTGCTCGGCAAGGTCATCGATGACTTCGATGATCTTGCCAATGTCATCCGCGCGCTGCCCCAGCGCATCAATGATTTCGCCGGAAGATTGAATGGTGGTATTGATCTTGTTCAGGCCGTCGGTGGCCTTATCCATGGTGGATATGCCGCTGTGCACTTCCTCGCGCGAGCGGTTCGAAATATCCAGGAGCACTTTGGCGGTGTCGGCGACGCGCTGGATCGAAGCCACCATCTGGTCGATGGACGCGGAGGTCTCGCTCACGCTGGAAGCCTGCGTCTGAGTGCTCTTCACCATGTTCTGCACGTTGATACTCATCTCATGCATGGTGCTGGTGACTTCATCAATGGCTGAAGAACCCTGCAAGCTGATCTTGGCCGACTCGTCGGAGGCGCCGGCGACCTGGTTAGAAGCGCTTGCCACCTGCGATGCCGCGTCTCTGACGTTGCGCACCAGGTTCCGCAGACCCTCGACCATACGCGCGAAGGCGTTGCCCAATGTGTCATGTTTCGATCGGGGCTGCACCTCCACCGACAGGTCTCCTCCGGCGATGGCTTCCGAAACCGAGGCCATCTCCTTCAGGTAAGTCACCATATTGCCGAAGCAGCGGGCCAGTTCTCCGATCTCATCCTGGCGCTTGATATCAATCGTGTGGTCCAGGTTACCCATGTCACCGATCTGCCTGGCCACGGTCATCAGATCAGTAAGCGGTTCCGTGATGGTCTTGGCGCTGCGGTATGCAATGGCAATGCCCAGCCCGAGTGCCGAAAGAGTGCTCAACAGCGCGACGAGTATGGTGGCGGTGGCCGCCGTCTCGTCCGATTTGCGCCGCACTTCCAGAATTTTTTTGCTTTCCTGGTCCGCGACGTCCAGATATTCAGTGGAACTCTTGATCCAAGCAGATGCATCCTTCTGTAAATAGAAGATCTGCAGTTCCGCCACGGTGGCGTTGCCGCCGTCGACCTCCTTGCGCTTCTCCACTAGAGGTGTCGCAAATTCCCGGATCCAGGCCTGCTCCTGTTGCTGGACCTTCTGAAAGGCTGCTTTCTGCTGTTCGGAATTGGCCAACTCTTCCGCTCTTTGCAGTTTGTCATTCAAAAAACGGACTCCCTCGTTCATCCGCTCGACTTCCCGAGTGTCGCCGCTCAGCAGATAGTTACTCAGATACATACGGTTCTGCATCATCTGAAACTTCACCGCATCGGTGGCATCGGCAAGTTCCAGGGAAGCGGCAGCGGCGGCTTTCGCGGAGTGCTCGCGGTGTACTGCCACTAAGTTCACCAGGAACAGCACCACGACCATCGCAAGGACGGCTCCGAAGTTAAGATAGAGTTTCTTGCCAATCGTCATTGCTGTTCCTCCCTCAAGCTTCTTTTCGCGGATCGCGGCGTAGCTCCGTTTCGGGGCCTTCTCCTCGGGAATTTGCGTCACCGACCATCGTGCGTTCCATTCAGAGCCACGAGCACTTGAATTCTCACTATCGCTATGACATTCATTCGCTTAGCTAGATCGGGGTAAGTGGCCGCAACTTTTACTCTTTGCCTCGCGCGTTAGTTCCTCCTGCTGTTCTGCCCGCATGCGGGGGACAAACGCACCCAACGTTGTCAACATGATCCAGACCTGCCTGTAAGTCGAAGCCGTGTCCTTCCTTGAAGGCACAGTTGCTCCCGCTGAAGACAGGTGTGGTGACTCTTCTATGAGCAATGCCTATGCCAGCCTCTTGGTTTCATGGAAGTCGGGGGTCACTACTGGTAAGTATATGTGCAAGCGTGGCTTACCAAAACCTGAGCCCAAGTCCACCCCGCGCATGACATGAGAAGCGTCTCATGCGGACAACTGAAACGCTCTTCTCTTCTCATAGTGAGACACATCGTCGCGAAAGCTGGAATTTCACAGTTAGACACCTCAGTGTTAATTCGCTTGACTCAAAATGAGATTGCGGGTAGTTTCCCCCTAGATTCAAACACTTGAAAAATTGGGCGAGGTGTGCAGGCGGTGTCGTTCTGACCATGCAGCCTGGAAATACAACAGTGGTCCAGGGGACTGGCCCCCGCTCCGACGATTCCTTTCAGAAGCTGCTTCTGGATATTTCCGATGCGGCAGCCCGTGGTACCGATGCCAGCTCTCTCCTGCAGCTCTTCTGTCGTGCCACTCGTGAATTCTTCAAAGTCAGCGGAACCTACTTTTGGCGTCTTGCCTCTTCAGAGGAACTGGTGGGCGCGGAAGCGGATGGGCTAATGGCGGAGCATTTTCGTGGAGCTCGTCTGAAGGCCGGAGAAAGCGCCGTCGCGATGGAAGCGGTTCGCAGTCGCCGGACGGTTTACGTCAACCATCTCGACCCGCTCCGTTATCGCATGGCGGGAGAATTTCATGCGCGCTCGATCATGGCTGCTCCATTGGTGGTCGCTAATGAAATAATCGGTACCGCCGTTTTCCTGCATGACTCTGACCCAAGATTCTTCAATGACGATTTGGCGGCGAAGGCCACTATCCTGGCAGGCCAACTGGGCAGCTTGTTGGAAGCTACGCGGCTGACCCAGGCCTCGCGCGAAGAGCATCGCCGGGTCGAGATTCTGGCCGAAGTCGCGCACGCGCTGCATGGTGTGCCCGACGTTTCTGCTGTCATTGAGGCTTTAGCCGACCGGGTGAGAATTCTGCTGCGCACTCGGCTGGTGTGTGTTCTGCTGCGCCAGGAGGGCCCATTCGAACTTCGCGCCGTGGCTGCCGAAACACCTCAATTGGCTACCTCTGTCCGTTTCCGGCACGACCGCATCGCACTCCGTTTCTCCGCCGATCTGGCGGCTCGAGCGGTGGCGGCTGGAGAACCGATCACCGTCTCCATCGATCCCGGGTCACACTCTCTTGGCAACCTGGCACCCTCCGGGATGTTAGTCGCCGCCCCCTTCCGCACCTCACGAACGCAGGGCGCGATTCTGGTTTATCCGCGGCAGGAAGGGGCCTTCAATGCAGAGGAGAAATCACTAGTATCAGCAGTTGCCGGCTTCGGCGCGGTCGCCATCGCTAATGCCGAGCTCTACGGCACTGCCCGCGCCCAGGCCCACGAACTCCATCAATTGCTGGAGATCTCTTCCGAACTCGGCTCCATCGGCAAGCTCGATCAATTCATGCAGGCTTTCGTAGTTCGTGCCGCGGACTTCCTCGGCTTTGGGCGCTGCTTCATCGGATTGCTGGAGAACGGCGTCTTTCACGTGCGATGGGGTGTCGAGAAGGGAATACCTCAGCGGGTGGATCATATGTTCCCCGAGGGGATCGCAAGCCGGGCTCTGACGAGCAAAGAGGTGTTCTGGACGGATGACCCCAGCAAAGTTCCCGGTGCGAATCTGGAGGTGATCGCCCAATTCCGCGTCCGGCAGATACTGGCTGTCCCGCTGCTAGGCTCTGATGGGCAAGTGCTCGGCATGTTCGGGGTGCTCGATCGCCTCGATCTGGTCGGCATCTCGCAGGAGGACATCCGTCGAGCACGTGCCCTCGCCGCCCAGATTGCCGTCGTCCTGGAAGCGACGCATAACCTGCACCTTTCCGAGCTACACCGCCAGCGCGCCGAAGCCCTGATGGGACTGGCCCTGGAAGTGGGCAAGCTGCTTCACCTGCCTGAATTCGCCAAGAGTTTCGCCAAACGCGCCGCGGATATGACCGGTGCGCGTGGC
>DATEPX010000219.1:0-36875 GCA_035272945.1 Terriglobales bacterium
CATACTTCTCGGTAGCTGTCCAATCCACCAGGGACTTGGGCACCTCCTCCCAGTTTCCTCGTTCCGCGCTGTAGTAGCGGACTCGCTCGCCCTTAATCTCATACTTGGCGACGAGTTGATAGGAACCGTCCTTGAGGATGAGTCGCTTGGCCAACTGCTGGGCGTGAGTCGGTAGTGCCAACAGGAGAAGTGCCGCCAAGACTCCGCCAAACCAAGCCGCCATCCGGAAGTGAGAAGCACCACGCATATACTCACTATTTTAGATGCACTCGATCTCTATCCCGTGGAAATCCATGATAATCCGTGGCTACGCTGTTTCGGGTTCGGCAAAATTGCCCTCCGCGTCAAGCCATTTAAGAATGTAATCTTGGGGTCGATCGTCGAGACATTGGAAATGTAACCGCGGACCCGCCGTTGTCGCGGTTGTGGGAAAGTGCGGATCGCGCGCTCTTTGCGCGATTTGCAAGCTATTCCACAGCCGTTTCGCCGGCTGCGTTGTGTTTTCTCCGATCCCACGCGAACTTTCTTCACCAGCTTCACCGCGGGCAGATCCAGGTTCTGCCACAAGCGCAGCTTGAGTCGGTACAGGTCGGCGATGGCCTCCACCGCCGCTGGCGAATCGTAGCCTTCCCATCCCAGCGCGAAACGCCCTCTGGAAACCAGAATCACTTTCAGGCATAATTGATCGTGCACTCCAGCCTGCACGAATTTAGATCACAAAAATTCATGAGGAAGCGATGTCGCCAAAGTACATCTTTGTGACCGGGGGCGTAGTGTCTTCACTGGGCAAGGGGCTGGCCGCCGCGTCGATCGGCTGCTTGCTGGAAAGTCGCGGACTGAAAGTCAACTTGATGAAGTTCGATCCCTACCTCAACGTGGATCCGGGCACCATGTCGCCTTTCCAACACGGCGAGGTTTTCGTAACCGACGACGGCGCCGAGACCGACCTCGATCTTGGCCATTACGAGCGCTTCACGCACGCCAAGCTCAGTCGCGATAATAATTGGACTACCGGCCGAATTTACGAGCAGATTATCGCCAAGGAGCGGCGCGGCGATTACCTGGGCAAGACGGTTCAGGTGATTCCTCACGTCACCAATGAAATCAAGGCGGCCATGAAAAAAGTCGCGCAGGACGTGGATGTGGCCATCGTGGAGATCGGCGGCACCGTTGGTGATATCGAGTCGCTGCCCTTCTTGGAGGCGATCCGCCAGATGCGCCAGGAACTGGGCCGCGAGAACACTCTTTTCGTGCACGTCACCCTGGTGCCATTTATTGCCGCGGCGCAGGAACTTAAGACCAAACCCACTCAGCACTCGGTGAAGGAACTGCTTAGCATCGGAATTCAGCCCGACATGCTGCTCTGCCGCACCGATCGTTTTCTGGCCAAGGAAATGAAATCCAAGATCGCCCTCTTCTGCAACGTTGAAGAAAGGGCAGTAATTACGGCCAAAGATGAAGCTTCCATCTATGAAGTGCCGCTCGTTTTGTCCCACGAAGGAGTAGACACGCTGGTTCTCAAGTATCTCCACCTTCAGGCCAGTGAGCATGATTTGAAGCAGTGGGAAGAGATCGTTCACCGCATCTACAACCCTAAGGACGAAGTGAATATCGGGATTGTTGGAAAGTACGTGGAATACGAGGATTCCTACAAATCTCTCAAAGAAGCGCTGGTGCACGGCGCGCTCGCCCACAACCTGAAATTGCAGGTCAATTGGGTCGAGGCGGAAGGACTGGAACAGGACGAGGCCAGTCGTGATGCGCAACTTGCAGATTACGATGGCATCTTGGTGCCGGGAGGATTTGGCAAGCGCGGCATTGAAGGCATGTTGCAGGCGATCCGCTATGCCCGGGAAAAGAAAGTCCCTTATTTCGGTATTTGCCTGGGGATGCAAACCGCTTGCATCGAATTTGCTCGCAACATGTGCGGCCTGGCGGATGCGAATTCCAGCGAATTCGACCCGGCGACGCCGCATCGCGTCATCTACAAGCTCCGCGAATTGCGGGGCGTGGAAGAACTCGGCGGCACGATGCGGCTGGGCGCTTGGACTTGCAAAATCGAGCCCGACACCTTGGCACACAAAGTCTACGGAAAGCTTGAGATCAGCGAGCGGCACCGGCATCGTTATGAGTTCAACCGCGAATACGAAGGGACTTTGACCGCTGCCGGAGTGCGGATTTCAGGATCAACTCCCGACGGAACGTATGTTGAAATGGTCGAGCTTCCCGACCATCCGTATTTCATAGGCTGCCAATTCCATCCTGAGTTCAAGTCCAAGCCGCTGGAACCGCATCCGCTGTTCAGTTCATTCGTAGGCGCCGCTTATGAGCACGGTCAGCGTCGCAAGGCTGCAAAGCACGCGGAAGAAGTAGAAATGTTCCTGCGGCCAGAAAAGGTAGCCAGGCATTGAAGAATTCACGGCCGAGTACGCGGCGTATGCAAAGAGAACAATTTGTCCTCCTGAGCGGGGCATCCGATTCGCTACGCGAAGCGGACGCGGAGTCGAAGGATCCCATACTCGTCCGCGGTACGTTAGAAACGTCAGGGCATTTTCACCATCGTGTCGTATGAAAATGCCTCGCAACAGCATGGGTTGAGCAGCAGCGTAGGGATCCTTCGACTCGGGCCAACCCCCTCGCTCAGAATGACAAAGCAATCGCATGGGTGAAGGCTTTCAAGTCGGCAACGCAATCATCGGCGGGGGCAATCTTTTCCTTATCGCCGGGCCCTGCGTGATCGAAAGCGAAGACCACGCCATCCGAATGGCAGAGATCATCAAGGGCGTGACGCGCTCTCTCGGCTTTCCCTTCATCTTCAAAGCCTCGTACGACAAAGCAAACCGCACGTCCATCAAGAGCTATCGCGGGCCGGGATTAGCCCAAGGATTGCGCATCCTGCAGAAGGTTCGCCAGCAGGTTCAAGTGCCAATCCTGACCGATGTGCACGAGACCATCGACGTCCCCAAGGTTGCGGAGGTCGCCGATGTCCTGCAGATTCCCGCATTCTTGTGCCGCCAAACCGACCTGGTGGTCGCGGTCTCCAAGAGCGGGCGCGTGGTCAACATCAAGAAAGGCCAGTTCGTTTCCCCCTGGGACATGAAGCACGCCATCGACAAGTGCCGCGATGCGGGGAATTCTCGAGTCTTTGTCACCGAGCGTGGCTCGAGCTTCGGCTACAACAACCTGGTAGTTGATATGCGCTCACTGGCCATCATGCGGAAGTTCGCTCCCGTGGTTTTCGATGCGACCCACTCTGTCCAGTTGCCCTCGGCATCGCAGGGGGACGACGACCAGCCGGCAGCCAGTGGCGGGCAGCCCGAATTCATTCCTGTGCTGGCACGAGCTGCAGTTGCGGCCGGCGTCGACGGCGTTTTCATGGAAGTCCACGACAATCCTAAAGAAGCCAAGTCGGATGGACCCAACGCGCTGGAGTCCACCAAGCTGCGCGGAGTACTTAAAGAATTGTTGGCGGTGCAAAGGGGATTGGCAGAGGCCGCTCGCGCCATCTAATTTCAACTCACTTTGTTCTCAGCAATGAGACTAGCCCGACGCTGAAGTGACCTCCTTTCGACAGACTTTACCAGCCGAACCCTTCAAGAAAGCTGAATCCGCTACCATCCCTGACTCATCGGATGTGAATTAAAGTGACTGCGTTCGCCATCCTCGCTGGCTTCGTAATTATTCTCGCTGTCCTGCTGGACGCTTTCGAGACCGTGGTCCTGCCCCGGCGTGTGCAGCGCTCCTTTCGGCTGACCTCGTGGTTCTATCGTCATACCTGGGTGCCCTGGGTGAGGCTGTCGCAGGTAATCGGAAACGCCAGCCGGCGGGAAGCGTTTCTGAGTTATTTCGGACCTCTTTCCCTGATCCTGCTGCTTGCGGTCTGGGCGACCGGACTTATTTTTGGATTTGCCCTGGTGCAATACGGACTTGGTGGTCATCTGTACCTGGGTAACCAACCGATCACGTTTGGCGCTCTCCTCTACCACAGCGGAGAGACTTTTTTCACGCTGGGTTATGGTGACATCGTTCCAATTTCGTGGCCGGCGCGGCTACTGGCGGTGTGCGAGGCGGGAATGGGGTTTGCCTTTTTGGGCGTTGTGATCGGCTATCTCCCAACCGTGTATTCTTCGTTTTCCGACCGAGAGCTGGAAATTTCTCTGCTGGATTCGCGGGCCGGTTCGCCGCCTAGCTCGTCCGAACTGCTCAATCGCCTGGGCTGCTGCCCTGACCAGTCGGTGCTCGATCGGATCTTTCGTGACTGGGAACGCTGGGCCGCCGAAGTTCTGGAGAGCCATCTCTCCTATCCTGTCCTGAGCTTCTTCCGATCCCAGCACAGTAATCAGTCGTGGCTTGGTGCCCTCACGCTGATGCTCGACGTGACCTCGCTGGTGATCGCTGGAATCGAAAGTATTCATCCGGAGCAGGCCCGCCTCACCTTCGCCATGGCGAGACATGCGGCTGTGGATCTGGCGCAGGTTGTGAATGCTCGCTACGATCCGAACGGACATACCCGTCTCAGCCCCGAAGACCTCGAACAATTGCGGAACGCGCTGGCAGCCAATGGCCTGAAGCTGCGCCGCGATGAAGCTGCGAACCAGAAACTAACCAAGCTGCGCTCGTTGTATGAACCCTACGTGGAAGGAATCGCGCGCAACCTCATCATCACTCTCCCACCATGGATCCGCACGGAGAGAAGAAAAGACAATTGGCAGGGCGGCCCGTGGGACAAGGTGATCCAGAGAAAGGATCTCGAAGACGCCGTGCGAGTCGTAGACGAGCATTTCTAGTGAGTCCCGGAGGTATCCCAAGTCCGACGATTTTTAATTGAAATGGTAGAGAGGGGGTTTGCTCCGTCTCAAATGCGGCGAGCTAGGCCTCTACTACGATGATATCTACTGCTTCTGGTCAGGAAGGTTGCTGGTAGAGGCCGATCAGGTTCCCGGCGGGGTCGCGGAACCTGGCCGTGATCTCCGGCGCGTCGACCCCGACCGGTTGCACGATCTCGCCTCCGTCAGCGCCGATGGTGTCAAGGGCCTTGGCCACGCTATCCACCATGACGTAAAACAAAAGGCCGGGATTCGCCGCGGGGGGGCGGCCGAGCACTCAGGCGCCGCTTGCTTCCCCAGTGGCGTCGTCAAATGCAGCAGCGCCATCCCCGCATTTCCCCACATTCCAGCCGAATACCTCTCCAGGGGCTTGCGATTCTAGCGGGGAATTACGCTCACGACAAACCCAGGTTCGCAAACAGCCAGCGACTTCTGCGTCTGGCCCCGCGAAACCACCGGCCCTCAACACCGCTGGTCTGCTAACATTCTTGCTCTCCATGAAGCAGATTGGCGAAAATGTGGTCCGTATTGAGGCGGAGGCGCTGCGGCGGCTCGCCGATCGCATTGCCGGGCCCATGGCCGACGCCTTCAACTGCGCGGTCGAACTGCTTCATTCCTGCCGTGGTCGCGTCGTGGTTACCGGCATGGGCAAAAGCGGAATTGTTGCCCACAAGATTGCCGCCACTTTGAGTTCGACCGGAACTCCTGCGCTCTTCCTGCATCCTGCGGAAGCGGTGCACGGCGATTTGGGCATGGTGGTCACAGGAGACGTAGTCATTGCGCTCTCCTCCAGTGGCGAAACAGAAGAAATTCTGACCCTGCTGGCCACTATCAAGCGGCTGCAGGTTCCGCTTATTAGCATGACCTGCGATCAGCTTTACAACGGCAGCAAGCTTTCGACCCTAGCGGCTGCGGCGGACGTCGCCCTCGATTGCTCTGTCGATAAAGAAGCTTGCTCGCTTGGTCTTGCGCCTACGACCTCTACCACCACTATGCTCGCATTGGGAGACGCGCTCGCCGTCGCAACCTCCGAGAAGCGCGGATTTAAAAAAGAAGATTTTGCCAATCTGCATCCGGGCGGGAAATTGGGAAAACGTTTGGCGCGAATAGAAACGCTAATGCATTCCGGCGATGCCGTGCCGCGCGTGTCGCCGCAGACGAAAATGTCGGACGTGATTTACGAGATGTCCCGCAAGAAACTCGGGGTAACGACAGTGGTTGAAGGAGACAAGCTGATTGGAATTATCAGCGATGGGGATCTTAGGAGGCTGCTCGAACGCCGTGGAAAAGAGGTGCTCGACCTCAAAGCCGGCGAATGCATGACACGTGACCCCAAGACCATCGCCCCGGAAGAATTCGCGATTACGGCTCTAGCCGTCATGGAAAACAAGAAGATCACCTCCCTGGTGGTCGTCGACGGCAACCAGACGTTGCGAGGTATTGTGCATTTACATGATTTGTGGGGAACGGAGATGCTGTGAGTTGTAATCGCCCGAATTCGACCTTTCAGACAGCGTTGCCAAGCTTCCACGTATGGGACACAAGCAATACTCCCGTCTCTCCCCCGTACGCCGGCAATTTTTTCTGATGCCGTAAGTTGGCCGACGTGGTTTTGGGTTTTGAGCGTAATCGGGATTTTTCATCAACTGAGCGCCTGACTCACTATCAAGTCGTGAGCTCTCATTGACTTGCCTAGTCTTCCCGCATAGCATGGCGGCGCGCCATGATCGGCCGGACCATCTCGCATTACCGCATCATCGAGAAACTGGGCGGCGGCGGGATGGGCGTAGTCTATAAGGCTGAGGATGTGAAGCTCGGTCGCTTTGTCGCCCTTAAGTTTCTTCCCGCCGATGTAGCCAAAGACCAGCAGGCATTAGCACGGTTCCAGCGCGAAGCCAAAGCCGCCTCCGCCCTGAATCATCCGAACATCTGCACAATCCATGAGATTGATGAGCACAGCGGACAATCATTCATCGTCATGGAATTTCTGGATGGCATGACGTTGAAGCACCGTATTGCAGGACGTCCTCTCGAAATCGAAACGCTTCTTCCGATTGCCATCGAGATCGCCGACGCTCTCGACGCAGCTCACTCGGCGGGCATTGTCCATCGCGACATCAAGCCCGCCAACATTTTCGTTACCAGGCGCGGGCACGCCAAGGTTCTGGACTTCGGCTTAGCCAAGGTGTCCTTCTCCCGAGAGCAAGTTGGAAGTTCTCAGCCCACTCTGGACGTGGGCGAAAGGCATTTGACTAGCCCGGGAAGTGCAATCGGAACAGTGGCATATATGTCGCCAGAACAAGCGCGTGGGAAAGAACTCGACGCACGAACGGACTTGTTTTCATTCGGGGTAGTTCTGTACGAGATGGTCACGGGAGTGCTTCCGTTCCGAGGCGACACGACGGCCAACGTATTCGAGGCCATCCTTCACAAAGCTCCGGTGGCTCCGGTGCGTCTGAATCCCGATCTTCCGGCAGAGTTGGAAAGTGTCATCAACAAGGCCATAGAGAAAGATCGGGAGCTTCGCTACCAGCACGCGTCTGACATACGTACCGATTTGCAACGGTTGAAACGCGATACAGAGCCCAGCAGAGCAGTTGCCATACCAGCCTCGCATGAACAGCCTCTCAAACGTGGCAAGCTCTGGATTGTCCTCGCCGCCTGCATCGCCCTCATCGGACTGGCGGTCGGTGGCACAGTGTACATGCGATCTCGAAGGACAGTCCGGATTGATTCGATTGCGGTGTTGCCCTTCACCAACCTGAGTGGAGATGCGAATACGGACTATCTCAGCGACGGCATCACCGAATCGGTAATTGCAAGCCTCACCCATGTACCGGAGCTGAAGGTAAAATCGCGCAACTCAGTTTTTCGCTACAAAGGGAAAGATGTTGATTTGCAAAAAGTCGGCAAGGATTTGGGCGTGTCGGCGTTGGTGAGCGGCCGAGTGGTGCCACGGGGGGACATCATTGAAGTGACTGCTGAGCTTACCGATGTTCGGGACAACACCGAAATTTGGGGGCAACGCTACAGCTTCAAGAGCGCCGATATCATCGGGTTGCCACAGCAGATTGCGGGAGACATCGCGGAAAAGTTGCGTTCCAAACTCAGCGCCCCAGAAAGGCAACAGGTCACCAAACAGGGTACCCAAAATCCAGAAGCGTATGCGCTGTACCTGAAGGGTCGATATTACTGGAACAAACAGACAGGTCCCGACACGGCAACCGCAATCTCCTATTTCAATCAAGCCGTCGCGAAAGACCCCGGCTACGCTTTGGCATATTCGGGTCTGGCCGATGCCTATTCCGAATTGCCTTCATTTGGTGGCGCTCCCGGCGAATACTTGAAGGGAAATGCAGCCGCCCGCAAGGCGCTGGAGTTGGATCCGACGTTGGCCCGTCCCCACGCCGTCCTGGGCGCCGCTGAGATGGAGTACGAATGGGATTTTGCTGGAGGAGAGGCTCAGTATAAGAAAGCTTTCGAGCTCGACCCCAGCGATGCCACGGCACACCAGTGGTATGCATGGGACCTTGCCATGATTGGGGGTAGAGAGCAGGAAGCCTTTACTGAGATCAATCGTGCTCACCAGCTCGACCCACTGTCACCGATCATCAAGCAGGACGTCGGGTTCGTTCACATCCGGGCACGACAGTACGACGAAGCCATTTTCGAGTACAAGAAGGTGGCAAATGAGGACCCGACATTCGCCATTACGCACCTTAATTTAGCCCAGGCTTATTGGGCGAAACACATGTACCCGCAGGTCATTGGAGCATGGAAGGTGTACGGCCAACTTTCCGGAGACCGAAGGGAATCTGATTTTGCTTCTGCTATCGAACAAGGATTTCGCTCAGGAGGCTGGAAGGGCGCTCTCACCAAAGGCATTGAGGCCAGGCAAACGCAACGCAAGACCGGCTACGCATCTGCATACCAGATTGCCCTCCTCCATGCCGATTTGGGAGACAAAAATCAGGCTCTCCAATGGCTTAACACTGCTTATCAGGAGCGCGATTTATATCTAATAGGCTTGAAAACTGACTTCCAACTCGAGCCCCTGCGCTCCGACCCGCGGTTCTCCGAAATGGTGCACAAGGTAGGGCTGCCGCAATAAGTCGAGGCGGAGCATGCGAAGTTGCAATAGCACGGAGACGATCTTCCGCGCTGTAGCCGTCCTCCTGAGAGAAACAGTCAATTGACGCTATCAGGCCATAGCACGTTTTGACTGCCGGTCATTGAGCGCGATTTAACAGCAATAATCAGCTCATCGCCGAATCTCGACTGGCGTTCCGTCAGGAACTGCTGAATAGATTTCCTCGATTTCGGCATCAGTCACGGCGATGCAGCCGTCCGTCCAATCCACAGCCCGATGTAGTGGGCCAAGCCAGCCTAAACCGTTCTGGATGCCGTGAATCATGATGTCTCCGCCCGGGTCGACACCTAACTTTCGTGCGCGTTCTCGGTCAGCATCACTTGGGTACGACACATGCAGCGCACGATGGAATCGGCTGTCTCCTTTGTGACGGTCTATGGCGTAAAGGCCCTCTGGACTCTTGTGGTCACCTTGACGTTGGTTAGGCTCAAGTCCTCCTCTGCCAATCGCAATGGAGTAGGTATGCATGACATTGTTGCCATCATCCAGCAGCAGAAGTTTGTGTTCGGTTTTCAAGACGAGAACTTTACTAGCCCGTTGCTGTGGAGGAGTGTGGCTGCCCCAAAAACGAAGTGTGACGCCTGCCACTGCGATAAAGACGATAACAGTTACGATGAGACGTTTCACATCAGCACTTTACGCCGAGTCGCGCACAAGTTTCCACGACAGTTGATGTTATCAGGCCATTACACTCAAAACCGCAATTGGCAGTGAAAGCACTGTCCGTTGTAGTGTGCCTGTCTCTAGCTGGTGCGGCCCCCGAGTTGCTGCTCTTTTTTAACGCGTGCAAGGCTCAGCTGCTCGATTGCTGATGCCATGCTGTTACGAGCATCCTTCGCATAGTCTTTCAAAAGATCATCCGTCTGGAGCGGTAGAACCTCGCCGAGACACTCTTCTAATCGTCCCACCAACAAGTCAATCAGTTGAATTGTACGGTCACCGGGCTGGACCGTGGGATCATCATTAGGAAATGCCATTCCCTATGTCCTCCCGTGCAACGATAGCACCGAGGCCCTATCTTTTGCCCAAAGACAACGCTACAGAGTCGCAGGGGCGGGGAGCAGCAGGGAAGTAGCCGTCTGGATGGCGCCACTGATACAGGCGCTCAACTGACGCTATCAGGCGTTAGCTGCTCATTGACCTTTGGTGACTGTGAACGCCATTTTGGGATGGCTCAACCTCAGGTTAGACTGCTCACATGAGTCCTGTCACACATTGCCTGACAGGCTGGGTGCTGGCAAGTTCAGCGGGCCTGAACCGGCGTGAGCGAGCCGTCGTCACCGTGGCAGCGGTAATCCCTGACGTGGACGGGTTGGGTATCGTCGCCGAACTACTGACGCGGCATTCTCAGCATCCGCTGCTCTGGTTTTCTGAGTATCACCATCATCTGCACAGTTTGTTTTTTGCTGTGCTTGTCTCCATCTGCGCGTTCCTAATATCAGAAAGTAAGTGGGTAGGGGCAGTTTTCGCTTTTCTCAGTTTTCATCTGCACCTGCTGGAGGACCTCGTTGGGTCCCGTGGACCAGACGGATTCGGATGGCCCATTCCCTATTTGTTTCCTTTCAGCAGCCGATGGACTTGGACGTGGCAAGGTCAATGGGAATTGAACGCGTGGCCGAATGTGGCGCTGACCGTTGCATTAGTTCTTGTGACGCTGTGGATAGCAGTAAACCGGGGCTTTTCTCCGGTGGACCTTTTCTCTCGCAGAGCTGACCACACAGTAGTCACTGCATTACGGAAACGATTACAGACCACGGGCGCCTGAGTGCTCAGGACGTAGCTGATCTTGTAAGCAGGCGATTGCCCTCATTTGACCCTCAGCGTTTCCGAACCTCTCGTACCGTTGCCAAAATTTTATGAAAACGCTCATCATTGTCGACCAGCGCAACGAGCCAGGCTGCATGCACCAAGGCCTGATGATGATCCATCGTGACGTTTGGCCAGACAATTACGATCTTATCTCCGCTGGTCGTGACCAGCTGGCAGTTGCGTACGTCGATCTCCTCATCGTTCACGCTCTTCTTTAGTACTGGTTTGGGCACCTGAGGTCCTTGCTACTCCTGAGACCATACCCTTAGTAATCTGGCTGTCCGTAATTACGAAAGGTTCAGGCTGGGCATCGTCCGATTTCCAAAAAAGTTGGGGGTGTCTGCCCCTAAGATCCAGGTTCTCGAATGAACCACTACTGGTCGGCGATTGTGCCGGGATCGTCCGTCAATTCGGAAGCAATCCGTCGTTGACGAAAACAGGGTTTGCAATCAGAACCTGGTCAGTGAGTGCTATTTTGCGCCAATTGACAGTCTGCGACTTGCGTGTCCAATAGAGATATTATGGCCACATGATCCACAAAGTTCCCTCTGGCGCCATGGCTGGTGTGCTGGGTGCCGCTCTCCTGATTCCTTGTCCTTCGGGCGCCCAGACTTTCGAGCTCAATTCCACGAAGAGATTGCAGGCCCACGATGTGACCGTGGAGGCAGTGACTTACCGAGGTCGCAAATCAGTGCGGGTAATGCCAGTGGCCGCTGCGGATGCCGAGTTGGTGGCTCCGAAGAACGGCGAAGGTGGCGGAATCGTTTTGCTTCCGGGAACGTCGTTTCATAACGGCACGATTGAGGTGGACGTCGCCGGAAAACCACGAGCTGGGGCGCTCTCCGATGCACGCGGGTTCGTTGGCGTGGCCTTCCGGGTGGCCGCTGAACCATCAAAATACGAATGTGTTTATATCCGGCCTACCAACAGTCGGGCCGACGACCAAGTACGTCGAAATCACTCGACGCAATACATCTCGATGCCTGAGTACGAATGGTCGAGGTTGCGGAAGGAAGCACCGGGACAGTACGAATCTTATGTGGATTTGGTGCCCGGTGAGTGGACGAAGATCAAGATCGAAGTGAACGGCGTGAAGGCGCGCTTGTTCGTCGCCGATTCCGCACAGCCTGTGCTGGTAATAAACGATCTAAAACATGGGGACAGCGAAGGTGCCGTGGCGTTGTGGATTGGTCTCGGAACCGAAGGGCACTTTGCCAATTTGCGGCTTTCGAAGTGATTCGCGTCGTCCACCCGTTGATGAGTGAAATCGTGATTTTCGCCAGCAACACCGAGCCCCGCCGACCCAAGCTGCTAAACTAAGCTTCTCCAATCGCTTCTGGTGGCCGAAGTCATCGATGTAGGCTTGAAGAACTGGAGGAACGGTGCTCTTTTATATCAAGCGACATCTCTGGCTCGAAGTGATGGTAACAGTGCTCCTTGGCAGCACCGGATTGTGGGCAATTCACGCTCTCGGTCTACCGTTGCATGTGAAACCGAGGCCATTCGATGTTGTGCTCGGAGTCGTGGGTGCTGCTTGGCTCGGCTTATGGACTTTGCTAGTACAGCATAGTTATAGAGTTTTCAAGGGCAATACCTTCACCGAACAACTGACGGCCTCACTCGCCAAGGAATACGCGAACCCAAGTCCCGTGCAAATACTGCTCGGAGGGATAACGGCAGCTTGCGGCGAGGAAGTCTTCTTTAGGGGGTTTGTTCAGCAATGGTTGGGTCTTGCCGTTGCCTCACTGCTCTTCATGCTTGCTCATTTTGGAAGGAAAGACATCCGAGTCGTTAGCTACTGGTCGATTTTTCAAGGCCTGTACCTCAGTCTAGGGTCTAAGGAGCGTCAGGTCTGCCGCCGGAGTCAACCACGCTCGAGGCATCCAGCAGGAGCGCTAGCCAGTGCTGCGAGCAGCGCGACTGCCAGTCCGAGAGCGCCGATGTGCCTGATTGGTACAGCCGAGCCCGGCCATAACATCTTAAGCGGCCATAGCAGAATGTCCGCGAACCACCCCAACATGAAAAAGCGCTCTTGCCCAACGGTGCCACGAATGAACCAGAATCCGAGCCAGCAGACGCAGCAGTAGATGAACAGGTTGACAGCTATTAGCGGCCAACCGTGAAGCACAAAGAACCTTGTGCTGCCAGACCGCGACAAAACTTCTCGACTTCCTCGCGAGGCTGCAGTCGTCGCTCCTGTAACTCACCCGCCTCGGCGTCTGCAAAAGGCATTTGCTGGAAGCTCGGGTGATAATCGCATCTTAACAAGGCTCCTTTCTCCCGAGCCTTGGTTGGTTGCACACCACCAAAGTCTACTCGGGCGTGGGAGCCGACATTGTCATGGAATCAATTGCGCTCAGAGACCCGTTCATTTCCAGCCGCCGCGCAAGCGCCGCACATATTCGTCGGCATGCTCATCGGCCCAAAGGTCGTTCCCGGAACCGTAGACGGCTAACAAGGGTCGTCTTGTTTTGACTTAACCATTGGCTTAGTGCTTTTCACTGGCAACCGCGGATTCCTTCAGACCTTCCCGTAGGCAAAACTCTCTCCCCTAGCCCTGCGGATGCCAAAAAAAAGTCTACATCGATCATCGATCTGAGGAAGAGCACCGGAATTCGGCTCCGAGTGCTACATTTGCACTGATTCGCTCGTGCTCGGTACCGGCCAATCCTATCAATTACAATATTAGACTTCCTGTACCGCGAAGGTCGAACCATGTATCGCTGGTCTGAACTCTTCATACCCACGCTGCGCGAGGCGCCCGCCGATGCCGAGGTCGCCAGCCACAAGTTCCTGGTGCGGGCGGGTTACATCCGCCAACTGGCGGCCGGGATCTATTCCTATCTGTTTCTTGGACATCGCTCCTTCAACAAAATCATCGCCATCGTGCGCCAGGAGATGGACAAGATCGGACAGGAGTTTTACTTGCCCGCTCTACATCCGCGCGAACTGTGGGAAGCCAGCGGCCGGTGGGCCACGATGGGCGATAACATGTTCCGCCTGAAGGACCGCAAGGGTGCCGACTTGTGCCTCGGCATGACCGAAGAAGAGGTGATGACCGAGATCGCGCGCAAAGAACTGCGCAGCTACAAGCAGTTGCCACAAATCTGGTACCAAATTCAGAGCAAGTTCCGCGACGAGGCCCGTCCAAAATCAGGCTTGCTGAGAGTGCGGCAGTTCATCATGAAGGATTCGTATTCCTTCGACCTGGACGCAGCCGGCCTCGACGTTTCTTACCTCAAGCATTACGACGCTTACTGCCGCATCTTCGATCGCTCTGGGCTGAAATATATCGTTGTGGAGGCCCACTCCGGAGCCATGGGAGGCTCGCAGTCGCACGAGTTCATGGTGCGCACCAACGCCGGTGAAGACCTGGTGGTGAGCTGCGAGAAGTGCGGCTACGCCGCGAACATGGAGAAAGCTACTTCCCGCCTGCGTCCCGTCGAAGACCTGCCTCCGGAAGGCTCCGGCAAGCCCCTCGAAGTCCACACCCCGGGACTGAAAACCATCGAGGACGTGGCGCGGTACCTGGGCGTCTCGCCCACGAACAAAATGAAAACTTTGGCCTACATGGCTGATGAGCGCGATCCGGAAACGGGAAAGACCAGACCTCGTCCACTAGTTGTGTTCATCCGGGGCGATCATCAGCTCAATGAAACCAAGCTTTCGTCTGCGATTGGAGGAAAACAGTTCCGCACCATGCAGGCAGAGGAGATCGAGCAGGTGTTCCGCTCGACTGCAGGTTTTCTTGGGCCCATTGGATTAAAAGATGTCGCAACCGCTAAGGATGGAGACTTCACTGACGGTGTGATTCTGCTCGTGGATGAAGCCTTGAGAGGGCGGCAGAACCTGATCGGCGGCGCCAACAAAGAGGATTACCACCTGAAGAACATCACACCCGGAAAAGACTTCCAGCCGACCACCTACGCCGATCTCCGGAGCGTGGCGGCAGGAGAAGACTGCCCCAATTGCGGGGAGGCCCTGCGGGTTGATACCGCGGTCGAGATCGGTCACATCTTCAAGCTCGGTTACAAGTATTCCAAATCGATGGGCGCGCGTGTACTCGACCGCAACGGCAAAGAAGTCACCCCCATCATGGGAAGTTACGGGATTGGAATTGAGCGGATCTTGACTGCGGCAATCGAACAAAGTAATGACGAGAACGGCTTCTGGCTCCCGCCGCAAATCGCGCCTTTTGAAATTCTTGTGACTCCGACCAACGTGGGCGATGACAAAGTGCGCACCACAGCCGAGGACATCACGCGGCGCCTGGAGGCGGCTGGATTCGACGTGTTACTAGATGACAGGGACGAACGGCCAGGGGTGAAGTTCAAGGATGCTGACCTGGTGGGCATACCCTTTCGTGTCACCGTGGGCAAGAAGGTTACCGAAGGCACGGTCGAGGTGGTTCATCGCTCGACACGGGAAATACAGGGTGTTAGCATCGCCGAAATAACGGACTATTTTGAAAAGCAATTGCGGCCCACACGCTAAGTACGCGGCGCCCGTGTGTGTCGCCTCGCGGTAAACGCTATGGGCACATTTAAATTAATTTTAGGGATAGGGCTGATCGTTGGCCTCATCGTAGTCGGAGTACAGGTCATCCCACCTTATTTCACGAACTACCAGTTTGAAGACGAACTGAATAATGAGGCTTTGGCTGCCACGTACAGTAACAAGTCCGAAGAGGATATTCGCGGCATCGTCTACAAAAAAGCCAAGGACATGGATATTCCACTCACCCCGGAACAGATCAAGGTGCATCGCACGGGAACGCAGGGGACCGGGAGCCTGTTCATCGAAGTGAACTACACCGTGCACGTGGCTTTGCCGGGTTATCCACTAGACTTGAATTTCCATGCGGCGACAAAAAACAAGGGTCTCTATTGAGTCCCCGCAACTCATCCTGATGTGATTTAGAATAGATCAAGGGGTACGGGCCAGTTGGCCGAACTGGCAAAGAGCGCTGTCCCAAAGACGGTGCGAACCATTACGAAAAAAGCTGGCTCTGGATAACTCTTACGAGCGCCTTATCGTCTGACAAAGTAGCGATTACTCCGACCATTCATTGTGGCCATTAAACTCAAGATCCCGAAAAGCACGGGCCCCAGCGCAGGAGGCAGCCGATTCCTGCCCCGTGATCCCGTGTTGCGTGCTGCTTTCCTCTTCTTCGTAACCATTTCTTTAGTCGTGGTCGCGTCCTTCTCCTACCTCTACGTCAAGTACGACCGCATTATTGAGAAGCGCTTTAGAGGACCTGTGTTCAGTAGTGCCGCGAGGATCTACGCTCTGCCGCAAACGGTCAAGGTAGGAGAAAAAATCGACGCCAAGGAGATCGCTACACTGTTGCGTCGTGCCGGCTATTCCGAGCGCGAAGGACAATCGCCGCTGGGCAGCTATCGCCTGGTGAGGGGCGGCATCGACGTCAGTCCCGGGCCGGAGTCCTATCACAGTCCAGATCCCGCGCAAATTCGCTTCAGTGGAGGCCAAGTCGATACCATCAAGGACAGGTCGGGCGAACTTGCTGCTTATGAACTCGAGCCGCAACTGGTGACTTCCCTGTTCGACGCGGAACAACGCTCCAAGCGGCAATTGGTCAAGTACGACGATATTCCCAAGATGATGGTGGATGCGGTCTTGTCCATTGAAGATCGCCGCTTCTTTCAACACAATGGCGTGAATTATTTTCGCCTGATGGAAGCGGCGTGGGTTGATTTCACCCACCAGAAACACGAACAGGGCGGTTCCACCATCACCATGCAGCTCTCCCGGGCTTTCTTCCTGACGCCCGAAAAAACTTTGAAGCGAAAACTGGTGGAGATGCTGATTGCGATCGAGCTGGAGCAGAAGTTCAGCAAGCAGCAGATTTTCGAATTCTACGCGAACCGGGTTGATCTCGGACAGCGCGGCTCCTTCACCATCAGCGGATTGGCCGAGGCGGCGCGCTCCTACTTCAACAAAGACTTGAAAGACATCACCTTGCCCGAGGCGGCCTTGCTGGCCGGGCTCATCCAGGCGCCCAGTTATCTTTCTCCCTATCGCCATCCCGAGCGGGCTCTGGACCGACGCAACCTAGTGCTCGAAAGCATGGTCGAAACCCACGCCATTACTAGAGCAGAAGCGGATAAGGCCAAGGCTACCCCGCTGAAGCTGGCTCCACCCAACGTTGAGGCAAGTGACGCGCCCTACTTTGTAGACTTGGTTCGCGATACGTTGATCAGCAAGTACAACGAGCGCGAGTTGAATGAGCAGTCCTATCGCATCTACACCACTCTGGATCCCGACTTGCAGAAAGCGGCGGCCCAAGCCGTGGAAACGGGAATAAAGCTGGTTGACGAACAAGTCAAGAAGATGCGTACGCACAAGGTCAAAGTAGGCAAAGGCAAATATGAGACGAAAGTCAAACCCGGGCCCGATGCCCAAGTTGCGCTGGTTGCGATCGATCCGCACACCGGTCAGATCCTGGCATTAGTCGGGGGGCGCAATTACGGTTTCAGCCAATTGGATCATGCCGTCGCCAAGCGGCCGACGGGATCGATATTCAAACCCTTCGTGTATGCGGCCGCGATGAATACCGCGCTTAATCCCACTACGGCGCCGGACGGACAAGCCATGGTGCTCACTCCGGCTTCGATGGTGGAGGATTCCCCCAGCACGTTTTCGTACGGTGACCAGATCTATGAGCCGCGAAATTACAAAGAGGAGTACCACGGGCAGGTCACCGCACGATACGCCCTCGCGTTGTCCTTGAACAATGCGACTGTGAAACTGGCGGAGGAAGTTGGTTACGACAAGGTGGCGGATCTGGCAAAGGCGGCGGGGATTACTTCCGTGAAGGCGACGCCGGCGGTGGCGCTTGGCGCTTATGACGCTACCCCCATCGACATGGCGGCCGCCTACACCGTCTTCGCCAACGGCGGTACTCGCCTTTCACCCGTCATGATTAATTCTTTGCGCAACACCCGAGGCGACGTTATCGAGGACTTCAACGCAGACAAAAAACCCGTTCTCGATTCGCGCGTTGCATACGTGATGACCAACATGATGGAAGGCGTGCTGAACTTCGGCACGGCGTATTCTGTGCGCGCTCGTGGCTTCATGGCTCCGGCGGCTGGCAAGACGGGGAGCTCGCATGATGGCTGGTTTGCGGGCTACACCAGCAACCTGCTCTGCATTGTCTGGGTTGGTTACGACGACTACAGCGATTTGCGGCTGAGCGGCGCTCAAACGGCTGCGCCCATTTGGGCGGAATTCATGAAAAAGGCAGTCGCTCTGCCCCAGTATTCCGACGTAAAACCATTTACCCAGCCTTCGGGTGTGGTCGATGTCCAGCTCGATAAGATCACCAATCGTCTGGCAACTCCCTCCTGTCCTGAGACGTACACGGCGGCTTTCGTTGCCGGCACGGAGCCTCGCGACACTTGCGATCAGGGGACAGGAATAAAAGGCTTCTTCTCACGGATCTTTGGCTCAGGCGCTGACAAGCCTTTACCCCCCGCTCCTCCTGGAGCGCAGGCGGGGCAAGCGGCCGACGGCCAGGACCCGGCGAAAAAGAAAAAGGGGTTGTTCGGCAAAATTGCGGGTATCTTTAAAGACGACAAGTCGTCCTCCGCACCGTCTAACCAGCCAAGCGACAGCAGCAATACCAATCCTCATTAGACGGCCTGGAGCGGAGGTGGAGTATCTGCTCGCGCGGGAGGTACCGTCATGTATCGGCAAACTGGTTTTCTGGTCGTCCCTTTCCTGATCATGTTCGCGAATCTCCCGGCTCTGGGGCAGGCTCCTTCCCCAGACCGGGTACAAGTTGGGCCTCCCGTCCGACGCATTGAACCGCCGTCTCTGACGGCATCCGCTGAAGAACTGGAACTGCGGGGAGACGAACTGCGGGGAGAGAAGGCCTACGCTGACGCGATGGATTACTTCCGCGCTGCCTTGGCGAAAAATCCGAACAGTCCTCCCATTTACAACAAGATGGGGATTGTTGAACTGCAGACTTTCCATCTGAAAGAGGCCAAAAAGAATTTCGAGCGCGCCATCAAACTGAAGCGCGATTTTGCTGACGCGCACAATAATCTTGCCGTCGTCTACTATGAACAGAAGAAATATGGCAAGGCAATCAAGCTTTACACCGAAGCCATCGACATCGACCAGACGTCTGCCTCCTATTTCAGCAATCTGGGTGCCGCCTACTTTTCCAAGAAGGAGTTCGAAAACGCGACCCTGGCCTACACCCATGCGATTCAGCTCGACCCCGACATTTTCGAGCGAACCTCCCGCACCGGCGTGGCGGCCCAGCTTCCCTCTCCTGAGGACCGGGCGCGGTACAACTACACCATGGCTAAGTTGTACGCCAAGATTGGGTTAACTGAACGTTCCTTGCAGTTCCTGCGACGAGCCATGGAGGACGGATACAAAGACATCCGGATGGTGTATAAGGACGCCGAATTCTCCAGCCTGAGGAAGGACCCACGTTTTACCGAGCTGATGGCGGCCAAACCGGCGGCCATCCCGGAATAAGACCCGGCATAAGAAAAGGTTGATAAAGTTTTGTAAAATCCGCAACTCTATGCCACCAGCTAGGTTAAAGTGAGACAAATACTCCTGAAAACAACAGGGTGAGTAAGGAGAAACGGTACCCACCGATTGCCTACCCGAGCACGCCCCAAGCAAAGGCAATCGGTGGGCTTGTTAGTACCTCTCGAGGAATCCCCTCGCGGTTTGTGCGGCAGCATACCTATTTTGCCCGATTGAACGTACTCTGCTTTTTGACCACAGTAGCGAACAGGAGGTACCTCGTCTCACGAGGAGACGTCATGCTTGGCGACGATCCGGGAGCGCTACTCGATCCCCCCGAGGGCACTCGCGAATCTCTGGACTCGCTAGAGACCAGGTTTCGCCGAGCCTATGGGCGAGATATGACGCCGGAAGAGCGGAAATATTTCGCTTTGGTGGAACGTGTGGTCCGCTTCGAACCGGATGGTAAGGGTGAACCACAGGCGATTCACGAGCCTAAGCGTGAAGACGCCCCCACGGCTGCAGCCGAACAGCCTGACGGACCAGATTCGGATAGTCCGAAGGCAGCGTAGTCCCAAAACACCGTTTGTCATTCAGCCGCACTCTTCTGCGGGGTGGTCGCGGCCGGACTTCGCTGGCTGATGTACTGCTCGACTACGCCGTCCCACTTCCCCTGTGCTTTCAGGATGTACTCCACCGCATCGCGCAACGCCCCATCGCCCCCCGCATGCTCCGTGACGAAGTGGGCCTCGTCCTTGACCTCCTTCCGCGCATTAGGAACTGCTATAGCCAGCCCGCAGTGTCGCATCACTGGCAGATCAATCACATCATCTCCGATGTAGGCGGCTTCTTCCGAATCCAGTTTTTCCTGGCGGAGAATCTCCTGAAAGACGGTCAGCTTATCCTGGATACCTTGATGGACGTGTTCCAGCTTCAGATCGCGCGCCCGCAGGGCCACCGTTTCCGAGATTCGCTTCGTGATCAGCCCCATTTTGATGCCGGCCAGCCGTGCCAGGGAAACAGCCGTACCGTCGTGGGCATTGAAGCCCTTGGCTTCCACATAAGACTGGCTGACGAAGCCGAAACCACCTTGTTCACCGTGCCTGGAGGCATGCTCCTGAGTCCTCAGTTGGGCACCGCCGGGCGCAGGAAAGATCCAGATTTTTCCGTCGGTCAGGACCCCGTCTACGTCAAATAGGAGGAGTTTGATTTTCTTTGCCCGGGGTTTGGACATGCGCGGGATTTTAGCATTCGAGCTGCCAGCCTCTAGCTACTAGCACCCAGGAAATCTGGCCTTGCTTGCTGGAAGCTAGAAGCTCTCAGGCGAACATTTTACGAAAGTCTCGACTCCGGGTAGAATGCTAGAAATGTCCTCTCTTCCTGCCAGTCTCGCCTGGGCGCACCCTCTGGTTCAAGAGTGGTTTGTGCGGCGTTTTGCCACGCCCACCGAGCCTCAGGAGCAGGGCTGGCCGCACATCCTGGCCGGGCGAACGACTCTCATCTCGGCTCCCACTGGTTCAGGAAAAACCCTGGCAGCTTTCTTAGCGTGTATCGATCGCCTGGTGCGGAAAGCGCTGACGGGAGATATTCAGGACCGCACGGAAGTGCTTTACATTTCGCCTCTGAAAGCGTTAGGCAACGACATCCAAAAGAATCTCGAAGTTCCTCTCGGTGAAATTCTGCAGATGGCTGGAGAGCGTGGGCTTCTGATGCCGGAAATCCGCGTTGCCGTTCGCACTGGAGACACGCTCATGCATGAGCGCCGGGCAATGCTGAAACGCCCGCCTCATATTCTGGTCACCACTCCAGAGTCGCTCTACATCCTGCTTACGGCCGAGGGAAGCCGAGCCATCCTGCACGATGTCGAAACCGTGATCGTCGATGAGATCCATGCCGTCGCTGACGATAAGCGTGGCGCGCACCTGACGCTCTCGCTCGAAAGGCTGGAAGCCCTCGCGAACCAACCGCCGGCGCGCATTGGCCTATCGGCCACGCAGAAGCCGATTGAGGAGGTCGCTCATTTCCTTACTGGCAGCGGCCGCCCTGATCCGGTCACCGTCAACATCGGCCACCGGCGCGAACTCGATCTCGCCGTGGAAACTCCTGCCAGCCAGCTGGGACCGGTGGCCAGCAATGAGATGTGGGACGAGATCTACGACCGCATCGCAGAACTGGTTCGCCAGCATCGTTCGACCCTGGTTTTCGTCAACACGCGCCGCCTGGCGGAGCGGGTTGCCCACAATTTGGCCGAGCGGCTCGGCGAAGAAGCTGTAGCGGCTCACCATGGCAGCCTGTCGCGCAAGCTCCGCTTAGCCGCCGAGAAGAAACTAAAAAACGGCGAGATTAACGTGCTGGTTGCGACGGCATCGCTTGAGCTTGGAATCGATATCGGCACGGTCGATCTCGTCTGCCAGCTCAGTTCGACGCGCGCCATTGCCGTGGCCTTGCAGCGAGTTGGCCGTTCCGGTCACTGGCGTGGCGCGGTTCCTAAGGGCCGAATTTTTGCCATGACTCGAGACGAACTGCTGGAATGTGCCGCCTTGGTTCGCGCCATCCGGCAAGGCGATCTCGACCGCTTGATGATTCCTGAATCTCCCTTGGACGTGCTGGCGCAGCAGATTGTCGCCTCTTGTTCCGCGGAAGAATGTCGCGAGGATGATTTGTTCGCCTTGATCCGGCGTGCTTATCCCTACCGCAATCTGCCACGGGAAGTCTTCGATTCAATCGTCGGCATGCTTTCCGATGGGATTGCTGCTCGCCGGGGACGTTACGGCGCCTACTTGTATCGCGACCAGGTCAATGGCCGCCTGCGTGCTCGCCGCGGCAGCCGGCTGGCCGCCATCACCAGCGGCGGCGCTATCCCCGAAACTGCGTTGTACACCGTAGTTGCCGAACCCGAAGGCGTCACCGTCGGCACAGTTGACGAAGACTTCGCCGTGGAGAGTCTTGCCGGTGATGTCATGTTGCTGGGCAATACCTCCTGGCGAATCCGTCGGATCGAAGGAAAGTCAGGTCGCGTAATCGTCGAAGATGCGCAGGGAGCGCCCCCAGGAGTCCCCTTCTGGCTGGGCGAGGCGCCCGCGCGCACAGCGGAACTCTCCGCTCATCTTGCCAACCTGCGGCAGGAGATAAGCGATCGGCTCCCTGGTGTCTCGCCGGTTGGCTTCTCGCCCACGCAGCCGGTCGTAGCCGAGACGATATCGTGGCTGAAAGAAGAATGCGGCCTGGATGATGCCGGAGCCGAACAGATCGTCGAGTACATCCTGCAGGGCCGTGCGGTCTTGGGTGCCGTGCCCACTCAGGAAACAATTATCGCGGAGCGCTTTTTCGATGAAGGCGGCGGAATGCAATTGGTCATCCACGCTCCATTTGGTGGCCGTATCAACAAAGCCTGGGGACTGGCGCTCCGTAAGCGCTTCTGCAGGAGCTTCAACTTTGAATTGCAGGCCGCAGCCACCGACAATGGACTGAACATTGCTTTGGCCGAGCAGCACAGTTTTCCCCTTGCCGATGTTTTCCAGTTCCTTCAGCCGGAAACCGTTCAGCCGATATTGGAGCAGGCGGCACTGGCCTCGCCCATTTTCGGCACCCGTTGGCGCTGGGATGCCACTCGCGCGCTGGCTCTGTTGCGCTTTCAGGGTGGCAAGAAAATCCCACCGCAAATCCAGCGCATGCGTTCCGATGATCTGCTGGCATCGGTTTTCCCGGACGTGGCCGCGTGCCAGGAAAATATCGTCGGCGACATCCAGATTCCCGATCACCCTCTGGTGAGCGAAGTCATGAAGGACGTGCTCACCGAGGCGATGGACATCGATGGATTACGCGGTGTCCTGCGCGGAATCTCCGACGGAAGCACCCGTTGTGTCGCCGTGGACACCCCTGTTCCTTCGCAGTTCTCCCACGAAATCCTCAATGCGAACCCATATGCGTTCCTTGACGATGCACCCTTGGAAGAACGCCGTGCCCGTGCCGTAGAGATGCGCCGCATCTTGCCGGAGTCTGTGTTACGGGAGGTCGGCAAGCTTGATCCTGCCGCCATCGCCCAGGTCCGCGAAGAAGCCTGGCCGGATGTTCGAGACCGCGATGAATTGCACGACGTTTTGCAAACACTCATTGCCGTTCCCGAATCCCCCGGTGATGTCGTCATTCCGAGCGGACGTGACCGCCAAGAGCCTGCCCTGAGCGGACAAGAGAGCAGCGAGGGGAGTCGAAGGGATCTGGCGCGCAGCGGTTCAAATGCGTGGTCGCCTTATTTCAGCGAACTCACTCACGAAGGCCGCGCTACGGTCGCCATGGTCGAGGGCGAGACACTCTCGGAACAGGCGGCGGGACGCCGGCGCTACTGGGTTGCTGCCGAGAAGGTAAAGAGCTTTACCGCTCTGTTCCCCTCCGCCAACTTCGAGACGACACTCGCTGAAATCGGGAGCGCAGTACCATCTAAAGACGATGCTCTTCTCGCGCTGCTCACCGGCTGGATGGCGCACCTCGGCCCCACGACTGCAGCCCAGTTGGGCGGCCTCCTTGGTCTTCCCGCAGCAGAAATCGACAAGGCGCTACTCCGACTCGAAGCCTCGGGCGCCATTCTGCGCGGCAAGTTCACCGATCCATCCACCTCGGATACGGAATGGTGCAATCGACGCCTGCTGGCACGAATTCACCGGCTCACCCTCGGCACACTTCGTAAGCAGATCGAGCCAGTTACTGCGGCGCAGTTCATGCGTTGGCTCTTGCGCTGGCAGCACATCGCCTCAGGCACGCAAGTACTGGGGGAACGAGGCACGTTGGAGGTCCTGCGCCAGCTACAAGGTTTTGAAGTTCCTGCGAACGCTTGGGAGCGACAGATTCTTGCGCGTCGCATTGCTGACTACGACCCCAAGGTCCTCGATCAGCTCTGCCTGACCGGCGCAGTAGGCTGGGGCCGTCTGTCGCCGCATCCGGCCACGCTTGAAGACACCGCCGAAGGCAAGCGGCGCGTGATCCCGACCAGCGTTGCGCCCATCACTTTTTTTGTCAGGGAGGAAGCCGATTGGATGATGCCGCGTCACTCCGGCACCGACCTGCCGGAGGAAACACGTGGTCTAAGCCACGGCGCGCGGGAGGTGCTGGATTTCCTTCGCCATCGAGGCGCCTCTTTCTTTGCCGATATCGTGCGCGGCACCGAAAAGCTGAAAGCAGAGATTGAAACTGCGCTTTGGGAGCTGGTCGCTGCGGGCATTGTCACCGCCGATGGCTTCGACAACCTGAGATCGTTAATCGATCCCAAGCGCCGCGCCGGACAGGGACACGGCCGCACCTCTCGCCCCCGGCACAGCGCGGGCCGATGGTCGTTGCTCTACACCGATCAGATCGCAGAGCGCAACAAGGCCGTCGAGGCCACCTGCTGGATGCTGCTCAAGCGTTATGGCGTGGTATTTCGCGATTTGCTCGTCCGCGAAACCATCCTGCCAAAGTGGCGAGAGCTGCAGATAGCTTTCCGCCGTCTCGAAGACCGAGGCGAGATTCGCGGTGGTCGCTTTGTAGACGGTTTTCTGGGCGAGCAGTTTGCTTTGCCGGTGGCGGTGGAGTCGTTGCGTGCGGCGCGTAAGGTGGAGCCCACAGGAGAGACATTGACCCTTTCGGCGGCTGATCCGCTGAACCTGGTTGGAATCCTGGTGCCGGGGGACCGAGTCCCAGCGATTTCCGGCAAAGCTGTTACCTTTCGTGACGGAGTGGCGTTCCGCAACGAGGACGCTTACCGGGCTGCAGGCGACTAGCCCCTTCCATCAGGAGCCGTGAACGCCTGGGCCAGAAAATACAAATTCTGCTGACAATAAAAGAGCAACTTATCGGGAATCGGCTTCTGTCCCTGATCGAGGTTGACAGCCGGTACCAGCACAGGTTGCGAGTCACAACCAGCCCGCCGCAGCCTCAACATTCCCAGCAGCTTGCTGGGCTCGACTTCATATAGTCCGGCCGATAGCAGCATCTCTCCCACGACGAAGTCGAACGGAACCTGCACCAGGGCCGTTCCCTCTCCTCGACCGGAGCAGCACCTCGCCAAAACCTTTATGCTCGCAAATGAGCACGTATCCGGTCTCATCAGTTGTGTATTGAAACCCACTGTGACTTCTCCTCGACAAGTCGACCGGGAACTCGCTGAGGGGTTCCTCGAGTTCCCGTCGACTACTGCCCGACCTGAAAATCTCAAAAGCGCTTCCCCTCGCTTTTGGCCGGGCCAGTCTCAATAAAATGATGGCCAACAGCTCTTGATTCTGTCAAAAAGTTCCATCAGGGACCGAAATTCGAGTCCCTGATGGCGACTTCCCGGCGAAATCCAGACCGAAAGCGCCTCCCCCAGGTCGCTTTGCCGGGACAGTTCTTTTCACACCATGCCTTGATGCAGCTCCCATGCCAACTTTCTGCAGGGCAACCTTGATCGGCCCGCGTCCATGCAACCACTTGATACCATGAAGGTTGTGGATTATTCCCAACCCTGGAGGGCTAGCACAAGTATCAGATTTGCGGGTCTTCGTACTATCCGATGGGATAGCCTCTAGCCATTCGGATAGTCTGGCTCGCTTGACGCACTTTGCGTGCAATACACCGTGTAACTATGCTAAGAACTATCTGCCGACTGAGGGGTGAGGGTGAACCCGCGACTAATAGCTATAGCCGGGCCGCTGAAAGACTCCCATTTCGTCCTGCCCATCGGAGAGCTCACCATCGGCAGGGATGAATCCAACTTGCTGCCGATTTCCGACCCCGCAGTTTCCCGCCGACACTGCGTGGTAAGTCGCGAGGCGGAGCACTTCAAGATCCGCGATCTCAAGAGCCGCAACGGCACCCTGATCAACGGAAACTCCGTACAAGAACAAGATCTGAAGCATGGCGACCAGATTTCTATTGGGGATTCCATCTTTGTCTTTCTTCTTGAGGACACCGATGAAGCTCTCTTGGGCAGGCAGGTGGAATTCGAAGACGGCGCTCTCGGCCAGTCGACAGTACGACTGCGGCCTGCCGACGTGCTTTATCTCCAGCCGGACAAGATCCTGAGCGAGTTGCCGGCAACGTCCCGTCTGGCGCGCAACCTCAACGTGCTGCTCAAGATTAGCCGCGTGGTGCACTCCATCCGCGATTTGCAGGCACTGCAGGACGAGATTCTGAGCCTCACCTTTGAGGTTTCTCCCGCCGAGAGGGGTGCGATCCTGCTGGATGGCACTCATGCCAAGGATTTTGCTTCCGTATTCGCGCGCAACCGCCTGGCCAGCGACCCACGAACGGTGCGCGTGAGCCGTACCGTCGCGCGGCAGGTTTTGGAACAAGGTGTCTCGGTACTGGGGAGTGACGTTACAGCTGACGGGAGCCTCAACGAGGTCGAGAGCCTCATCACCTCCGAGGTGCGTTCCCTGCTCTGCGTGCCGCTAATCGTGTTTGACAAGGTGATCGGTTGTATCTACCTCGATTCGACCAATCCCATCCTGCGTTTCGACGAAGACCACTTGCAGCTCGTCACCGCCATAGCGGGCATCTCCGCTGTCGCCCTGGAAAACGCCCGCCAACTGGAGTGGCTGCGCCAGGAGAACGAGCGGCTCAACACCGAGATCAACCTTGAGCACAGCCTCATCGGCGAAAGCGCGATCATGAAGAACGTCTACCAGTTCCTGGCGCGGGTCGCGCCCACCGATAGCACGGTATTGATAGACGGGGAGAGCGGAACGGGTAAGGAATTGGTGGCGCGCGCCATTCACCAAAACAGTGAGCGATCAGAAAAACCCTTCGTCGCCATCAATTGCGCTGCGATCACCGAGACGCTGCTCGAAAGCGAACTCTTCGGATATGAGAAAGGGGCTTTCACCGGGGCCACCGCTCAGAAAAAAGGCAAGCTGGAGGTTGCCAACGGCGGCGTGGTCTTTCTGGATGAGATCGGGGAACTGGCGGCCGCCCTGCAATCCAAGCTGCTGCGTGTGATTCAGGAGCGTGAGTTCGAACGCGTCGGCGGCACCCGTTCGGTCGAAGTCGATATCCGTCTGATCGCCGCCACCAATAAGAATCTGGCGGAAGCAGTCCGAGCAGGCACATTCCGGCCGGACCTGTTCTACCGCTTGAACGTCGTCTCCGTTACCATGCCGCCGCTTCGCGAACGCAAGGAAGACATCGCACAGCTGGCCACCTATTTCATCAACAAGTATGCCAAGCGGTGCAAGGTGAAAGCCAAACCCCTGTCGGAGGAAGCGCGCGCCTGCCTGCTGAACTACGACTGGCCGGGCAACGTACGCGAACTGGAGAACGCCATCGAACGGGCTCTCGTCCTCGGCGCCGCCGATCTGATTCTTCCCGAAGACCTGCCGGAAGCCGTGCTGGAGCGAGCCGCTCCCGCCGGCATGACCGCGAAATATCACTCCGCCTTAAAGGAAACTAAGAAGCAGCTCATTCTGGCGGCGATAGAAGATGCCAAGGGCAATTACACCGAAGCTGCCCGGGCGCTCGGCCTCCATCCCAACTACTTGCATCGCCTGATTCGCAATTTGGACTTGAGGCACGAACTCAAAGCCAGCGGCCGCAGATGAAGCCCTGAAAACCTGGTTTGGGGTGGCGCAGCGCTTAATCTTAATGTGTGCGTGAGAACTGCTCTGTGGATCAAAACGGTGAATCCGCAACCTACCAGCCCGGAGGGGCGAAATAGGTTAGCCCCGGACGTAAGTCCTGGGTAAAGTGGGAAATGTCCCGGAGGGGCGGCACCAGTCCTCACGCACACTTTCCAGCGCTGCAAAAAGCATTTTATTCTTGAAGCCGGCTTTTAGCCGCGTATCACCGCTACGGAACGCGCAGCTTCAACAGTCGGGCCGGGTCCAGGTAGACTCCCTGCCAGCGTACCGCGATGTGCACGTGCGGCCCGGTCGCGCGGCCGGTAGCGCCGCTGAGTCCGACCTCCTGGCCGCGTTTGACATGCTCCCCTTCATGCACCCCGATCTTAGAAAGATGCATGTAGAGACTGAGCAAGCCCTGTCCGTGGTCCAGTACGACGCAGCTCCCTTCGAAAAACAGATCGCGGGCGAGGATCACGGTTCCGCTGTTGATTGCTTTTAGTGGTGTGCCAACCGGAGCATGGTAATCCAAACCTCCATGCACGCTTTTCACAACGCCATTGAAAGTGCGGCGAGTGCCAAATGGATCGGAAACCGATGTTGACACGGCCGGAAGAAACCTTCCCGACCATTCGCGCTCGGGACTGATCACGGCGAAGACTTTAGACTTCAATTCCTTCTCCTGATCGATTCGAGTGAGCATATCCGGAGCAGGCGCGGTGAATTTTTGTGGAACATGAAGCACGATAGTCGGATACTTCGCCGCCCAAACCCTTACCTTGCTTTCCAAGTCAACGCGTGCGTCCTGCTTGTTGACACCGTGCAACACCAGAGGGTAGCGGCCCGGCTTGGTTTCAACGCTGACTCCGGCAAACCCGATCCAAGTCTTGCTGCCAGGGTTGTAGCCGAAGAACACCTCGTGGCCCAGCCAGGCTCCAGTCAAGGACTTCAAACGCACCGGCGGACGTACACGAAGCAGAAAGGGCGAGCCGTTGACCAGTCGCGCAGGTTCCCAGCGCACGAGTGGAGGCTTCGCCCGCGATGAGGGAGACTTTTCTTCGTTCTGCGCTGCGAAGGCAATGCTGCTGGCGAGCAGCGCACACATGCTGACAGCAACTATCTTTTGAGTACGGTGATGCCCTGGCTTCACTTTTTCAGCGTACCAGAAAGCGAGACAAGCCCGAATCGAGGAGCTCGTGTTCATCCGGGGAGGGCGCCGCTCTTACAGGCTGGGGAAAAAGGCTGGGTTTGGGTGGCGCGGCGCTTCAGTGTCCATCCGCCGCCGCGCCTGCCCGGCGGCAGATCTCTATTCCCTGACCTGGTGCACTCGGCGGCACGGCTGAAAGGCCGTGCCCTCCCCAAATCACACGAAGCAATTGGAACCGCAATCTGCCTTAGTTGTGTGGCGCGGTCACTCCTGTCCGCGCTGTTGAGCCGCACTGATGCTGGCCGTGCCACCCTCGAAAGCCCCCTGAGCTTCAGGGTTTCAAGGTTCAGAGTTCAAGGGCTTCATTGTTTTCGGTTTCTTGTATCAGGGCACGCCTTGAGGCGTGCCGATTCCGCCGCGGCTATCATGAACCTCAGCCGCCGAGCCTGGCTCGGCCGCTGATGTCTGCTCCTAAGGTGCAGAAGTGACGGCCCGGCTGAAGCGGTGCCCTGATGCGAATCTGCCAGTTGACGAAGTTGCCGCATCCGCAAAGAGCGGCCACATTTCGGGCAATGCCGAAAAGCTTGCCCGGCACGAGACGCGGGGAGCCGAATCCCACGTTTGCGAAAACCAGGCAAACGTGGGCCCCCCAAGAAACGTCCAGCCAAGCGGTTGGCCCAGCTTTGCGCTCTTTGCAAAGCTGGGGAACCCGGCCGTTCAAATCTGCCGCCTACTATCTAAAACCTTGTCAAACCGGCTTCGCCCGTGAGGAATCTGCTGTTTTCGGCAGGAACAGCAAAGCAGACTCCTCGCTCCGCGGAATGACAAGAGGAAAAATCGGAACGACAAGGCGAAATCGGAGTGGGAAAGAAGAAGACAAGTTCGAAATTGTTGGTTATTGATTGTTGATTTAACAGAAAGTCGCCGCCGATTATCAGGGCAGCCGCCGAATCACCACGTCGTCATCCTGAACGGGCGTAAGTCGGTGGAGGATCTGGCGTGCACTGGCAGAACCTGTGACGACATGCACACAGTCGTGGCCACTAGGCCACGCGCGGACAGGAGTGTCCGCGCCACACGCGCGTTGAGGCTTTTCTGCCGAAGAGCTAGTCTTATATTGTGAGCCTCAGATGAACTTCCGAAACATCCTGCGGGAATCCTGGAGCGCCATGCAACGCCACTGGATCAGGAGTGTGCTTACGATTCTCGGCATTGGCGTGGGCGTTGGAGCTTTCATTTGCGTGGTCGCGATCGGAAACGCCGGAAGCAGCAGCATTGAAGACAAGCTGCAGAGCCTAGGTGACAATTTCGTCTGGGTGGAAGCGGGCAGCCGCGCCCGCAACGGCTTGCGAGCGGGCTCACGCGGCACGCGTTCGCTTGTGCTCGGCGATGCACAAGCCATCCTGCAGCAGGTTCCTTTGATCAAGAGCATGTCACCTAACGTGGATGGTCACATCCAGGTCATCTACGCAGGTGAAAACTGGGCTACCATGTACCGCGGCGTGACTCCGGAGTTTCTCCAGATACGCCGCTGGCAGGTTCGACTGGGAACATTCTTCACCACTGCAGACGTGGAAACCAGCGCGCCCGTGTGCGTACTGGGCGAAACCGTGGTCGAAAACCTGTTCGGGAACGAAGATCCGGTTGGGAAGACAGTCCGCATCCAGAGTTTGCCTTGTAAGGTGATTGGCGTTCTCGACCGCAAAGGATTTTCGGCAACGGGACAAGACCAGGACGATTTTGTTGTCCTGCCCTACACGACGGTGCAGAAGAGAATCACCGGAACGTTCTGGCTGGATGACATCTTCTGCTCCGCGGTTTCGCGCGAGGCGATGCCCGAAGCCACCGGGGACATCATGGCACTCTTGCGGGAACGCCACCACCTGAACGCTGGAGAAGACGACGACTTCAACGTTCGCCGGCCGGAGGATGTGGTGCAGGCCCAACTGGCTGGCAGCCGGATCATGACCATGTTGTTGGCCAGCGTTGCATGTTTGTCTTTGGTGGTGGGCGGCATCGGGATCATGAACATCATGCTGGTATCGGTGACACAGCGCACGCGCGAGATTGGAATACGATTGGCCGTTGGCGCCACCGAATGGGACGTCCAGGTTCAATTTCTAAGCGAAGCGGTGGCACTGAGCGTGATAGGCGGCTTGTTGGGATTAATGGTTGGCGTACTGGCCTCGGTTGGAGTTCAAAACCTCTTCCACTTCCCGACCAAGATCACGCCGCAGGTTTTTGCAATTGGAGGTTTCTTCTCCGCCGGAATTGGAGTGTTGTTCGGCTATTATCCCGCCCGAAAGGCCTCGCAGCTAGATCCCATCCAGGGGCTGCGTTACGAATAGGTTGTCCGCAGTACCTCACCTAGACGGCCTGCGACCCTGAATGAGGCGAATCACCAGAACCACCAGCGCGATTAGTCAGCAGCAGGTGGACATATCCACCCAAGGTGTAGGAACTAACCAGTCCCAGCAGCCACAGGATCAGCAGGAATCGTCCAAAGCATAGGCCCTCCCAACGTGTGCGAGCAGGCACGGAAGCCGCTTCCATTGGGAAAACTACACTGACAGCTTGCGGGAGTCGTTCCGGTAAAAACCTGACGGCGGGGCGAACTTACCTGTAATCATTGGCGGCCGGGTCATTCTGCGGCCCTCCACGGAACGTGTCTTCGCGTTGTTTCAGCACTTCGTTGAGTTCGGTTACCAAGTCCATTAACTTCTTAGGGTCACGCTCTTTACTAGCTGCTTCTGATAATTCTCTCCAGTCCCTCGGTGCAGGGTTGTAAGACATAGTCCCCCTTCCTTGGCCAGACCTAGGGTACATACCTTAGCCGACAGGGTAAGTTGCAGTTGGATTACCAAGCACGCAAGTTGATATTTTTCAGTAGGATATGTTAAGAAAGTCTCAAGTCGCGATTGGCAATCTGTACTCCAAATTGGTAATTCCTTCCTGCCGGAACGGAAAGCCGGTCCCCGGCACCCCGGTGAGCTGATTTCCACATGCTGGTCAGGACGGCCCTGGATGCCTGTTAACTAAAGAGTGAACTACTCCCGCCCAAGATGCATCCAAGCGGATACAACGTTACCTCCCGAGGTCGAGGTGTGGTATGACGCGGGAACAGAAGGTGAGAAATTCGTGGAGTTCCATCCGGGCCGGCTCCAAACGGCATGTCGGGCTGCGAAATGTCGTTCTGGGCTTTTTGACGTGCACGTCCATCGCTCTCATGCTGACTCGCTTCTTTCCGCACGCCCATGGGGATGACATTCTGCCGTTGCTCTTCCTGGTGGTGGTAGGGCTGGTCGCGCATTTCCTGGGAACCCTGAGCGCAATTGTGGGACTGGTGTCGGCGAGCTACGTGTTCGCGACTCTCCTCTTTGCGCCTCTGAACAGTTTGACGGTAAAAGACGAATCGGCGCGAACGAATCTGATGCTGATGCTGCTTTTCGGCTTGGCCATTTCCTATTTCTATGGCGGCGAGGATAGCCCGGAAGATGTCGGCCCGCCTCCCGAGGACGATTAATCGCTCGCACACGACACGAGATATTCTGTTTACATCCGAGCGCGTTGAACGTCTAATGAGCTGAAGCAGGTCGGCATTTGCCTGCCCGAAAAGCCATCTCCGGATGTTTGCTCAGCTTCATTCGAAAAGCGCAAGGCGCCGGAACACGCTGCTCTATGGTTCCGTGAGCCTCCACTGCCTGCTTCTCTATCTTCTGGTTCGCTCACCCAGTCCGATCTTCGTGGCGCCATCTTCCGTGGTCCGCGGCGTGACACGGGGTTCGGTTACCCAGCTGTACTGGACAGGTCGCTACTCGCAATCCCATGTGGCGGGAGGGAGGACTACTGCCCAGTCGCCCCTCGCATGGAATAAGCGGACCATACAGCGCAAAGCGGACTCTGCCGATAGCCCACTCACCGAGGCGGATGGGACTCGAACCGCGCGCTCCAGCGACAGACCTCCGGCCGGGTCCCCGTATGGTTCCCTATCCGAAGGTCCCTCGATTGGATATGAAATCCGGCCGGCACTGCCGGTTTACGCTTTCGATCCGGTGCTAGGTCCAGGAGACTTGGGGTATGAGGGCGATGAGGTGGTCGAGATTACGATCGACGAGACCGGGAACGTCATCCACACCACTGTACTCCAGAGTCTTGGCCGGGCAGTCGACGCAAAGGTATTGGCAGTTCTGCAAAGTTGGCGCTTTCATCCCGCCACTCGGGATGGCCTGGCCATCGCCTCCAGGCAGGATGTGCATTACCACTTCAAACCGCACTCCTGATTCAGTTGCGATTGGATGAGATCCGGTGACCTGGTCGGGTTCGAACCGACGACCTCTTCACATGCCTAAGCTTCAAGGGCAGCCGGTTATTGGTTTTCAACGAGAATGGGAACTATGCTACTGAACTCGCGGCTGGCTCGGGCGCGGGTTGGTGTTCCGCTGGGTTGCACAGACAGTCGGCGATACGTTCGCTCGCATGGCCATCCCATAGTGGTGGAATTGTTCCCCGTCGGAAGTCGCCGCTCAACACCCGCAGGCTTTCCGCACGCAGAAGACCCAGGTCTCGACCCACGATGACATTTGTTCCCATCGTCGTCGTGATTGGCCGCTCCGTGTTCTCCCGCAGGGTGAGGCAGGGCACGCCGAGGTACGTGGTTTCTTCCTGGATGCCGCCGGAATCTGTCAGCACCAGGCAAGCGTGTTGCTGCATGCCGAGGAATTGCAGGTAAGGTGTTGGGGGCAGCAAATGCAAACCGGGCGAATCTACCGGCATGTTGAATTCCTGCATGCGTCGGCGAGTTCGGGGGTGCACGGGGAAAAACACCTCGATTCGCATACTGAGCCAGGCCAGTGTTTCACAGAGCTCGCGGAGGGCGATGGGGTCGTCTACATTGGACGGCCGATGGAGAGTCACCAGTGCGTAGCGGGACGGAAGGTCTTTCGGGACCAGATTCGCAGCCGATGGCAGGAGCTGAATAAGGGTATCGATCATGGTGTTACCGACGAAACGGATCTTGCTGCGGGGTATACCTTCGCGAACCAGGTTTAGGTCGCCGTCCTTGGAGGGCGTGAGCAAAAGGTCAGCGATCTGGTCGGTCAACACTCGATTTATTTCCTCGGGCATACTCCGGTCGAACGAACGCAAACCTGACTCCACGTGTGCAACCTTAACCCCAACTTTGCTGCACACTAGGGCTGCCGCAACCGTTGAATTAACGTCGCCGTAAACCAACACCCAATCCGGCTTGTGTTCAAGCACCACCGGTTCGAAGCGCACCATGATGGTGGCGGTTTGCTCGGCGTGCGTTCCGGAACCGACCGCCAGACTGATGTCAGGCTTGGGCATCTTGAGCTGATCGAAAAAGACCTCAGACATCTCGGCGTCATAATGTTGGCCGGTGTGGACGAGGGTTTGCCTGACATTGGGTCTGGTGCCCAATGCTTTCAACACAGGTGCCGCTTTCATAAAATTGGGGCGCGCACCCACCACGTGGACAATATTCATTCACATCTCCCGACGGTCAGAATTGAACTCGATCTCGGCTGCGACATCAAGCGGCAATGCAGGTACCAATGCCGTTTCCTACGCCAGCACGCCTGGGGCCGATCACCCCATGTGTCTATACAGCAGCTTTCCTGAAGCGACTAGCAGTGAGTCAGGCAGTCTCCGGAATAGACGTTTCGCCACCAAGGTTTTCCAGTCTGACGTCCCGACACGGGCCCGCCCACGCGGATACCGATGGTAAGTCAGAGGGATTCGAGTCGCTCCCCATCGGTCCTTGAAGGTGATGAGCGAGCGGTTGTCGAGATCGGAACGCCCCATGTCGAACACGCGTAATCCATCACGAGTGGCTTCCTGCATGGCGCGCCAAAACAGCAGCGCCGTGCCGCCCAGATTGTTAAACACCGGGTCAGAGCAGCCATATTTGTATGTCATGCAGTCTTTGTAGCGGATGGTCACGATGCTTGCGATCGGCTTCGCGTCGATTGAGAGCGTGCGGATCTTCAGCATGTCCCCCAAACACTCCCCCAGGTGGCGGAACCACGCCAGAGGTTGGGGCGGTAGTTGATGGCGCCGCCGCGTAAGCAACAGCAGTTCATAGAATCTGCGCAAGAGAGATTCTGATCTTCCTTCCTCGTACGTGAGTGGTTGACGTTCGGCGTGACGAATCCTCCTCTGGACACAATCCTTGTGAAATCGTCTAAAAATTTCCTCGCAGGAACCCGAGAGCTCCAACCGATGTAGACAATATTGATCGGTGGATTCAAACCCGGTTCTGTCCACACCTGCAGAAACCGGCCTGAGCTCGACATATTTCCAGTTTTTTGAGGCGGCGCGATCAACAACGGCGCGCAACAACGACTCCCGCTCTTCGGAGCTATCGGCCAGCGGTTCGCAATGATCGGAGAAGGGAAGGGAGACCAGGCGTCCGCCGGTGACCCAACTATGAACCTCACAGAAAACGACGGCATTACTCAATGGCCCGGCAGGTGGGCTGGTAGTTAGAACAACCGGTTTATACCCGTAAGTGCGATCCAGCGCGCGGAGCCACTCGGTAGTGTGGAATACCGAAGCTCCCGCCTGCCGACACAAGAATTCAGGCCAACGCGGGTCCTGGAGCGGATTTAGTTCGTGCAATACCATTTAGGGAAAGAAGAAACGGCGCTAAGTAGTGCAGTTATCGCTTCCAATCCGATACGTCCGGAATTGAATGCCAAGGGGGCTAGCTATAGCTAGGTGAAACAACTTAGTTCTGCTTCCTTGTTCCAGACTTGGACGTACAGGAACTTCCGATACCTAGTGTTGCTTGCCATCCTCAATATATAGTTCTCGCACAGCGTCGGTTCAATATATAGTTCTCGCAAAGCGTCGGTTCCCCAAAAAATCAAGGGACCTAATTCTCCGAGGTCGTAATGTCTTCACAACTTTGTTGCTTCGGTCTTCCTGCGAAAACGCAGTCGAACGCCCTAAAACTCGGGTACTTAATCATCGTTCTTTTCTGTGGCGTATTTATCTCGGCGGGGTGTGGCACCGTGATGTCCCATCCGCCGTCATCGCCGCCGCTGTCATCAGCGCCCCTGTCGATTACAAGTGGCTCTCTGCCGGCCGCGACTACAGGGTCGAGCTACAGCACCGTGTTGCAAGCGAGCGGAGGTGTTGCACCGTACAGTTGGTCTGCCACTGGTTTGCCTGCCGGATTGGCGCTTAATAGCGGCACGGGACAGATTTCCGGTACTCCCTCGACGGCGGGCAATTACACCATGACCGCCTCAGTGCGCGACTCGCAAAGCTCGCCTGCAGCTGTGTCCAAAACATTTACCCTGGGCATCACCAGTACTCCGCCTTCGGCGCTCGCGATCACCACGTCTTCTCTGCCGGCCGGGACGGCCGGATCGAGTTACAGCGCGGTGTTGCAGGCGACGGGTGGGGCTACCCCGTACAGTTGGTCTGCCACGGGTTTGCCTGCCGGACTGGCGCTCAGTACGAATACTGGTCAGATTTCAGGCACTCCCTCGACAGCGGGCAATTACACGGTGAGCGCCTCGGTGCGTGACTCGGGAACCTCACCGGCAGCTATGTCCAAAACATTTACGCTGGGCATCACCAGTACACCGCCTCCGGCGCTCGCGATCACTACGACTTCTCTTTCGGCCGGGACGGCCGGATCGAGTTACAGCACGGTGTTGCAGGCGACGGGTGGGGCTACACCGTACGGTTGGTCTGCCACGGGCTTGCCGGCGGGCCTGGCACTCAATAGCGGCACGGGACAGATTTCGGGCACTCCCTCGACGGCGGGCAATTACACCGTGGCGGCCTCCGTGCGCGATTCGCAAAGCTCGCCTCTGACGGCGTCCAAGGCATTC
>DATEPX010000220.1:0-40914 GCA_035272945.1 Terriglobales bacterium
CCGCTCCTACAAGATAGACCACGGGGCGCGTAGATGACTTGGAATCACCGAGGCCGGCTGCTCTCAGGAATTGGCGAATCTCATTGCGCTGTTGTTCGAATTTCTTGAAAGTGACGCGCCAGGAAGTCGGTTTCTGAACAATTTCCTTCGGAGTGTAGCGCGTTCCCCGGGCTTCCTTTTCTTCCTCCGGCGCCTCGAGTAGGTTGTCGAGTGTTTCGATCAAACAGGCCCTCCCATCCAAAGCACACACCAAGAGATGCGTCGGAAGCTATAGAAAATTAAGAAACAAAAATAGCAAGCAAACGAAACAACTCGAAGATCGGGCGCTCTCCAATCCCCAGGCTGAGCCGGTCCCAAACCGCTCATTATATGTATCTTAGACAAGGGTTACTTCAACACCCGATTTCTTCAACGCACCCAGGTCTGACTTACGGATTCCCTTATCCGTAATCACCCGTTGAATCGTTGTCGGTGGCGCAATGAGTGACAGACTTCTCTTGCCGAACTTGCTGGAATCGCACACCGCAACCGTTGTCTTAGCCACATCCATCATAGCGCGGTTGACTCGGGCTTCTAGCAGGTTGGGCGTGCTGAGGCCATGCTCAACATCAAACCCGTCTACTCCAAGGAAGAGAATATCCGCGTTCAAGCGTCGCAGTGTGTCCTCTGCTAACGGTCCGACCAGGGAGAAGGAATTTTTACGGAGATTACCTCCGATGAGAATTACTTCGAGGTCGGAACCGGACAGCTCGGCGGCGATGTTCAGCGCATTGGTGATGATCGTGAGGTTCTTGAAATCGCGCAGAGCCCGAGCAATAGCGGTTGTCGTGGTTCCCGAGTCGAGGACAACCACCTGTTCTTCGCTGATCAGGCGTACGGCGGCCGCCGCAATCTGAGCTTTTTCCTTGCGGTGGAGCCTTTCCTTCTCCCGCAATGTAGGATCTTCCAGCGCGCTTTCACCACCGAAAGCGCCCCACCGTGAGTGCGGTGAATACGCCCATTAGCATGGAGGATTTCCAGGTCCTTACGGATGGTGACTTGCGAGGTATGAAAATGCTTTGCTAGCTCCCCGACCAGTACCCGGCCGTCTCGACTCAGTAGCTCAAGAATTGTTCTCTGCCGTTCTTCGCTCAGCATCGGTTGTTGTCTGCCAACGAGGTGTCCCGCAGCGTATTCTAGCAAGCCCTCTTCTAGATCATTTCTTTTTTCTTCGCGAACTTGCCCCTGGTCGTGCCCCCAAGGGTTCGAGTCGGTACTGGCGTAGCAGAACTGAGTGGCTGGTTCTTAGGGCGGCTGCTTTTCTCGCGTTCGCCTGCTTCATCGCCCATGGCGTGATGTCGATCCCGGCAGGATTCCTCGTCGAGCGGTTTACCGAAAAGCCGGTGATGATCGCGGCATTCCTTGCCGGAATGATCGGATCGCTGAGCTTTGCGCTTTCCCGAGGTACTCCGTCGCAATCGTCTCCTACTTCGTCATCGGCGCCGGAATGGCGGTTCTCCAGGTAGCTATCAAACCACTCTTGCGAGTCGCCGGCGGGGAAGAGCACTACGCTTTCAATTTGACGCTATCGCAGTTTGTGTTCGGCAGCGCGTCGTTTGTGAGCCCGTGGATTTATTCCTACCTAGTCTTGAACCTTGAGAGACCACAACGTCAGCAGACTGTTCCGTGCCACCGATCACTGGTTTCACTTCGGCCCGGACGACGTTTGGACACTGTTTCACTCCTACGCCTTTGCATCGCAATCGAATCCACGATTGCCCAAAAAGGAGGAAATCGGGGCGGGTAGGCATTCCCGATGTCCACGTGGCGTTTACAGACCCGTATAACCCCGCCTGCACGCGACGCGGCATTCGAAAACAACTCACGTTCAGAAGGTTGTGAGAGTGGTGTTGGTGGCCTTGACGAGGGCCTTTGGCCGGCGGGTGGCTCGACGGAATGATGACCATTTGCGTGCGGCAGATCGTTACATATTCTTACCGACAAATAGCGAAGGCCCAGGCGGGAACAGCGGTAGGACAGCATGGCATTTCGGGACCTGTGCCGCAGCAAACATCCTGGACACGATCGCAACGCGGTCACCGAGGAATGCGACTATCGCCTCTTGAGGAGAGACCGCACGTGCGCTTCCTCTGCCATCGGAAGCGCCGCCCCATGCCCCAGGCAAGTGTACGCGTTCACCTGGTTGCCTCCTAGCTTCGCCGTGGGCACACCGGAGACCTGATCCCTGTTCAAACAGAAAATGCCCCGCTGATTTTTCTCGAACTTAGGAGACTGAGCCCAAGCCACGTCGTTGCGGGCCGGAAACCGGACAACCATCTTGTTCCCTTTGACCTTTCCGCCCTTGAGGACGGACTTGATCTCCAGAACGGCCTCGTGCCAGTCCGGATCGTGTTCGGTAATGCGATACGGAGTGGCCGACTTGGGCGGAGTCCACCGATGCACTCCGGTGACCCGACCAATGACCACGAAGTCTGAAGAGTTCAGCCGGTCTTGTAACTCCTGATCACTCTGCTCTTGAGTGTGCCCGGACACTTTTTCGCCTGTGCTGGCTGCTTTAGTAGCCTCTTCGCCAGCGGGGCTGATCTCATGCGCCAGTTCTTTGACGGCGACGCCCGAACCAAAAATCCAACCATCAGTGTAAAACGTTGCGCGGGCGCCTTCCTGGAAGGCGGAGGTGTCTTTGACCTCGACCGTAACGTTGTCGCCTCGCTTCAGCGAGACAGGGGCAGGCTTTTTCAGCACGGAGTCCACCCGGACGACAATCGTTTGCGCTGATCTCGGAACGTCGGCAAACGAAGTGGCTCCGAGCTGGCTGACAGTCCCTGAAAAAACGATGCTCGACTGTTTCGCCGGGGCGGTCTGCTGGTCCGGCTCTTGCGGCCATGCAGCGCCTGACAACCCGAACAGAGCCACCCAGAGGGTCGTTCCAACAAGGGCAGCGAAGAATGACGAAATCTTCATATGTTCCTCCTCCCTCCGACCGCCTAGGCGCGCCTCATGGGATCACCGGAACGCTAAAATAGAATGGATCAATCGAGATGGCCACTTGGTTGCCTAATCCATCGTTGAGCGTCTTCGAGGTGAAGTCCGCCGTCCGCTGATACGTCACGCCCTGCGGGAAATTGCCCAGGTCTGGCGTGTTGTTGGCGCAAAAAACGCCGCGGAACTCATTCCCCACAGAAAGTAAGTAATCGTAGTCCCCCAGATAGGGCAAGAACTGCTCAGTCGGCTCATTCGCTGGGACACTCGCGAGAATTGTGTCTTGAATGGTTGCGAATGCGTCATGCGATTGCACCAGATGCGTGACCCAACGCCCGTTGCTCAGCTGCTGGTAAAGAACACCGGCGACGCCGTTTTGGGCGACGGCCAGCGCGAGGTTCGTCGCATTCCTGATCGTTGTGTGAGGCAAGTCCTTCTTGGACCACGTCACGCCCCGGTCGCTGGAGCGTCGCACGTGGAGCGTATAGATGTCTCCTTTGTTCCCGCGATCGGCCCAACCCACGTACACGGTGGAACTATTATTCGGATCCACGGCGATGGAGAGTGTGGAGCCGATTCGTTCCTGCCCCAGCGTAGGAGCATTCGACCAGGGGATGGAAATGTTCTTAACCACTAGGCGGCCGGGCAACTTGTCGGACGGATCTTTCAACGACTGGAAAGGAATTGCCCCGGGCGCTGCTGTATCGGTCCGGACAACCACGACGTCGCTCGTGGCGACCGTCCCGCTAAATTTGCGCCAGCCGAAGAAAGCTGCATAGACTGTGCCGTCTCCTGCGACCGCCGGCCGCACGGATGGCCCATCCTGTCCCATCGTCTTCCGCGCCTCGATCGGAAACGATTTGTACGTCGCTCCGCCATCCACTGACACGTCCACCGTTGCCGTGTGGCCGTTCGGCTGATTGAAATCGTTTACTCCGACGTAGATGCGGTCGCCACTGGAGATGCCGAGGGCTCGCACAAATGGCTGATCCACATTGCCGCGCGTGGTTTGCACGTTCATGGTTGTGTTGGAAGAAACATCGTTGGTCTCCGACTCCTCGAGCGTGATGGACGACGCACAAGCCAGCGTGCCGGCGTGGAGGTCGCCGCGCGGGTGGTTCTCGCCAGCAGCCATGGCGTGCGTGATGTCGCAAGTCATCCTCGGAACGGGAGTAATGGCGTTTAGCACCCAGCTTTTGCCTCCGTCCTGCGAAACGTACAGGGGGGCTTTGCCTGTGTTCGAAAACGGATTGGGGGTGAATGCCGAGGCCACCATGATCTGCGGGTTGGCCGTCTGGATTGCCAAAAAAGGTTCGCTGTCTTGGTTCGTCTCTCCGCTCAGGCTTGCCGGGATCATATCCACAACATTAATTGAGGGAAGGACCGGAGGCTGTCCCCAGGCCAATAGGAATCCGGCGATCGTCAGGAGCACACCCAGGGCTGGAGAGCCAGCGAGGGCTTTCATAATTGTGACCTCCCGTGTAGTGCTTTCCCCATTACGAACGTAGATGGGTTTCTCCCTAGTATAAGCCTGCAGGTGAGCCGGGTTCTGCATGCTAGGGATGCTGTTCTGATCCTAGACTCTCCACGGGGTCCCGCTCTGGTCTTCTCGTCTTGGAGTGAGCTCTGTCATTCAGCTCGATTGTGAACGGATGTTTAGAGACAACTGGTGTGTGTCTAACTGACAACAGGAGACCGCACCAGGTATCGGAGGTGATGACAATGCTGCAAGTGATGATCAAATTGTCTGACGAGGCAGGTGGGATTGTGTACTCGCTCGAGGTTTATCAGAACAGTCGTTTTGTCCGTCTGCTAAAGGCGAGATCGCAACGGAGTTGGTGAAGGCGGTGACAGCCACGGTCAGCCGGTTCGCCAATGGCGGAGCGAAGCTGAAGAAGATGTCAGGCTGAAAACTCGCGTGCCCGGTGATGGCGAGGTCACCGAACGGCCAAAAGCATACAACTTGGAAAGGAGGGAAGGGAAATGTCAGCCAAGAAGAATGGCAGGGCGGACCAGGACAATGGCTGCACCGGTTTGCAAAATTTAGAGTTGCTAGTTGCGCTTGCTGCGCCATTCCCCGAATCGCTCGTTGGTTGGGTTGTGATGGCCACACGGCAACGCAGGCGCGGGAAACAGGGTCTTGTGGTTCCCTATGCGGACCCGCGGGCGTACACCGACCGGCTCAACCATTTGGTTACTGCGGCCCGCTGGACACACGAGTGTGTGGTTGAAGTTGGGCACGGGTTCGAGCGCAGGAAGAAAGGCGTGGAGCATCGCGTGGCGGCGGCAAAGGTCCTGGTTGTGTGCAAACTTACGATTTTCAATTTGGGCACGCATTCAGGAACCAGCGAGGCCTGGGCGGATGACGAAAACGCGATGACGGCAGCGGAAGCTCAAGCTTTCAGGCGCGCCTGTTCTTGCTTCGGGCTTGACGCTATTTGTACGCCATGGGTAGAGCTCGACGAATACGAGCGACCGCTCTCATATCCTGACCTGCCCTTCTGGGCAAGACCCAGCGGTGTTCCGGTCAGAAGCCCGGAAGTGAGCGAGGCGGCATCGCTTCAGCCGAGCCGGAGAACACAGGGGCGCGTAGAGGGACACTCAAGCCCGCGAACGCGGGCGTTAACAAGACTGAGCCGTCCTCGCCCGCCTGGAACGGCAGCACGAATGGCACACACAGTCACTTGTTAAAGAGATCCGAGGGCTCCAGGGGTCAGTCGGGGAGAAGCTGTCTACGCAAGTTGCGCTATCCGTGACCGGCACTCCGGATATCGCGAGCGTCGCCGATACCGGCAAACTTAGCCTAGTTCGCGAACGCCTGGCGAATCTGAACCGTGGAATGGACCGACTGCGGAAAGCGGTCGAAGCGTGCGGACTGGAGCGGTTCTCGCAAGTCTGTGCGGAGATAGGCTTCCGCGGTGGTCTGAACGACGTGCCGGACGCCAAAGTTCTGCGCATGCTCGTGGAAGGGATGGAGGCGGCGAGACGTGGTCAATCAATCGTCCATTGAAAGGCAGCGGCGAACCGATTGGGATATCGAGAAAGGAGGAAGACATGTTCGGGAGAATGACGGTGGATCGCGTGTTGAATGTGACACCAGGATGCGAAAGTGGCGCGGCATTGAAAGCACTGCTCAAAATGGCGGGAACGCCGACGGTCACGAAGTGGATCGACTTTCCTGAGTTCGACCTGCGCGGCCTGCCTTGTGATGATGCCTATAATAGAAGCAGGCCACCCCTTTGCGGGGTGGTTGTATGAGCCAGAGACTCCGGCAGAGTCTCTCAGAGTTCCCCAGAGATTTACCAGCAACTATTCCGGTCGAAAGGTAGAACGGATTTGTGGTCGAGTACTTCACATGCCGTTCGCCGCCGAGCGGTGGAGTGGCGGGACCTTGCGTTTCTCGCATATCAAAACCTACACGCGACTTGGGGCTGCCGCGAGATTTACGACGCGCCGCTATCCTCAGTCTTAGTTTTTGTTATCTTTTCTGTCGAGAGTAAGTTGCTGACCCGATAAGGGAATCCAATGGAAAAGACTTTGTGGCTGCCGGTAATCGCATTGTTCAGTTGCTTTTCCTACGCCAGTTGCGACGCCGTAATCGTGTGTCCGTTGCCCAGCAATGACAACCTGCAAAAGCCGGGCATGGGAATCACCAACTTCCAGAGATCCGCGACGATTCTTCAGGCATTCGTACGCTCGCCGCAATTCCTAGAGACCTGGTAGGCAAGCAGGGGGAATGTATGATGAGCGATGACGACCTCCGAGCATGGGTAAAACAGAATAGGGCGAAGATCAAAACGCTACGTACGAAGGCGATCCGAAGTACCAACAAGTTTGACCGCGATAGGTTCACGGTCAAGGCCGACGCAATGGAAGAGTTCACCAACTGGCTGGAAGACACATTACGTCCTCCACGCCCTGCAGCTCCTCCTAGACGAAAGCAAGCCAGCCGCGGGAAGCGCTAACTGTGTTTTCCGTTGGGCTTATCCGAGAACGACTCGTGGCCGGGCATGAGTCCACCCCCGCCTTGGTCTTCCCTGTTGGTTGTTAAAAGGCTTTGACAAACTCTAAAAATAACTCTCAAAATTAACTCTCAAAATTAGCTTGACTGTCATAACGAGAGTGTTAGTATTCCATGCGACTCTGCCAACGACTCTGGCTCCGCCCATTCTTGCGGCATTCATTTTCAGCCGGAATATTAGCTTCTTTTCATTTGGCATTCGGCGGTGGTGGGACAGTGAATTTTCTCTCAGCGGCACATCAGTTGGCGTGGAGCCAACACCCGACGATTTGGCTGTGCGAGTCCTGCGCAATCCTGTGGTTGACAGTCCGCGCAGTTCGGTCGCCTTGGGTCCAGGCCGGCGTTCTGCTAATGCTCGGTGGACTGACACTGAATGCCTTAGTGATCCAGGCCAACGCGGGAACCATGCCAGTTGTTGGAATATCCTCCAGACTGCATGCCGCGAGCCCGCTGTGGCGGGCTGCGACATCGAACACGCGGTTGCTATTTCTAGCCGATCAAGCGCGGCTGGGACTGTTTAGCGTTGGTGATCTCGTGTTGCTCTTCGGGGGCATCCTCGTTGTTACAACTTGCTTCCATCGAACCCTCAAGTTCAGACTGTTCGCTGTATCGCGGTTCGCATGCACCGCCCGGAGAATCCGCTCGGCGACACCTGCTCCGGTGATCGCCCATGCAGGATTGGGTGGGTTGCACCACCGCTACGACCGCGCAGCCTGACATCCGACCGAATGCCATGATCAGCCGCAGATCCCCTGATCGTGGTCGGCGGTTGTGCAACTGACGGACAACCGTAACAACTCATTTCGCGGGGATTTCTGGGCGCCTTTGTGGGCCACGCGTGGGCTGATTCAATCCGAAAACAACTCGTGGCCGGGCATGAGTCCACGCCCACTGGTCTTTCCCGTTGGTTTTTTTGAGTTGTGATGGGCGACCCATAATCTCCTTCCAACAGCAACCCCTCCCTGTTCTCTAACCAGCCTCCTTATTTAGTGGCAACTTCGCGCACTCGTTCAATTCAGGTGAATCCTGTGAAGCGGAACAGGGAGAACAGTCATAGCAGATGGGCGAATTAGGGCGCACCATCCGCGGCTTGGCATACGATCCCGTCCACGACGAGATCGTTGTGCCTAACGCTCTGGCCGACGCCATTATCGTCTTTCGTGGGGATGCCATCGGGGCAGTGGCACCCATTCGAATCATTCAGGGTTCGCGACGCAACTGGTATCACCGCATGCTGTCAGCCTTGACCGGACTAACGGCGAGATCCTGGTCGCGAGCCCGACCGGAAAGCGCATCAAGTATCCCCGCAGTACTAATTCAGTTGTGATCGTGGGGAGAAATGTATAGGGAGCAAGCAGCATGAGTCTAGGCGCCGAGTTAGGTCTGACCATTTAAAGAACAGACCTAATTGCGTTTCGAGCTACCAATACGATTCTTGCCCTTCATTGGTATGCTCTGCATACGCGGATCGCGCCACGAAAAGGTGGTAGACCGTGTGCCGCGCAACAGTGGTTTGAGAACATTTCTGCCGTTAACACTAGGCTGGCACGGAGTAACGATGATGCAGGCCACCGGAGTCGAGCGAATGATTGAACCCTGCTTCCGTTGGCCGAGGCGCTTGCGACTGGGCGCCCTGCCGGCGTGTCCTTGGCTAGCCCCAGGTGGGTGCGGTCCTCATGTAAGCTCCCAGGCGGATTCGTGTCCTACCTGAGGAGCCATTCTTTCTACGCTGTGAAAGCGGCAGACTTTAGTACCTGCCCCTAAGGAATTAGACGAAAATTTTCCGGATTCCTGACCTTCAGCATCCAGTAGTTCGCGGCAAACGGGTTTACCAGCGCGACTGTAAGGTACCGCTGTGCCGTTGCAATTATGCGGCACTCGAAGAGCGATCCTCTGATTTCAAGTCCCTTCGTACCATGTTCACGAGGGACAACGGAATTCGCAATCTCCTTGCGGCTCCGGACTTGCGGGATTTCGCTTCAATCGAGACACCGTGTTCATCCGAAATCGGATTGGACAACAGGTCGAACTCTTCTCCGTAGATGCGTATCCGATTGCGATCTGCGTATCCAAGCGCCTTGAGTTTTTCGCAGAGTCTGGCGTTGCTTCCATCTACGCTTGTCATATACCTTGCCCCCCGTGTCTTAAGGCGAATTTGGTTGCAGGTTGACAACGACAGATATTTCGAGTGAAGAGCACCTCAATTATAGAGGCACAGACACACTGGGGCAAATGAGACGCAATTGCGCTGAGCTGTAATTCTATTCCCATTTTGGCACTTGACCTGCCCAAGTGCCGTGGAAAGATTGATTTCACTGACAAATCGGGAGTGCGGATTCTTCCACTTTTTCCTCTACGTTTTTACAAATAATTTATTCTCGCGCAACACTCGTTTAACAGATGAGGCTAGTCTCGCGAGACCTGAAGCCGCACGCTGCTTCACCCGCTAACACGTAACCCACATTACACGGCGCCTGGCAGAACGAGCACCAAGCAGCCCCGTGGTGAACAGTATTCCTAGTCGAAGATCAAGGGGTTGTGTTTCCAATCGAACTTTGTCCGGGGCTTTCGATCAGATTTCTGGAGGAACTAGAGAGTAAGAGAGTACGGAGATCGAGAGCTTTCTTTGCAGAGCTGCTGTCGGGAGTATTCTGGCTGGTCGTGACCACGGCCGCCTACGCGGCGCCTGAGGGTGTAGTTCTACCGACGGGCGCCACTATTATCTAACCCTGATGCAGCTCTCATGCGGCCAGGATCGGTGTTCATGATCTTCGACCGAGTCTTGCTGCCCGGCGGGCTTGTGCAACCGATCAGTTCCGGCCTCCTCTCAGCGAACAGCAACGCAGTCAAGTCCGATTCCGAAGGTATGCTGCATCCTGCGTTGAGCAAGAAGCGGCTGATGATTCAATTGGGTGGCACAGCTCTGGCGGCCAAGTTCGCTGATGACCTCGCTCAGGTAATTGGAGGAACGGCGGTAAGCAGTACCGCGCGGTATGTCGGACTGGGTGCGGCAACCGCCTTCTTCCTGATTCAAAAAGGACGCGAGGTTACCCTCAGGCCAGGGGATGCGCTGGAAGTGAAGTTCGGACGAACCGGTCCTACCCTGCCACATCCCAGGGGGGCACGACAACCCGGGTGCGCAGTAGTCCTGCCAAAATCGCTTGGCCAAAATGCAATGTCTGACAAAGACGCCTGTGTCGTCGTTCTTGCTTTAACTTCGGGGAAAACGGGCGTTGACCGTGAGGAGCGCCTGCTTCTATTGAGATCGCTGCGCTACCTACGGTATGAGGAATCCAAGAAGTAGCTAATCTCCTTGAGTTGTTGTTACAGAGAGGAGGTTCAATCGCTTAGAATGCCAGCGAGATCATGCAGCCTCCCACGACGAGGAATTCTCCGTCAGAAAGTTCATGTCGACCCGGCTTCGGGGCGGAGTTCCCAAAAGGGTTTTCTCTGGGGCGTCTCGACAGCGGCGCACCAGGTAGAAGGCGAAAACAAAGACAATCAGTGGTATGACTGGGAAGCTGCAGGCCACATCAGGTCGGGTGAACGTAGTGGTCTTGCTTGCGATTGGTGGAACAATGCCGAGCGGGATTTTGACCTTGCCCGCGACATGGGTCTGAATGCTCTGCGGCTCTCCATCGAGTGGAGCCGCCTGGAACCGCAGCAAGGGCAATGGAACAGAGAAGCGTTGCAGCGATATAGGCAGATGCTGCAAGGCCTTCAGGAACGCGGCATTCAACCGCTAGTCTGCCTGCACCACTTCACTCATCCGAACTGGTTTGAGCGACAAGGCGCATTCCTCAGCCGAAACGCAGTGGAAATCTTCGAGCGCTTTGCCCGGAATGTAATCGGCGAATTAGGGGATCTCTGCCGATATTGGGTGACCTTCAATGAACCTAACGTTTTCGCCGCGCTGGGTTATGTTCTGGGAGAGTTTCCGCCCGGGCGGAAGGGCGCAATCGGAACGTCATTGCAGGTCGTGAATGCCATGGCGCAGTGCCATGCGCACGCTTATCGCGCAATTCACGAACTGCAGCCCGATGCACTGGTTGGTTGGGCTCACAATTACGTAGTCTTCGAACCCGCGAATCCCTCGTTTGCTCCCGATCGATGGATAGCCGGCATCCTGAGCCAGCTTTTCAATGAAAGTTTCCTCGCCGTAATTGAATGGGGCCGCCCCGCCTTTCCGCTCAATCTCGCCAATGGAACCTTCAGGAACGTGAAAGGAACCTGCGAATTTGTTGGCTTGAATGTCTACAGCAGATTCCACGTAGCCTTCAGCCTTAAACATCGCTCACAGCTCTTCGGGAATGTGTTCGTGCCGGAGCACGTTCCCCAGGGGGACAGCGGAGTCGAAAAACCGTACGGAGAGGCCTACCCTGGCGCGATCAGGGCAGCGGTTCGGCGTACAGCTCGGCTCGGCAAGCCAATCTACATCTTAGAAAATGGCGTTCCTGATGCGGAGGACCGCATTCGCCCCTGGCTCATCGTCAACGCAATCCAGGAACTCCATCGATTGCTTGAGGAAGGCCATGATGTTCGCGGTTATTTTCATTGGACGCTTACGGACAATTTCGAGTGGAGTGAGGGCTGGAAACTGAGATTCGGCCTGATCGCGCTCGACCCTTCCACTCAGGAGAGGAAAGTGCGCAACAGTGGCCGCCTATATGGTGCAATCGCGCGAGCCAACGGGATATCTGCCGATATGGTGCAACAATTCTCTTCGGCCGCGCGAGAGAAGTGACGATCTATTTACGTTTCCGAGTGCCAATACCGGTGGTCGCGTAGAAAAAAGCTCTCATTCCGGGTGTGCAAAGCGGCGTTCAAGAACAAGCGCACCAGCTTGAAATGTCCCATCTTCCTGAACCTGCGATTGGTCGTGAGCACACAGCCTGACACGATTTCGAACCTGCTGGCCGGCACCTTCTGGCTGAGCAGATAGTCTTCGGCGTAGAGCGCCTGCTCGTCAAATCCTCCGAACGCATTGAACTGGGCCCGATCAAAGAGCATGAACATTCCCGTGCTGAAAGGCTTGTAGACACGCGACAATCGCTGCATCAGATTGTTGCCACTGTACAAGATCCTGTCCCAAGCCGAGCCTGTCGGGCAGGCAATATTGGTGGTGACGCAATGTAAGTTCCCTACCCAGTTGAAGTCGGTGCGCCAGGAAAACACTGAAGAACTCCCGGGGCTTCCTTTTTAGAGACTTAGAGCGTTACAAAGAACGGTCAAAACGGGCGGGGAGGCTCCCGCCTTTTTTGTACTCACGAACCTGGTTTGCCGGGAACCTGACAATCGGCGGACGATTTTAACCTCTTGTTCACACTTGCCTACTACAATCCGGCGTCTTCTTGGCACTTCTTGAACCGCGTCCACCAATACGAAGCAGGCACAGGTTGGTTTCGGGGTCACGACGCCTGACATATTTTGTTACCATCTGTGTTGTCGGTCGTTCTATGGCTCGTGTTTCACTTGACAGCCCGGCTTACTACATCAATCGGGAGGCCTCCTGGCTAGCGTTCAACCGCCGGGTTTTGGAAGAAGCCGAGGACCACAGCAACCCCCTGTTGGAGCGGCTGAAGTTCCTCTCCATCGCTGCCAGCAATCTGGACGAGTTCTTTGAGGTACGGGTTGCCGGCCTGGTCCAGCAGATTGAGGATGGCTACGCCGAATCAGGGCCGGACGGCTTGAGCCGCAACGAAGAGCGCGAGCTGATCTCAAGCGAAACCCATCGCTTCGTCGAAGACCAATACCGGTGTTGGAATGACGAACTTAGACCGTCTATGGCGGAGCGTGGAATCCGCATCCTCGGCTTACACGAGCTTGATTCAACGGCCCGCTCTTTCGTGGAAGAGTACTGTGAAAGAGAACTCGACCCGCTGCTGACGCCCGTGACCGTGGATCCGGCGCATCCGTTTCCTCGAGTTATCAACAAAGCTCTGTGTCTAGCTTTTCTGCTGCGCCGTCGCCGGCGCGCTTCTTTGGCCTACGTTGGCGTAGTCACCGTTCCGCGCGCTCTTCCGCGACTGGTGCGTCTGCCCTCGCACGCAACCGATGACTTTATCTTCCTTGCCGACCTGGTGGCCTTTCATGCTTCCCAGATGTATCACGGGTACGACATCCTGTCGTCGGCGGCATTCCGCGTTACGCGAAACAGCAATCTCTATCTGCAGGAAGAAGAGGCGCGTAGTTTGCTGGAATCGGTGCGTACCGAGCTTCACAACCGCCGCAAAGGCGACGCCGTGCGCATGGAGATCGAGGCAGATGCGGACCCCGAAATCGTCGAGCGCCTGCGAACCAATTTTGAACTTGATCCCTGGCAGCTGTTTCTCACCAACGGCCCCGTGAACCTGTCGCGGCTTTTTAATATTTACGGGCAGGTGGACCACCCTGAGTTGAAATTTAGGTCGTTTGCACCGCGAGAGTTACGCCTGACCGCCAAGTCGCAGGATCTTTTTGAAGAACTTCGCCGCCACGATGTTCTGCTCCATCATCCGTTTGATTCTTACGATGGGGTGGTCTCGTTTATCGAGAGTGCGGTTGAGGATCCCAGAGTGCTCTCAATCAAACAGACTTTGTATCGCACCAGCGAGCACTCTCTGGTGGTTCCCTCGTTGATCTCTGCGGCCTCAAGAAAGGAGGTTACCGCCGTCATCGAGTTAAAGGCCCGGTTCGATGAAGCTTCCAATATTCGCTGGGCGCGCGATCTCGAAGACGCGGGTGTCCAGGTGTTCCACGGCCTGGTCGGTTTGAAAACGCACTGCAAGCTTTCGCTCGTGGTGAGGCGCGATCCCGACGGGATTACCCGTCGTTACGCTCACGTCGGTACCGGTAACTACAATTCGGCCACGGCGCGACTCTATACGGATCTCAGCCTGATGACTGCTGATCCCGAGATCACGGGAGCGGTTCACGATGTTTTCACCTTCTTGACCGCCTACGCCGAGCACCCCAGCTACGATCCACTGCTGGTTTCCCCGCTCGATTTGGCAGAGAAATGCCTGAACCTGATTGCCCGCGAAGTTGAGCATGCTCGCCAGGGCCGGCCGGCGCGTATCATCGCCAAGATGAATGGCTTGCTGGACAAGAACATCATCGCCGCTCTGTACCGGGCTTCCCAGGCGGGCGTGGATATTGACCTGATCGTAAGGGGGGTGTGTGCGCTGCGTCCGGGCGTACGCGGAGTGAGCGATCGGATCCGTGTGCGCAGCATTGTCGGACGTTTCCTGGAGCACAGCCGGATTTTCTTCTTTGCCAACGGCGGGCAGGAGGAAATTTATACCGGTAGCGCCGACTGGATGCCACGCAATCTCTATGAGCGGGTTGAGGTTCTTCTGCCTATCCGTGACCCGCTGCTGCGCCAACGTGTGCATCAGGAAATTCTGGAGACATACCTGGCGGACAACATGAAAGCTCGAATTCTTCAAAAAGACGGAACCTACCTGCGCGCGGCACAGCGTGCGGAACACGGCCGTGTGGCAAAAACGGCCGCTGAATTCAACGCGCAGGAGTTCCTCATATCCTTGGCAGAGGGTAAGGGTAAGTTAGCCAGTATTCCGGCGGCGCCAGTAAGAAGAGTTCGCGCGCGGGCCGGAAAGGAACGATAACGGCAGATGGTCATCTACTTTCTGCGGCATGCTGGCGCTGGGCAACACCTTGCCAACCCTAAGAAAGACGAAAGACGGGGTCTCGATGACACAGGAATCGAGCAATGCGGTTACGTGGGTCGCGCTCTGGCCGCACTGGATACGCAGGTCGACGTCATTATTTCTAGCCCGCTGAAGCGGGCAACGCAGACGGCGTCGCTGGTAGGGAACGAGATCGGTTACGAAGCCAAGATCCAGATCGACGATAGCCTTCGCCCGGGGGCCACCTTCGCCGATTTTCGCAAACTCCTCAACAAATATGCCAAGCAGGAAACGATCATGGTCGTGGGGCACAATCCCAATCTGAGCGAATTTCTCGGTCGGATGATCTCCACAACCGGATGCCGGGCATCAGTAGAGCTGAAGAAGGGTGCGGTGGCAAGAGTCGAGTCGACCCGGAGCGCGGCCGTGCTCCAGTGGGGCGTGACGCCGAAACTGTTGCGCGCCGTTTATGCCAGCGCGACCGAGAGTGTCCGGCCAAAAACTTCGCGGAAATAGTTTTTCTCTTTCTCAATCGCCCACAATTCCAGATCAACGCCCATCCTGCGCTTATGCGAGAGGCGGAATTCGATACTCGCCTCGTGGACGCGCACGCCTACGCTCTGTACAGCGCCACTCCGGGCGAGATGAAAAGCGCGGGCAAGACGTAACAGCAAAGACGCCTTAGGAACATTTTCGCGGTCTTCTGGGGCCAGTATCTTCATGGGACCATCTGCCGGCCCGGGTCGAGACTTCCCGAGATAGCGGGCAATAGCCGCAATGATGCGCCGTTGCTCAAGGGTGTATCCCAGAATCTCGGAATTCGAGATGATGTAATACGTATGCCGGTGACGGCCGTTACGATTTACGTAATCGCCGACCTCGTAGAGCATAGCCGCAGCAGAAAGCCATTCGCGATATTGTGGTGGCAGACGGTGCACGGACTTCAAACGGTCGAAAAGCTGCACCGCGGAATCGCGGACTTGCAGGGCATGGCTGATGTCTACCCGGTAGTGCTTGACGGCGGCCTGGATCGAATCACGGCGCTCGGACTCGATCTGCTTGCTCGAGGCTGTGCTGCCGTGCTCGGCCGCCATTTGCGCCAGCAGGCCGTCGCGCAATCCTAGCGATGAATAGCGGAATCCACGCAAGTGACAATGTTCCAACAGGTCGGAATAGACGACCGCACCAGCGGCAATGATCTCAGCGCGCCGGGGACCAATACCGGGCAATCTTCTGCGCTGTTCGATATTCGATTTCACCAGCAACTTGGCCATCCTCTGCATGTATAGCCGGGTGACGCTCGAGGCCCGGTTTTTTGAGAGCTTCTGGCAAACCGCGGATAACGAGGCGGCCGTTCCCGAGGTTGCTATGATCGAATGGATACGCGCTTTGATGATGCGATCGGCAACTCGCCCCAGTTCCCGTCCAATAAATCCATGCAGCCGTTCCAATTCGGATTTGCGCGGGGGATCGTGTTGCAAGAACTCATTGGTCAGTCGAACCGCTCCCAGAGGCAGGCTCACCGTCTCCCGAATGTGACCACCTGCTGAGATCGTCAGCTCACAACTGCCCCCGCCTAAGTCAATCATGAGCACGGGCAAAGAGTTGACCTTAGCGCTGGATACCAATCCCAGGTGAATGAGGCGTCCTTCCTCAAGGCCCGAGATGATTTCTACTCGCCAGCCCGTCGCCGAGCGCACCCATTCCAGAAACGCGCGGGAATTGCGGGCATCACGCAGGGCGCTGGTCGCGACCACCCGGACTGAATCGGTACCCAGCCGTTGTGCCACACGATGAAACCGGCGAAGCACCTTGATCGTGTTGGCCATGGCATCGGGCGAGAGAAAGCCAGTGCGGAAAACCGACTCTCCCATGCGCGTCACTTCCCGGTCCTCATGAAGGGCGCGCAGACGGCGGCCTTGCAGCCGCGCGATTTTCAAGCGAACGGAATTGGAGCCAATATCAACCGCGGCGAAGATCGGCATAACAAACGCAGCAGCTGGTGCAGCACCCCAGTTTAGAGGAAGGAGACGGATTCGGGTACGTTGTTGACACTCTCGCTGCCGTAGGCTGCGGCCAGATCAAATGATTTCTGTTTCGTTGCAACTGAATCTCATGCAATGGCAACGGCCGCTTGTTCTTGCGACGCCACCGGTTTGCGCCGGCCGCCCTTGGCTTGAGTTATGAGAACGGGTTTAGTGGACGTCTCAGACCTTGTTTCTTGTACTACTGCAATCGCCTCTCTAAACTTGGCTCGGGTGATGTTGTTCAACTCCGCCAAAAGCGGCGACCGGGCCTCGCTACGTACATGCTTCTGCACGGTTTCGACCAAAGTGAGCCAGTCGTGCCACTCCCCCAAGGCATCCTGCGTGCGCTTCAGTTGCTCCACCATTTGCCGTGCTTCCGGCCTGTCGCCCGCCAGTTCCGCTACGTAACGGATACGCTTGCCTCTAATCCGATATTGGTGGAGGAGTTTTTCCCGTGGTGGATCCGAGATTCGAATCAACCGCGTCAACATCTGAGAAGCCACCGTAAAAGGATTGCGGCCGTTTTTCAGAATCTCCGGACTCTCGGCAGCCCGCTTCAGCCGCTTTCGAAGTTCGCGAACGGTCTGTTTGTCGAGAGCTTTGAGCAGCTTTGCTTCTCTTTTGGCGCGCATTTCCGCCAGGGAACGGAGAACTTCCGCTTTGAGCGTTGCCTCTTGAGGTGCCTTGAGGCTAAGAAGCGCCTGTACTTGTACGTCCACATCGCGAATCCGCCCTGCCCGGCGCCGCAACTGAGAGAGTTCTTTGAGCAATTTGCGCTGATTGCGATCTTGCTTGGGAACTAGTTCTTGTAACAGGGCTTCGATCCGCCGTGTGGAGGTGCGGAACTGGTGAACGTGGTCGGGCTGCGGCTTGGAAGCAATCTTGGCCAGTTGCCGTTCGACTTTCTGAAAAACAGAATTGATGCGTTCTTGATCCAGGAGCATAAGTAATCTGCGTTGCTTACTAGCTGAACTGAAGTAAAGGGTCTTTCTGCACTTATCGAGGGAGGTTATCTTAACATTCCTGTAACAATTCTTGCCACGAGGCGCGTATCGAGCCATGCTTGACGCGGGAGGAAGCCAGAACGCAGCACGCCGGCACGCACGCCGGAATTGACAAAGCGAAGGCGCTGGTCTAGCGTGTTGCGTTTGGTAAACGATTACTGGCTGCTTCGCTCTCATTCGGCGAGTTCTGAATCGACATGCTTCTGCAACGCCTACGGGAAGAAGTTTTCGAGGCCAACCTGGAGTTGGTGCGAAAGAATCTGGTGCTGTATACGTTTGGGAATGCCAGCGGAATTTCGCGGGACGAGAGCTTGGTTGTAATCAAACCGAGCGGCGTTCCTTACGAAGAAATGCGGCCGGAGCATCTGGTGGTAACCGACCTTGAAGGCAAGATTGTCGAGGGTAAACTGCGGCCTTCCTCGGACCTGGCGACACATCTGGTGCTGTACCAGTCTTTTCCGGCGATTGGCGGCATTGCTCACACGCACTCGGAATATGCGACCTCGTGGGCGCAGGCGCAGCGGCCAATCCCGTGTTTCGGCACGACGCACGCCGACTATTTCCACGGGTGCGTTCCTGTCACCCCCGCCATGGCGAACGATGAGATTGCAGACGAGTACGAGAAAAACACGGGACACGTAATCGTGCGGGCACTGAAAAGACACAATGCCTCGGCCACTCCGGGCATCCTAGTCGCGAATCATGGTCCCTTCACATGGGGACCGGATCCTGCAACAGCGGCCCACAATGCCGTCATCTTGGAAGCGCTGGCCCGCATGGCCTATTTTACGGTGACGCTGAACAGCGCCGCGCAGCCCATCGGCAGCACTCTGCATGACAAACACTATCTGCGCAAACACGGTAAGGACGCCTACTACGGCCAGACCAGGAAAGGAAACTGATGCCATTCTTGGCGCTCTATGCTGCACCCCGGCTGGTGAGCCTTTCCCCCGTTGACCTGGTAATTGTCGTCTTCTATTTCGCTTTGGTGCTGGGCATCGGGTGGTATCTGCGAGGTCGCGCACGCACGGGCGAAGACTTCTTCATGGCCGGCCGGGAGATGACTGCCTGGATCGCAGGCCTCAGTTTTTTATCAGCCAACCTGGGTTCTCTGGAACTGATGGGCTGGGCGGCAGCGGCTTACCAGTACGGCATTCTGGCCACGCATTGGTATTGGATCGGGGCCATTCCCGCGATGCTGTTTCTGGCGCTGGTAATGATGCCTTTCTACTACATTTCCCGAACGCACTCAGTGCCGGGCTATCTGAAGCTGCGCTTTGGAGAGAGCAGCCGCGCGCTTTCAGCCATTTCCTTTGCCTTCATGACCGTGTTGATGAGCGGCATCAACATGTATTCCATGGCCCTGGTCATGAAGGTGGTGCTGGGTTGGGACATCCACTTCAGCATCTGGGTTTCGTCTCTCACGGTGGCCATTTACGTGGCACTGGGCGGCCTGCGCTCAGCGATCTTCAACGAAGTGTTGCAATTCATTCTGATCTGGGCGGGAGCGCTACTCATCCCCATTCTCGGCTTAATCGAAGCCGGTGGCTGGAATAACCTAAAGCTGCAAATCGCCCACAATGCCTCCCCTCAGTACACGCACTTGTGGTCCACCTTGGGCTCGTTCACCGATAACCCCATGGGTATTCACTGGACCGGCATCGTGTTCGGGTTAGGCTTCGTGATCTCGTTTGGCTACTGGACAACAGACTTTCTGGTGGTGCAGCGCGTGCTTTCCGCCAAGGACATGCGAGCGGCGGAAATGGCGCCCATCATCGGAGCGGCGTTCAAGAGTCTGGTGCCGTTCATCGTCATTCTCCCGGGATTGCTGGCATTGGCTGTCCTGCCGACGAAGCTTACCGGGGAAACCGCCGCAGTGGCCAGCGGCGGGCACAGCTATAACGAAGTACTGCCCTTGATGCTGGCTCGCTACTGCGGCCCGGGATTGCTGGGATTAGGGATTACCGCTCTCATTGCAGGATTTATGTCGGGCATGGCCGGTAACGTGAGCGCGTTTACCACGGTATGGACCTATGACATCTATCGCGCCCTGATTAACAAGGATGGCAGTGACCACCACTATGTCAATGTGGGGCGCTGGACAACGATCGTGGGCGTGTTGATTAGCGTCGGTACGGCTTATCTCGTGATGCAGTTTGCCAGCATCATGGATTACGTGCAAGCGCTGTTCAGCTTCTTCATCGCACCGCTGTTCGGCACTGTACTTCTGGGGATGCTGTGGAAGCGAGCGACCGGGCCCGCTGGTTTCTGGGGATTGTTGGCGGGAACGCTCTCCTCTATTGGCATGTACGCCTGGGTGAAAGTAGACCATACCGCGCTGCGCTACGTGGCGCTTTCTCCCAACGCGCGCGATATGGCCGAGAACATGTATCGCGCCTTATGGTCGTGGGTCGTGTGCGTGCTGGTGACGGTTGTGGTCAGCTATCTGACCTCACCGAAGCCGGAGAGTGAATTGGACGGCCTGGTTTATGGCGTGACGAAAATCCCTGAACAGGGGAAGTATCCACTATTCCATCGGCCGGCATTCTGGGCGACGGTGGTGGGCATCGCGTTTGTCGTGATGAACATCCTGGTGTGGTGATGGTTAAATAATGAAGAACATGCGACGCGAACTCCCGATCTGGTTGTTTGCCGGCATCTCTCTTTTGGTCAACGGTGTTCTGATTACTGCGGCAGGCATATGGGAGATCGTTCATCCGCCTGCCAATCCGGTAGTGCTCTTCCGATTGCATGCCAGTGTGTGGTGGGGAGCCGTGTTGCTGGCGCTGGGACTCTTCTTTTGTATTCGCTTCGCGCCCAAGAGGGAGCCCTGAAGCGTGCTTGATAAGGATGTGTTATGTCGAATAACAGGATGACGATGGGCCTCATCGTAGGCAACCGCGGTTTCTTCCCCGATCATTTGGCCAAGAGCGGCCGGGACGAGATGTTGAAGGCGCTCGAAAAGGCGGGCATGGATGTAGTCGCGCTCACGCCTCAGGAAAGCAAACATGGAGCGGTGGAAACGCGTGAAGAGGCCAAGAGGTGTGCCGACCTCTTCAAGCGCAATCGCGATCGCATTGACGGGGTAATCGTAACCCTGCCGAATTTCGGCGACGAGCGGGCCATCGCAGATACCTTACGTCTGGCCGATCTCAAGGCTCCCGTTCTGGTTCAGGCGACTCCCGATGATCCACAAAAGATGACGATCGCTGCCCGACGTGACAGCTTTTGCGGCAAGATGTCAGCCTGCAACAATCTGCGGCAATACGGCATCCCCTACTCGATTACGAGCCTGCACACCGAGAGTCCTGACTCGGCAGAATTCGCGCGCGATCTAGCGTGGTTCGCGCCGGTGTGCCGGGTAGTGAAGGGTTTTCGCAATCTGCGCGTTGGGGCCATTGGCGCGCGCCCGACAGCATTCAACACCGTGCGCTACAGCGAGAAGATTCTGGAATCCCAGGGTATCTCGATTGAGACCCTGGACCTCTCCGAGGTGCTGGGCCGTATCGAGCGCACGAAAGACAACAGCGACGCCGCGCAGGCCAAGCTCGCCGCTATTCAGAAATACGTGGATTCGAGTAATGTGCCGAAACCTGCGCTGATGAAGATGGCCAAGCTGGGCGCGGTGGTTGATGAATGGATGGCCGCCACAGAAGTGACTATCAGCGCAGTGCAGTGCTGGACTTCGCTCGAGGAAAATCTCGGCGTGGTGCCCTGCACGGTGATGAGCATGATGAGCAACGAGCTGCTGTCGAGCGCCTGCGAGGTAGACATCTGCGGCGTGTTGGGCATGCACGCTCTCAGGCTCGCTTCCGGAACACCTTCGGCGTTGCTCGATTGGAACAACAACTATGGGTCCGATCCGAATAAAGCCGTGTGTTTCCATTGCTCCAATCTGCCCAAACATTTCTTCCGCTCGGTGAAAATGGATTTCCAGGAGATCATTGCCGGGACTGTGGGCAAAGAGAACACCTTCGGCACCTGCGTAGGCTTGATCCGACCGGAAAAGATGAGCTTTGCGCGATTCTCCACCGACGACACTTCAGGCAAGATGCGCGGCTACGTAGGGGAGGGCCGTTTTACCGACGATCCGCTGAACACGTTCGGTGGAGCAGGCGTAGTCGAAATTCCTGAGATGCAAAAATTGCTGCACTATATCTGCCGCGAGGGCTTCGAGCATCACGTGGCTGCGAATCTTTCGACGGTCGCGGCTTCAGTCCATGAGGCAGCTACGCGCTACCTGGGCTGGCAAACGTACTGGCACGCTTCACCCAACGGAGCTTGCTGATGGCGATCGTCGCCGGAGTCGACTTTGGCACTCTCAGCGTACGCGTGTCGCTTGTGGACAGCGAACGAGGGCTGCTGGAGTCGGCTGTGGCTGAATATCCTCTACATCGCAAGCGAGAAGACCCGGAATATGCCACGCAATCGCATGAAGACCATCTCAAGGGACTAGTAACCGCGACCTCCGAGGCCGTCGGCAAGGCCCGGATTCGCGGAGAACAGGTGGAAGCCATCGCTCTTGATACCACCGGCTCCAGCGTAATCCCTGTGGGAGAAAAGCTGACCCCGCTCGGCGAGTACTACTTGTGGTGTGATCACCGCGCCAAAGGCGAAGCCGCCGAGATCACGGAGGCTGCTCACCGCGAAGGTCTGGAAGCGATTCAGTGGTGCGGTGGCGTGTACTCCTCCGAGTGGGGTTTCTCAAAACTCCTGCACTGGTTGCGTCACAACCCGGACAAGCGCTCGCAGTTTGTCTCGGCTTTCGAACACTGCGACATGGTCGCCGCCACGCTCTGTGGCATCAGCGACGCAAAAAAGGTCAAGCGCAGCATTTGCGCCATGGGCCACAAGTGGCTCTGGAACGCGAAATTGGGCGGGCTGCCCCCTGAAGAATTCCTGGTCAAGGTAGATCCACTTTTCGCGGGGGTACGCGAGAAACTTGCCGGCGAATACGCCACCTCAGATCAGATCGCGGGACGGCTCTCGCCACACTGGGCCGAGAAGTTGGGGCTCAAGGCCGGCATTCCCGTCCCGGTAGGCGCTTTCGATGCGCATTGGGATGCCATCGGTGCCGGCTGTCGCACCGATGATGTTGTGAATGTCGTCGGTACGTCTACCTGCATTATCGGGATTACTCCTTCCGTGAACCTGGTGCCCGGAGTTTGCGGTGTGGTGCAGGGAAGCGTGCATCCCCAGCGGACGGGATTCGAAGCGGGTTTATCCGCCGTCGGAGATACCTTCAGCGCCATTGCCACTCGCGCTAGCACCGATGTCCAGACCTTGAGCCGGGGACTGGAGAAGTACCGCGCCGGACAGACAGGCCTGCTCCGGCTCACCTGGGATAACGGCGACCGCACCGTCCTGGTCAATCCTAATTTGCGTGGCATCACGATGGGCTGGAACTTACAGAGCACCGCGCAGGACGAGTTGTTTGCCGCCATTGAAGGGACGGCGCTCCACACGCGCGTTATTCTGGACCGCATGGAGAAGCACGGGGTGCACATCCGCCGCATTATCAATGCCGGCGGCATTCCTCAGAAGAACGAGGTTCTCAATCAGGTCTATGCAAATGTGCTGGGGAGGCCGGTCCTGGTTCCCAGCAAGAGCGTCACCAGTCTGGGCTCGGCAATTTTTGCCCTCCTGGCAGCCGGAACCTTCAAGACAATTGAGGAGGCGCAAGACAAGATCTGTCCGCCTCACAAGGTCTATCAGCCTGACCGGTCGGAACAGTCTGTTTACGATGAACTCTATGGGCTCTACAGCAAACTGTATTTTGCTTTCGGACAACCCGAAGCAAAAGAGTTTGGCGACGTCCTACCGAAATTGATTCAACTTGCTGGATTCGGAGAACCGCGGAGGCAGGATAAGTCTGAAGCATCGAATCGTCGGAATGAGGTTGCCTTGCGGTCTGCCGGCGATTGAAATTGCCACATGTCAACGGGGAATTCATGAAAATCTTAATGACGATTACGGTCGGCTTGATCGCGCTCATTCTGTGTACCATTGCGGCGGAGGCCAAAACCAACGTGACCTCACAAGAATTTGGAAAATTGCCGGACGGAACTCCCGTCGAAATTTACACGTTAAACGACGGGCGGGTCGAAGCCCGGATTATGACTTATGGCGGAACCGTGGTTTCGCTGAAGGCTCCCGACCGGCAGGGTAAGGCCGCGGACGTCGTGCTGGGATTCGACAATCTCGACGGCTATGTCGCGAACAACAATAATAAGGGCACCGCGTTTTTTGGCGCGCTGATCGGCCGCTACGCGAATCGAATCGCTCACGCTAGTTTTGCGTTGAATGGAAAGAAGTACGAGGTCCCCAAGAACGATGGGGACAATTCTCTCCACGGCGGCACGCATGGCTTCAACAATGTGGTCTGGAAAGGGAAGACGATCGCAAACGGAGTTGAGCTGACTTATCTGAGCAAGGACGGAGAAGCCGGTTACCCAGGAAATCTGACGACCGTGGTTCGCTATACCCTGGTGAATGGAAACCTGCGCATTGACTACTCCGCGACCACGGACAATGATACTGTCCTCAATCTTACGAATCATTCGTATTTCAACCTGGCAGGGCAGGGGAATGGCGACGTCCTCGGGCATCAACTGACGCTTCATGCTTCTCGGTTTACTCCGGTCGATGCGACCCTGATTCCGACGGGCGAACTCAAGTCAGTTGAATCAACGCCTTTTGACTTCCGCAAGCCGACGGCTATCGGGGACCGCATCGACGCCGACAATGAGCAACTCCATCGCGGCCATGGTTACGACCACAATTGGGTGCTGGACGCGAAAGGCGGAACCCTGGCAGAGGCCGCGCAAGTGTACGAGCCGAACTCAGGGCGCGTGCTGCGCGTTCTCACCGATCAACCCGGTATCCAGTTTTACAGCGGCAACTTTCTCGATGGAACGATCAAGGGAAAAGGTGGCGTGGCCTATCAGCATCGCAGTGGGCTATGTCTGGAAACGCAGCACTTTCCCGATTCTCCGAATCATCCAGCCTTTCCCACGACGGAGTTGAAGCCAGGCCAGAGGTTCCACCGCGTTACCGTCTACAGCTTCTCCGCGAGATAGGGACTTCGGTTGAACGGTCTGGGGAGTGGGTACGAATCGCGGGCTAGGGCCAAGGCGTGAATCCTTGCCAACTACCAGCCAAAAATTCAGAAAACGAGTTCTTTCCTCCCTCTCTCTTGTGCTTTCTGTGGGGAGGCTTCCTACGGCCGCGCAACATGTGATGACTGCCTAGATTACCTTAGCGTCGCCCGCGAAGTTCCGAGGTCCCTTCGCTCCAAGTTGCAGATAGCATTCCATATAGTGCGTTGCGTGCCAATAAGTAAGGCAGAAAGCGACGTCCAGGAACGCTAGTATAAAAGTACTAGATTTTTCTTGACAATCAATCGAGTCGGGAATATTCTCCGACGCCATCGCGGTAATCGTTTACCCAACAACAATGCGTGTCCAACAAACGGAGCTGGTGGGGGATACCATGAGAACACCCAACCGGGTTGTGTGGCTTGCTGTATTCGTCGCTTTCATTGGCCTGGTGAGTTCGGTTCAGGCACAGCGTGCTGACCGCGGCATCATCACCGGAATTGTGACTGATCCGACCGGTTCCAGTGTTGTGGGTGCATCGGTCAAAGTGCACAACGACGGCACCGGCGTTGACACTGTTCTCTCAACCAACGACGCCGGAGCCTTTACGACTCCCCCCCTGGTTCTGGGTACCTATTCCATAACGGTCGACCATCCCGGCTTCAAGACCGCGCTTCGCACCGGCGTCCAGGTAGTGGGCGCCGAGACCATACGCCAGGACATCACGCTGGCTGTCGGCGCAGTAAACGAGACGGTCGAAGTGAAGGGCGAGGTCGAGACCCTCAATACCACCACTGCCGACGTCAGCCACACCGTTGACGAGAACTATTACAAAGCCTTGCCCGTCGTCATGGGGGCTGATGTCCGCTTGGCCGAATCGGTTCTGCAGATGCAACCCGGCTATCTGCCCATGAAACCCAACGGTGATCCGATGTTTCGTGGCAGCCAGTTCAATTCCCGCATCAATGGCGGGCAGACTCGGGCCACGGAGAACTTCTTCGACGGCGCCGCGTTCGGCTATGCGGAAGGACACCAGCAGAGTCAGGAAAGCGCGCCCTCAGTAGAGGCGGTGCAGGAAGTAAAGGTCATTACTACGACTTATTCGGCTCAGTATGGTCACACCAGCGGCGGTTTCATCGAGTACACTTCCAAGTCGGGCACCAACACCCTTCACGGCAGCGCCTACGAGTACTTTGGGAATGATGCGCTCAACTCTGCCGGCTACTTCGGCAGGGCGGGTAAGACGCCATACCGCAACAACAACTTCGGGTTCACCCTTGGCGGCCCTGTGGTCATTCCAAGAGTCTATGACGGACACAATAAGACACACTTCTTTGTTAACATCGATTGGACGCGTTTCCGCTCCGGCGTCCTGCCCGGTTTCGGCAACACCACACCCACCGACTTGATGAAGTCTGGCAACTTCAGTGAGATTCTCGGTTCGTCACTTACGATGGTGTGCCCGAAGGGGACCACGAATGCAGGCAGCACGGTTCCTCTGCTTGACGTTAAGGGTCGGCAGATGATCGCGGGCCAAGTATACGACCCGAATAGTACAGTCGCCAGTTTTACGAATCCCGCTTTCACCGACCCTTGCACCGGGATTACGGCGCCCCGTACCGCTACCGTCCGAGATCCCTACCCCGGGAACATCATTCCAGCGAATGACCCGAACCTAAGTGTGGTGGCTTCCCGCATCGCAGCACTGATGGTCCACCCCGACCGACCCGGTGTAGCTTTTAACGTCGCGGGCAATCCAGCCGGTGACCAGACCTGGCTGCTGAATGCGCGCAACATCATGTTCCGTGTGGACCAGACGCTGACGCCGAATTTCCGCATGCACGAAAGCTTTTACTGGAACCATCGTCCCTCCATCCGAAACTGCGGGGAGGTTGGCGGCTGCAAAACGCAGTTTGACGGTGCGACCGAGCCGCAGAAGAACAACACCTACTACGGCGACGGCTTTTACCAGCGCATTGTCACCCATCACGCCAACATGCAGTTCGACTGGATTATCAACACGAATTTGCTGAACCACAGCACGGTCGCGTGGGACCGGTGGTTCATGGGCGGAAACCCCCTGTCCGCAGGCGTGGGTTGGCCCACACTGCTGTGGCAAGGAGTCGGGACCCCGGGCTCACCTAATGGTGGCAGCGGCATTCTCGACAACACCGGGGGGCCGCCCCTCATCGATTTCCAGGGGACGGTTCCCTACAACTCCCTGGGTACGTATGGCTGGCCGAAGTTCGGCTTCGAGACCAACAACCGCTGGCAGTTCTCCGATGACTTGTCCTGGCAGCGGGGTAAACACACCTTCAAGGTGGGGTTTGAATACCGGTGGCACCAGTTCCCATTGGCTGGGTGGGCTACCGGCGACCAGGCCGGCCATTTTGTCTTCAACAACCTGGAGACAGCCGGCTACGATGCCACGGGCAATGTTCTACCCGGCAGCACTGGCAACTCGTTCGCTTCAATGCTGCTCGGTCAAGTGCATTCTTCGGACCAGACCATACCCGTTCATCCTACGTTCCACGAAGCGTACTTCGCCCCGTGGATCAATGACGAGTGGAAGGTCAACAACCGCCTGACCCTGAATTTGGGGCTGCGGTTCGATTACCAAACCGCACGCACCGAAATGCACGATCAGTATTCAACTTTCGATCCCAACACCCCAAATCCCGGTGCTGACGGTATCCCCGGCGCCATAATTTTCGCGGGAAAGGGGCCGGGACGGTCGGGGAGGCGAACATTTGAGGATCCGGGCCTGGACAACCTTGGCCCGCGGTTCGGTTTTGCCTATCGCGTAGGTGACAAGACGGCCATACGCGGAGGCTACGGCATTTACTACTCCGGGGTTTCTTACGCTCAATTCATCGGGGGACCCACGCTTGGGTTCTCCTCCAATCCATTCACTCAAACAACAAACAATGGCCGAGACCCCGCTTTCCATCTGGACCAGGGGTTCGCGCAGAATATAATCAAGTTCCCACCGTTCATTGATCCGACTATCTCCAATGGTGGCGCTCCGATTGCGGTGGCAAAGAATGGGTTGACGCTGCCGCGTTACCAGAACTGGTCTGTGACCGTGGAGCGCGAGATCACCAACAACATGCGCTTGGACGTTTCTTATATTGCGAACCGAGGCACGCGCCTAACCGACCACTGGCAACGTATGGGTCTGGCGGCCAATATGAATAATCCAGCCATCCTGGCCCTGGGCGAAGCTGTCTTGAACTCAGACTGCAACAGCTCGGTTGCGGTAAACAATGTCTGCCAAGGCGTAGTCCGGTTGCCGTATGCGTCATTCAAAGGAAATGTGGCCCAGGCCTTCCGGCGCTTTCCGCAGTACCAGAACATCAATTGGCGCGATGTTCCTACGGGAGCAAGTCTGTACAACGCTCTGGAGGTGGTTCTGGAGCGACGCTTGTCGCGGGGACTTCAGTTCCGTCTGGGCTACACCCGCTCGCATCTGGTCACGAACGGAGCGGAGAGTTCACAAGGAGGCGAGGGCATTAATGCCACGGTGCAGAATCCCCTCGCCACCAGCGAGTGGGGAGTTAGCTCCGACGATGTTCCAAACGTGTTCCTAGTGGGCTTTAATTGGGAAGTTCCCGGAGCTAAACACTTCAAGGGCGCTGCTGGAGCTGTCCTGGGAGGCTGGAACTTAGCCGGAGTGTTACGGTACGAAAGTGGCCGCCCGCTGAACATCTTTATGAACAACGACCTCGGGGGCTTCCTCTTCAACGGCCAGAAGCGCCCCAACCGCGTGAAGGCCACGGGCGGAGTCGCCAGCAGAAGCGGGAACTTCAACCCGGCCACGCAGAACTACTTCAATAAAGCGGCGTGGGTCGATCCCGGTTCGCTGCAGATGGGTAACGCACCCAGGCGCGACGAATCGGTGCGGGGCTTCCCAACCTATAGTGAAGACGTGAACATCTTCAAGGTCTTCCGACTGTATGAGCGCCTCGACATGAAGTTCGAGGCCCAGTTCGGTAACCTCTTCAACCGCACCGATTTCTGTGACCCGGATACGAACTTCAGCGCCGGCAGCTTCGGGACGGTGAATACGCAGTGCAACTCGCCGCGCTCGATTCAGTTCGCTTTGAGGTTTGATTTCTAATTGGATAGGGAATAAGCTTCGCCTCTGGCAGGGGCGAAGGAACCGTGGCAGTAACCTGTTCTAACCGGGAGTGCAGAAGTAGATTGGGGAGATTGGGGGGAGCACTGCTCTGCTTCCCTCTTTTGTTTTCCTTATTGATTTTCCTGAGCGCCTCGGTTGCTCTCGGAGAGAACTCGCGAGACGCCCTCCAAAAAGCGGCCGAGCTGGTTGACAAGGGGCGGCTTGAGGAGGCCGATCAACAAGCGCGGCTCGCCCTCAAGGACCCGCAAACTCGCGCCGTGGCTTGCTCGGTCCTGGGGACCATTCGCTTCCAGCAGAAACGACTGGAGGAGAGCGCCAGCCTTTTGCAGGAGGCGATTCGATTGAATCCTCACCTGCTCGGAGCGCACCTCAGCCTCGCCGAGGTTTACACGCTCGAGGGAAAGCGTCAGCGTGCCTTGTCCCTGTTTCGCCGAGTCTTGACCTTGGATCCGTCGAACACCGCCGCACGATTGGCCTTGGCACGCGCGGAGACTGAGAAGGAAAACTATCGGGAATCGCTAGCTTTGGCAAAGCCGGTTCTTCCGAAGCTGAAACAGTCTCCCGACGGGCTGCTGGTGTTGGCGACGGATTTCGCGAAACTTCAAAAAACTGAAGCCGCGGCAGACTTGGCACAGGACTGGGCGCGTCTCGACCACATTCCTCCTCCCCAGTGGTCCATTAAATTTGCCTTGCTGCTGGCAGATGGTGGGGCGGTTTCCGAGGCCGTCGAAGTTCTGGAGCGGACTAAGCTGGCCGGTCCACCGTCCTATGAGCTAGCCTTCAACCTGGCGGGCGCTTATGCGTTGAAGAAAGATCTCGCACGCGCTCTTGAAAGCTATGACGGGGCCCTCGCCTTGAATTCGCAGTCTCTTCCAGCGCTGCGGCAGGCCGCCGACATCGCGGAGCGCCGGGGCGAACTGGAGCGCTCGCTCTCTTACTGGCTCCGCGCGAAGAAACTTGAGCCAGAGGACCCGGAGATTCTGCTGGGCTTCGGCCGTGTATGTTTGAAGATGGATCTGTTGGAAGATGCCGAGCCGGCGCTCACCAAGGCGGCCAGCTTGCGGCCTCAAGATCCGCAGTATCAATACACCTTAGCCGCTGCTAAAACCGGTAAGCGTGAGTTCGAGGCGGCCGAGGGCCTTCTCCAATCCCTTCTCAAGACTCGGCAGAACGATCCCCAACTGCAATACGCGCTGGGAGCTGTCTTGTATTTGGAGGGACACCTGAAAAATGCGGCAGCGCATCTGCGGGAAAGCGTCCGTCTGCAGCCAGATCAGGTAGGGTCCTACTATTACCTTGCTTTGGTCGCCCGAGACCAGCAGGACGAACCCGAGGCTATCCGAACGCTCGAACAATTGCTGCAGCGGCACCCGGAACACGCTTCCGCTCGCGAGGCTCTCGGTACCTTGCTCATGAGCGAAAATCACTATGCCGAGGCAGAGCGCAATCTCGAGGAAGCGATTCGCCTGAATCCCAAGTCTGTGAAAGCAAACTACCAGCTTGGTCTGCTGCTGGCGCGAATGGGAAAGAAGAATGAGGCAGATAAGCAGCTTGAAATCGCGAAGTCACTTCGCAAGGAAGATGAAGAAACCTCGCACCTACAGCTTCGACTATTGGACCCCAATCAATGAGTTGTATACCCAGGATCTTTCGCGGTTTTGCGGTTCCCGCCCTGCTTGCGCTCTCCTGGCCTCCGGCACTCTCCCAGAAGGCGGAGAAGGCCGCCGCGTCTGTTGGCTCGCTAGAAACTGCAACTAAGCAGCATCCCTTCGATCCCAAGCTGCATATCGCACTAGGCTTGGCTTATTGGGACAGGAATGATTACGAGCATGCCCTAAGTGCTTTCCGGCATGCGGTGAACGTGGGACCGAGATCGGCGGAGGCGCACAACTGGCTAGGGGTCGCTTTGATGCAGAGGGCCGATCTGGCCGGAGCCGTGGTTGAGTTCAAGAAGGCCATCTCGCTTAACAGGAAGTTCGTGCGCGCATATATCAATTTGGGTTCGGCGCAGGCGAGAAGTGGTGACCTCTCCGAGGCAATCAGGGACTTTCGCAGGGCACTAGCACTGGAGCCGAACAACTTGGCTGCGGATACGGACCTGGGTGTTGCCCTGCGCGAGACAGGCGATGCTGAGGGCGCGCTGGTACACTTTCGTCGTGTCGCAAAGGCCCAGCCCGGCAGCGCCAACGTTCACTACCAAATCGGTCAGACCTTGCGTCAAAGCGGCGATCTGGAGGGCGCAATCGCAGCCTTCGAAAAAGCCCTCGCGATTGACCCCGAGCTATACGAGGGCTACTACAGTCTTGGATTAGTCCTGAAGCAGCAGAGTGCGTCCACGCGGGAGGCGACTCCGCAAGGCGCTGGTCCCGCCGACATCCTGTACAAGCGCGCCCAAGAAGCTGCAGCCAAGGGAGATCTGAACGGGGCCAAACAGCAATTACTGGAAGCCCTCCACCAGGATGATCGGCATGCTGATGCGCACAATCTTCTGGGCTACATCCTCGGTCAGCAGGGCGACTTGCCTGCAGCGATAGAAGAATTGCAGCGCGCCGTCACTTTACGGCCTGAATCGTCCGATGCTCATTACAACTTGGGTGTCGCCCTCTGGTACAGCGGCTCCCAAGACAAAGCGATTTCTGAACTGAAAGAAAGCGTGCGGCTCGATCCGGCTGCCGGCGCCAGCTATGAGTTTCTCGGTAACGCGTTGCGGGACGCCGGCGATCTTCCCGGCGCGCGACGCAGTCTGCAACGCGCAGTCGCTCTTTTACCGCCCACAACCGCCACTTACATCGATCTGGGCAGCATTTTGCTGCGAACGGGAGACCTCGATCGGGCATTGGGACAATTTGAAGCAGGATTGAACGCTTCTTCTTCTCTGCCCATACCCGATTGGGACACTGCCATCGCCGGGCTTCGCGAAGCTTTGACCAAGAGCGCCGCGCGAGCTGATGCGCATAACATGTTGGGTCTCCTGTTAGGACGCAAGGGGGCGGACAGTGTGCAGGTTCTCGCGGAATTCAGGGAAGCGGTTCGGCTGCGTCCCGATTTTGCCGAGGCACACAACAATATCGGACTCGTGCTGGCGCAGTCCGAGCAAGACGATGCTGCGGTTGCAGAATTCCGGGAGGCAATACGGATTCGTCCGGATTTCGCCGAAGCTCACGCGAACCTGGGCGCGACGCTAACCCCCAACGATGTTGAGCAGGCGATCGTCGAGCTCGAGAAAGCTGTTTCCTGGAATCCCGCTTCCGTGAAGGCGCAATTCAATTTGGCGGAAGCCTACGGCGCCAGCCCCAGCCACGGTTCGGCCAAGGAGATAGAGCAACTGAAGAAGGTAGTCTCGATGGCGCCGACTTTTGCGCCGGCCTACCTGGCCCTGGGCAAAGCACTCCTTCATGACGGCAAAGTGCTGGAGGCCGTCGGAGAGCTGCAGGAAGCGTCTCGGCTAGAACCGCAGAGCGGGGAAGCACACTACCAGCTTGGGTTGGCTCTGGCGCGATCAGGGAACAAAGAGGAAGCGACCACGGAACTCCAGAAGGGGCGGGAGCTTTCTGCGGCCGACGAACGCATACAGAATGCGAATGTCGATATCTCTGAAGGCCGCGCCGCCCTCGACAAGGGCGAGCTGGACGAAGCGGCGGCGAAGTTTCGCCATGCGTTCAAGCTTGCACCTGAGTCCGGGGACGCACAGCGCTACTTGGGTATCGTGCTGCAGAAGCAGAATGACACGAAAGCGGCCGCCGCCGCTTATCGTAAAGCGCTGGATCTGAATCCCGGTGATCAGGCTGCAAAGGAGGGACTGGACAGGCTGACGATCCCGGAGAGTCCAAGCCAGACCGTCAAACTCTCAGCTCACGACGACGACCCGGCAAGAGTTTCAGAGTTTGAAGATTACATTCGGCAGAACCGATTTGCGGAAGTCGAGCCCCTGTTGGCGAATTACGTGAAAGAGCGGCCGACATCGTCCTGGGGTTGGTACGCCCTTGGCTACACCCAGTTCGCGCAGAAGGAGGTCGGGGAATCCATTCAGTCGCTGGCGCAGTCGCTCCAACTCGACATCCGCAATGCTGAGGCGCACAAGATTCTTGGGCGCGATCTGATGATCATCGGCCGATTCGACGCAGCGCAAACAGAGTTTGAGCAGGGAATCCGTTATGAGCCAGGCTCCGCCGAAATTCATTACGACCTCGGCAAGCTCTTCTCGATCGAGGACAATTGGGAGAATGCTCGGAAAGAGTTTCAAGAGGCACTGCGTCTGAATCCCTCCTACGTAGAGGCCCTGGACGCTCTAGGTTTCGCCCTAGAGGCCTTGGGTGACGACGCCGGCGCAGTCGCGAACTATCAGAAAGCTATCGGCCTGAACGAGGAACGCCACGGGAATTTTGCCTCCGCACATGTGAATCTCAGCGCTTACTATAACCGCACTGGGGATTCGGCCAGGGCCCTTGAATACGCGCAAAAGGCCTTGGATCTGGATCCGAAGTCCGACCGGGCTTGGTTCCAGAAAGCGCGGGCGGCAGAGCTCGAGGGACGTACACAGGATGCGGCTGATTCACTGGAGCACGCCATCGCCTTGAACTCGCGCTCATCCTCTTATTATTACGTGCTGGCCGGGATGTATCGGCGGCTGGGAAAGACCGCGGAAAGCGAGAAAGCGCTGGAATCGTTCCGGCGACTGGATCGCGAGAACGCCGAATTAGACAAGCTGCGCCGAAATGCTTCCAAAGCTTCCAGCACGCCGTCAGCTGGAGGCCGGCGTGAGTAGTGGCTTGGGCCTGCCGCCTTCGCGCCGTGACTTCATAAGACTAGCAGGGAAATCAGGGATCGCGTTGATGCTGGGATCGCCTGCGCAGCGCCTGTTCTGCGCTGAGCCCTCCTTCGAAGTGATGTTCACCGATGTGACAGCATCGGCCGGTCTCGCCCGTGCCCTAAACGTTTGCGGCAACTCAACCGACAAGCAGCTCCTCCTCGAAGAGATGGGCTGCGGCGTGGCGCTGTTTGACTACGATAACGATGGCTGGTTGGACATTTTTCTGGTAAATGGCACGACTCGACAGCCCCCTAGCAGCGGCCGGGGACCCACCAGCTACTTATTTCGCAACAACCACGACGGAACATTCACCGATGTGACGGCCGAGGCGGGCCTAACGCATTCGGGATGGGGACAAGCCTGCTGCGTGGGAGACTATGACAACGACGGATTCGATGACCTGTTTGTGACCTACTTCGGGCATAACGTGCTGTACCACAACAACGGAGACGGCACGTTTACCGACGTGTCAGACAAGGCCGGTGTGGCCGGTCGAGGAGACCGCTGGGGCGCAGGCTGCTGCTTTCTCGATTACGACCGAGATGGTCACTTGGATTTGTTTGTGGCGAATTACGTTAATTTTGATCCTGCTCATGCGCCCAAACCGGGCGCGGCCGTGTACTGCCAATATAACGACATCCCGGTTCCTTGCGGACCACTGGGTTTCGCGGGCGGGACCAACATTCTGTATCGCAATCGCGGGGACGGCACGTTCAGTGACGTTTCAGAGACATCTGGCATCGGCCGTCCACGCGGGCCAGCGTCGATGGTCTTCGTGAACAGTAATTGGCGGCCAGGCGGATCGTACGGAATGGGTGCTGCCGTGGCAGATTTTGACAATGACGGCTGGCCTGATATTTATGTCGCCTGCGATAGCGCTCCCAGCCTGCTCTATCGTAACAACCACGATGGCACATTCCGCGAAGTCGGCGTTCCCGCCGGATGCGCCTTCGATGAAAATGGCGTGGCGCTATCAGGAATGGGTGTCGGCGTAGGCGATTTCGACGGCGATGGCTGGTTAGACATCGTGCGCACGAATTTCTCGGAACAAGTGACAACCTTGTACCGCAACTATGGGAATGGCGCCTTTGAAGATGCCAGCATCAGGGCGGGACTCGGAATCAACCGCAAGTATCTCGGCTTTGGCGTGGGTTTTCTGGATTTCGATAACGACGGATGGAAGGACTTGTTTGTCGCCAATGGTCACGTCTACTCGCAAATTGCCAAGCGCAAGCTACATATCACTTACCGGGAACCGAAGATCCTCTACCGTAATTTGGGGAATGGCCGTTTCGAAGATGTATCCCTGCAGGCCGGGCCCGCGATTAGGGCGGAGAATGTTGCGCGCGGTTGTGCATTCGGCGATTTTGATAACGACGGAGATGTGGATGTGGTGATCAATAATCTTGACGGGCCGCCCACGCTTCTGCGGAATGACGGCGGCAACCGGAATAACTGGATCATTGTCAAGTGTATCGGTACGCGGTCCAGTCGCTCTGCCATTGGTGCGCGCGTGAAGATCACGAGTGGTGGACACAACCAAATCGATGAGGTGATGAGCGGATCGAGCTATTACTCGCAAAATGATTTACGTCTGCACTTCGGCCTCGGTAAAGCGAGCAAAGTCGACAGTCTCGAAATCAAGTGGCCTTCGGGCTTGAAGGAGACGTTCAAGAATCTGCCGGCCAATCAGTTGTTGGTTGTGCAAGAAAGCAAGGGAATCGTCGATTCGCGGAAACCTCGCTGAGCCATAATGGGGAGATTCGGAAAAGCGGGCTATTGGATGGCTCTCTGTGCCTTCGGTTTCTGGGGGATAGACTCGGCACAGATTCCATCGATACGCTTCACCGATGTCACTCGGGAAGTTGGAGTTAATTTCAAGCAAGAGAACTCAGCCACCTCGAATAAGTACCTGATTGAGACGATGGGCGGGGGGGTCGCTTTTCTGGATTACGACAACGACGGAAGGCTGGATATTTTCTTTGTCAATGGTGCATACCTCGCCGATCCCGTGCCCGAAGGCAAGCTGCCGGACAAGTCAGACCCGAAGTTCTGGAACCGTCTATTTCATCAAACCCCGGATGGCACCTTCACCGACGTGACCGAGGGGGCCGGCCTGACCGGAATGCCGCAAAATCACTACGGCATGGGGGTTGCAGTCGGTGACTATGACAACGACGGATTCGAGGACATTTACGTAACCGGCTATGGTGGCAACACCCTTTATCACAACAATAGAAATGGGACCTTTACCGATGTCACCGCCAAAGCTGGTGTTGGCGCGGGAGGATGGAGCGCAAGTGCAGGATTTTTCGATTACGACAACGATGGCAAGCTCGACCTGTTTGTTACGCGGTACGTGGACTGGACATTCAAGAGCAATCGCTATTGTGGAGAACAGAAACCCGGCTTTCGCGCCTACTGCCATCCCGACAATTACGACGGTGTGACAAACATCCTCTATCACAATAACGGCGACGGCACTTTCACCGATGTCTCGGCCAAAGCCGGTATAGCGAATCCGGACGGCAAAAGCCTGGGAGTGAGTTTTGCCGATTACGACGGCGACGGTCTCACTGATATTTTTGTCGCCAACGATTCCGTGCAGTGCTTTCTGTACCACAACAATGGAAACGGCACTTTCGCTGAGGTCGGCCTCGTAGCCGGCGTCGGTTACAACGAGGACGGGAAGACCTTTGCGGGAATGGGCACAGACTTCAGTGACTACGATAACGATGGGCTACCGGACATTATCGTTACTGATCTTTCCAACGAGCGCTACATGTTGTTCCACAACAATGGGGATAGCACATTTCGGGACGTGACGAACCGCTCGGGCCTGGGCAGAGCAAGCCTTGCATTCTCGGGCTGGAGCACTCGCTTCTTCGATTATGACAACGACGGGTGGAAGGATCTTTTCGTCGCACAATCGCATGTCATGGATACGATCGAGAAGACCGCTCCCAACCTGCGGTATCTAGAGCCACCGTTGCTGCTTCGCAACGAGGCAGGCCATTTCTCGAAGGTGGCGGCTGGCGAGGTATTTCAGCAGCCGTGGGCTGGGCGCGGTGCGGCCTTCGGCGATATCGACAATGACGGCGACGTGGATGTGGTTGTGAGCAATGTTGGGCAGAGCGCATACGTACTACGCAACGATGGGGGCAACCGTAACAACTGGATTGCCATTGAGACCATCGGAAAGAAGTCAAATCGTGACGGGATCGGTTCGCGGATCAAAGTAGTCTCCACGTCGGGATTAATTCAGTATTACACCGTCAATACGGCTGTCGGGTATCTGTCAGCCAGCGACAAGCGGGTCATAGCAGGGTTGGGTAATGACTCGACCGCTAAACTGGTCGAAATCCGCTGGCCGTCAGGAGTTGTACAGAAGTTCGAAAACGTAAAAGCCCGCCAGGTACTGAGGGCCGTCGAGCCAATCCAATGATCACCAGGCGCAAATGGATGCTCACGATGGCTGGGGTGGCGGGTGCAGCGATCACCGGCGCCAACCGCGCCATATTCGGACAAGGGATTTCTTCGCGTGGCGTAAAAGCACAGCCGCGCGGCAAGCCTTCCGGCCGTCCTTTCTATTCGCATTTGACCGACGTGGCCAAGCAGGCAGGCCTCATCCATCCCGTCCTATACGGAGGCGTGGACAGCAAAAACTACATCATCGAGGTGGTGGGGTGTGGGGTCGCATTCATCGACTACGATAATGACGGCTGGGTTGATCTGCTTGTTCTCAGCGGGACTCGTCTTGACGGCGATCCCCCTGGCGCCACCAATAGGCTGTACAAAAATAATCGTGACGGCACTTTCACTGATGTAACGGAAAAAGCCGGATTGGTTCGCGCAGGTTGGGCATCCGCGGTGACCGTAGGCGACTACGACAATGATGGGTTCGATGATCTGTTCGTCACGTACTATGGCCGGAATGCCTTGTACCACAATAACGGGAATGGAACGTTCACCGATGTAACTGAGAAAGCCGGGCTCAGCCAGAACAGTGTGCGATACGGTTCCGGGTGCACGTGGGTGGACTACGATCGCGATGGCCGTGTGGACCTGTTTGTGGCTACGTATCTCAATACGACGCTGGATAAGTTGCCCCGGCCTGGTCAAAGTGCTGATTGCACGTGGAAGGGGGTCCCAGTAAATTGTGGTCCTCGCGGTCTTCCTACCGGGTTCGCTCAACTCTTTCGCAACAATGGTGATGGAACATTTACCGACGTGAGCCGCGCGTCCGGGGTATCCGCCTCCTCGGGCTCTTATCCCATGACGGCGGTTGCGGCCGATTTTGACAACGATGGTTGGCCCGATATCTACGTGGCGTGCGATTCCACACCAAGCTGGTTGTTCCGTAACCAACATGACGGCACCTTCCGCGAGGAGGGGTTAGAACGCGGAGTGGCCCTGAGCGAGGACGGGTTGGAACAGGCCGGCATGGGAGTTGGAGTTGGTGACTATGACCTGAATGGCAACCTCGACATCTTCAAAACCAACTTCGCTGACGACACCGACGTGCTTTACCGCAACGATGGCAAAGGAAACTTCGACGACGTGACCACCCGCGCCGGCATTGGCGTCGAGACCCGATACGTGGGGTGGGGAACGGGAATTGTCGATTTGGATAATGATGGCGTCCCGGACCTATTCGTTGCCACAGGAAGCGTCTACCCCGAAGTGGAGAAGAAGCTGCCATCATATCCCTTTCAAACACCGCGGCTGGTTTTCCGCAACCTGGGTGACGGCAGGTTTGAGGAACTGATTGAGGAGGCGGGAAGCGGGGTCAGCGCCGCACACGCGAGTCGTGGCTGTGCTTTCGGAGATTTCGACAATGACGGCGACATGGACGTGCTGGTGATGAACATGAATGAGCCGCCGTCCTTGTTGCGTAACGATGTTTCCGGCGGTCATCACTGGTTAAAGGTACTTCTGATTGGAGTTCAAACCAATCGCAGTGCCATCGGCGCCCGTGTGGTCGCGCGCTATGGAAAGCACCAGCAGGTGCAGGAGGTCCTCGCCCAATCGAGCTTCTACTCGGTTAACGATCGAAGACTCCACTTTGGGCTCGGAGCCGAAAAATCTGCCGACCTGACCGTCCGCTGGACAAACGGCGCAACAGAGAGTATTCCAAACGTTGCTGCCGACCAACTGATCGTCATTCGAGAGGGTAAGGGAATTATCGGCAAGAAGGCCTTTCGTTAATCTCACCTGGGAACACCTTAGTAAACGTGTTTCGCACATCAAGGAGGCTGTATGGCCAGAGTGCGTTGGTTCAATTTCTTCCTGCTGTTTCTAGTTATCACGGTGGCCATGACCGCAATGGCAAGCGAACCTGGACGCTGGCCTCAGGAAAAAGCGAAGCAGTGGTATTCCTCGCAGCCGTGGCTGGTGGGCAGCAATTTTCTTCCCAGCACGGCAATTAACGAGCTGGAAATGTGGCAAGCAGACACGTTCGATGCAAAAACCATCGACCACGAGCTGAGCTGGGCGGAATCGATCGGCATGAACACCATGCGCGTCTTTCTGCACAATCTGCCCTGGACGCGGGACTCCCAAGGCTTTCTCGATCGCATGGAGAAATTTCTCCAGATTGCAGACAAGCACCATATCCGCACCACTTTCGTCCTGCTCGATTCGGTCTGGGACCCTTACCCACAGCTGGGAAAGCAGCGGGCTCCCAGAGCCCACGTGCACAATTCCGGCTGGGTGCAGGCGCCGGGTGCGGAAATCTTGAAGGAGCCGTCCCGGTGGGACAAGGAACTAAAGCCCTACGTGACCGGCGTGCTCGCTCATTTTCGCAATGACCATAGAGTCCTGATGTGGGACCTGATGAACGAGCCCGACAACGACAACCCCCCGTATCGAGGCAAGGAACTGCCCAACAAAGCCGAACTAGCTACGCAATTGCTTAAACGCGAGTGGCAGTGGGCGCGCGAGGTGAATCCGTCGCAGCCGCTTACCAGTGGAGTCTGGAAAGGGGACTGGTCCAGCGATGCTGCGCTCAACGACACCGCGCGCTTTCAACTGGAAAACTCGGACGTCGTAACCTTCCATAGCTACGAGCGGCCCGATGCGACGGAGCGCCGCATCGAGTCTCTGCGACGTTTCGCACGTCCCATCGTTTGCACCGAATACATGGCGAGGCCTTTGGGCAGCACATTCCAGACGATCCTCCCACTGCTGAAAGAGCAGCACGTGGGCGCGTACAACTGGGGCTTTGTTTCAGGAAAATCGCAGACCATTTATCCGTGGGATTCGTGGGAGAAGCAATATACTGGCCCGCCGCCAGTCTGGTTTCATGACATCTTTTACCCCGATGGGAAGCCGTACGCCACCGCCGAAGTGCAGCTGATCAAGAAGCTCACGGAGAAGGAGAAGGCGGCGAGTGCCGCGAAGGGCAAGGCGAAAAATCCCTTGCAGTGATTCCAAGGCGAGTCGTATATTCCGGTAGTTTTAGTAATCGTTTACTCGAACGCAGGGGTAAAGACCGCATGTCGACGCGGAGAGAGTTTGTTCGGCAGTCATTGGCTGGCGCGGGAGTCTTGGCGTTTTCCAAATATGCCGGTCTGGCCTCGCCGTGGCCGTCCGCAGCTCTGGACTCGCGCATTGAGGTGCTTCTGGGAGAGCCGCTGGCAACTATTTCTCCGCATATCTATGGCCATTTCGCAGAGAATCTGGGCGGCGTGCTGTATGACGGAATCTGGGTCGGAAGAAATGCCAAAGTGCCGAATGTAGACGGCATTCGGAAAGATCTCATCGAGCACATGCGCAAGATCAAGTCTCCCGTGGTTCGCTATCCCGGCGGATGCTTTGCGGACAGCTACGATTGGCGTGATGGCATTGGTCCGGCGGACAAGCGCCCCAGGCGGACGAATTTTTGGGCCAACGATGAATCACCGTCGTCGCCGCCCAGCCATAAGTATGACCCCAACCAATTCGGCACGAACGAATTTGTCCATTTCTGCAAACTGATTGGTAGCCAGCCGTATCTTGCGGCCAACGTGCGGTCCCTGCCAGCCGAGCAGTTTTACCGGTGGGTCGAATATTGCAACTCGCCCGCCGGAAGCACCACTCTGGCGGAGGAACGTGCCGCAGCCGGTTATCCCGAACCTTTTGGGGTTCGTTTCTGGGGTGTGGGTAACGAGTCATGGGGCTGCGGCGGAGATTTCACGGCGCAGGAATACGCGGTCGAATTCCGCAG
>DATEPX010000221.1:0-7620 GCA_035272945.1 Terriglobales bacterium
TCCAGGCTGGTTCGGGACCGGGAGGTCGGTCCTGCAGAACCCTGGTCTACAAACGTACCCATACGGGAGACCCGGATACAAACGGGGTTTTTGGCAATCAGGACTGCATGGGGCGGGTGCGAAGGTTGCCCTTCGAGGCCGTCATCGGCGTCGGCGGCATCAGCCGGGAACCTGTTGCACTAGGAATCGCCGGCAAGATCAACTGGATAGGCATTGGCGCACGAACACGGCCGTGTGATGTGACGGCATGCGCGGCCCTCTGGTCACGTTCGATCATTTTGTCTTATTCGAGGAGAATGGCCGCGAGCTTGAGAAAATTGCGCCAGCCCTCGCACGGCGTTTGTATGCGCGTGGCGCTCCCCGGTTCGTGTTTAACGATCTGAACGAAACAGAGGTAAGGCGTATCTTGAAGATGGCGAAAACCGCGCCACCGTCGATGGGACGGCCGCGCAGATACAGTGGCGTAAAGAGTGGGCGGCCGCGCTGTCGCAGACGGCACAATTGGTGCTAGAATCCGCCACAACCGGAGGTCCCATGATCCGAAGATTCAACCCAACGTCTGAGCATCCAGCACGCGCTGTGCAAGCATGGGAAATCCTTGTGAGCAAAGCCATGAATCGGCAGACGGTAACTTACGAACTTCTTTCCGCATTGATGTATGGGAAGAAAGCCCAGGGCGTGTTGAATGCAGTGCTGGGCCACGTTGCTTTCTATTGTGAAGACAACGGTCTGCCTCCCTTACTGTACTTGTCGTTGGAAAATGGCCTGGAAAACCTGGAGAAGGTTTCCCTGCTGACCCCGCCAAAATTGACGAAAATCGTGAGCGGGTGTTCCAATTTGATTGGTACGACATCTATCCGCCCTCTGAGGCGGGGCTACCTGCTGCATACAGAGATCACAAGACCAGCGTAGCCACTGCGTAATTTTTCTCGTAACCCCGGGTCATGCGGCCTCGGCGTTGGTCGCCTGGAACGTTAATTTGACTACGTTGCGGCTCCCCGCAACCATCCGAGTGCCATCGCACGGTGCAAACCCTGAAAGCGTCGAACTGTGGAATCGGCGACGATCTGGCCGATTGGGAGAGTTCTAAAATCGCCCTCTAAAGCGAGCCGAAATCCTGGAGTGATATCATCCAGCGGTGAACAATAGTCAAGCGAAGACGGGCACCCGCCAACAATCCAGTAATTCACGCAATTTACGCAGGCGCGCGGGTCAAGAAGTCTTGAGTAGGGCTGATAAATTGCGATAATTCCAGGTATGGCTCCACGCCTATCCGAGATAGCGCTTGCTCCACTCGCTCCGCCCGATGTCCGGGAATGTTCTCTGATCGCGGAGGCCGCTAGGTATCTTGGGCAAAGCGCCGAGGAGTGGTATCACCGCACGCGGCGAAAGTATGGGCATTCGCGCCTGCTGCTGGAGCCAGTGATTTTGAAACCTCTCTGCGATGATTGCTTGGCTGGGCGGGCTAGGCTTCGCCATCGCCCTCCCGGCAATGGCTCGGGCTTGGTGATGATTTCCAGATGCTCCCGGCGAATCGCCGCTTACGATTCAACCCCTTGCTGGCCGCCGCTTCGCAGGCTCGCCAGCAGCCCCGAATACCGCCTCTGCGGTCGGTCATTATGCACCGCGATGCCCAGCGCCTTCTTTTGCCCGATCAGCACAACCAGCTTCTTGCCCCGCGTGATCCCCGTATAGATCAGGTTGCGTTGCAGCAGCATGTAGTGTTGCGTGGCGAGCGGGATCACCACGGCTGGAAACTCCGACCCTTGGGATTTATGGATGGTGACCGCATAGGCAAGCGAAACCTCGTCCAGTTCCCCGAAGTCGTACTTCGCGCTGCGCTCCTCGAAGTGGATCGTGACCTCATGTTCGGCGAGGTCGATGCGCTCGATGGTTCCGACATCGCCGTTGAAAACCTCCTTGTCGTAGTCGTTCTCGGTCTGTATCACCTTGTCCCGCATCCGGAACCGCCACCCGAACCGCTCGACTACGGGCTCTCCCGCCTGCACTGGATTCAATGCCTGCTGGAGCGCCGTGTTCAGTTCGCGCACCCCGAGCGTTCCTCGGTTCATGGGGCAAAGAACCTGAACATCGCGGATGGGATCGAACCCGAAGCGTTGCGGAATTCGCTCCTTCACCAGCTTGACGAGCGTGGCGGCGATCTTCTCCGGCTCGTCCCGCTCAATGAAGTGGAAATCGGAGTCCTGCCCTGCTCCGCGCACGTCCGGCATCTGTCCGCGACGGATGCGGTGGGCGCTGGTGATGATGTCACTATTCGCCGCCTGCCTGAAGACTTCCGTGAGCCGGACGGTAGGCACGACCCCGCTCTCGATCAGATCATGCAGCGCCGTGCCCGGCCCGACCGAGGGAAGCTGGTCTATGTCGCCGACCAGAATCAACCCTGAGTGGTTCGGCACCGCCCGCAACAAAGAGTGCATCAGCGGCACGTCCACCATGGATGTTTCATCGACGACCAATAGGCCGCAGGAAAGCGGATGGGCTTCATCTTTGCTGAAACGCCCGGTCGCGGGGTCGATCTCCAGCAGGCGATGGATCGTTTTCGCGTCCAAGCCCGTGGTCTCGGTCAGCCGTCTCGCCGCTCGTCCTGTGGGGGCGCACAGCAGGCACTTCACATTCTTTGCCCGCAGGATCATCAGGATGGAATTGACGAGCGTGGTCTTGCCGACGCCCGGCCCGCCCGTGATCACGACCACCCGTTTGGCGAGAACGGTCTTCAGTGCATCGCGCTGACTGGGCGCAAGCGTCTTGCCCGTTCGCTTCTGGCACCACGCAACTGCCTTCTCAAAGTCGATAGGTGGATAGGGCGGCTGCCCTTCCGCCAGACGCCTGATCCTCAGCGCAACGCCCTCTTCCGCCTTCCTGAGATGAGGCAGGAAGACCAGCGGCTCACCCTCGATCTCTTCCAGCAGCAGGGAGCCGCCTGCAAGCATCTCCGAAAGCGCCTGCTCGACCGTGGTTTCCGGCACCTCCAGTAGCTTCACGGCGGCGAGTTTCAGCTTCGCCAAAGGCAGGGCGCAATGGCCGTCCGAGGTAGCCTCCAGCAAGGCGTGGTCGATGCCAGCCTTGGCGCGGTTGATGGAATCCTTCGGAATCCCTACCTTTTGGGCAATCTGGTCGGCGGTCGCGAAGCCAATCCCGTAAATGTCTTTCGCCAGCGCGTAGGGATTGCCGCGCACTTTTTCAATTGCCTGTTCCCCGTAGGTCTTGAAAATGCGCACCGCCCGGCTGGTGCTCACGCCATGGCTGTGGAGGAACAGCATGATCTCGCGGATTTGCTTCGCCTCTTGCCATGCCTGCGCGATCCGCTCCCGGCGCTTGGGGCCGATCCCGTCCACCGTTTGCAGTTCGGACGGGCGGCTCGCGATGACGACAAGAACGTCGGCTCCGAAATGCCCGACGAGTTTCTTGGCGAGGATCGGGCCGATGCCCTTGACGAGCCCGCTGCCGAGGTACCGCTCGATTCCCTCGGCGGTGGTCGGCGGCACGGTCTTCAGGGTGATGGCTTTGAATTGCAGGCCGTGTTCCTTGTCCCTGACCCACCAGCCATCCGCAGCCAGCCATTCCCCTGCGGTCACAGACGGCAGAGAGCCCACGACGGTCACGTCATCCCGCTGCCCCTTCACTTTCACCCGAAGAACACAGAAGCCGCTCTCGTCGCTATGGAATGTGACGCGCTCGATCAGCCCGGAAATTTGCTCGGTCGCGGGTCGGCGTTCAGGGCTTGCGGCACTCATGGATGGCTTCATTTTGCCACGCCGGGCGCTCTCCGGAGGCAAGCACAGGGAACCCGATCTTGGAACAGCCAAGAAATGGGCGCAAATGGCAAAAATAGCCCCCGCTGCCCGGAGGCGATTAGAGGCAGGAGCGACCCTCGCGGCATGGCTCCCGTGCGGCGGACTTGTCACAACGTTTCCACGGCTTTTTGGACCACGCTGGCGGGTCATCATCCGAGCAGGCCACAGGACGCGGTTTCGCTCGATCAGCAGAATCAATTGCATTTTGCAGCCAATTAGCCTCAGGCCACAGCCTCGTAGACTGCCTCTGCACAATTGCAATTGCGCAGTGCAGGGCTGCTGCTTTCTTCCAGCATCGGCTCGTGGCAGTGTCGCGGATCAAAACGTCACCATCCGGAACTTCAGCATCAGGAAAATGCCTGCGTAACCGAGCACGAGGATGATGAATTGTGTGAAGTAGGACGACTTGCGGTGAAAAACCAGATGGGACAGCAGGATGTACCCATGTCGACACAAAGGGGAGCCAAGACGCAGCCAACCTCGGGTGCAGTCAAGACGGGGAGGCCACGTTCGCAAGCTTTAAATCGAACGCTGGCAGAAGATTTAGGGTTTTGTTTTCCAGATAACGGCGCAGAATGGTTGCTTGCTCCCTCTGGATGGCGGACAAGCCGCAAATGTCTTCCCATGTGCGTACATGGAATCGGACCACATTTTCAGACAAATGCAGGCGGAAGAGTTGTTCATCATTTGTAGCCTTTCGTGTGACCAAGTTGACGACGAACGGCTGTTCACGTTCCGAAGCGAGCCAGTGGGCGAAAATGGTGTTCCGGCACAACTGCTCCAGTATCCGCTCGTCTTCCTGCCCTGAAATCCATTTTCGGTTTAGCGGGTCCGCTGCGCCCTCTTTACATTTGTAACACTTGAGGAATTCCGAGATTGAACCAAAGCGTCCCTTTTTCTTGATCAAACTGGAATTGGGTGAGCCGAACTTCGCTTCTATTAGCGCGATGGCTTGTCCCGAAACGCGCAGCACGATGTCGGGCTCAGTTGGGATGGGCATGCCTTTTTCAAGCGCCGCACGAACTTCGTACAGATCGGGCCATGGAGTGCAGTCCGCATCAATGCGGTTGCCCCAGAGATAAAGCTCCGGCTCCATAAGGGGAACCACTCCCGTCAACGCCTCGAATACCTCTGCCAGACTCTTCAAAGCATAGAGACCGACGAAGACGTTCCAACTTAAAGCGTCTTCGCAAGTCTCAAATCCCAAGCGCCACCTCTCCACCTTCGAGACGCTCTTCAGGATGTCCCTCCCAATTATGAAATTGCGCTCCGCGTCCCGATAAATGTACGTAGGTTTCGTGGACATGCTGATGCATATACTCCCGCTATGGCGGCGCACTAATCTACAGCGACAAGAACAGCCCGGCTCCGTTTGGCGTTTTGCAGAACCACAGCTAACAATTTCTTAGGTGAGACTAGAAGAGGAATTGGCCGGGCGGACCTGCGGAAACCCCGGCCATTTCTTTCTCCGAACGTCGTAACTCCGCTTCGGTCGTTGTCACCTGGTTTTTGGCAACTCCTGCGGAACGTTACCATACAGGTTCGTCGCCTGCGTGATAGCCAACAGCGCTTCCACCCTCGCCGGCTTCAGTGGCTGCGGAGAAATGTAACCGAGCAGATGGCCGGGTTGCGAAATCTCATTGTCTCCTGTGTAGTGCCCCGGAAGACTCGTAATCACGAGCTGCGTAATGGGGTCCTTGCCGCCATGCTGGTTGCGCATCCGGTTGAGCGTCCGGAGAATGAAAGGATGCGGCGGTCGCGGGAAGAGAAAGCGATTGGCCGCTTCGAATGGCATGTTCGTGTCCAAGAACACGACGAGTGGGTGGGCGGGATTTTTGGCGACAGCATCATTGAGCAGATACCCGAAACGCAAATTCACCGCATCACTTGGTTCGCGCACGCCGGTTTGACCTAGCACGCCCGGCCTATGCTTGCTCTTCGCTTCCACTGATATAGGCTGACCGGTAGCCACGTGCGTCGCCGTGAACTCTGCGTGCCGTGACGAGCGGTCGTCTTCGTTTTCGTGCTCGATTTTGAAGCCTGCCCGCAAACACGTCGCTTCCGCGAACAATTCGTGCCTTGCGCCTTGGAACTGCTCCATCTGCTTCAGGCGCTCAATGAGTCGCTTGTCGAGCCGCGCGTTGTGTGCGACGACGTACAAGTCGTATGCGAAGGTTATGTAAGCCAGCAGCGGACCAGTGGGCGGGGCACCGAAGCTTCCGTCCGGCAGATGCGGCTGTGCGTTCATGTAGTTCATGCCCTTTATGCGCCACTGCATCACCGGATGACGTTCATCGGGCGGCTTTGCGACCTCCTGCTCGAACCACTCCCGGCCGAACAATTGCGGTACGTATGCCAGAAGAACGTCGGTCAGGAAGCGGCACCTCTCACTCGGCATGTAGAGCAATATGTTGCCAATCGCGACGAACTTGTACCCGTGGTAGTCGACTGCTATCTCGGGGCGTACCAGACCGAAGCGGCGAGTTCGCTCCTGCTCCCGTTCCCGGTGTTCACGCTGGATGGCCATCGCCTTTGCGAGTACTTCTGGCGGCACTGTGTTCGCGGGGTGCACGCAGAGTGAGAATGAGCGTTCCGGCTGTGACTGGACCTGCTGTGGCGCAGAAGATGCTCCGTGACACTTTTTGTATTTCTTCCCGTTGCCGCATGGGCAGAGGTCGTTACGTCCAACTTTTGGCTTCTTCATGGAAATCCACCACTCTCAAGTTACTGAGTTCATCTGGGATTAGAAAACGAAGTGCGGGACACAACTAGGAGGAGTCTTCTATCTTCTGACCAGGGCGTAAAGAAAGGATGCCATGTAGAAATCAACGATAGCACGAAATTGAAAACACGGGAAGGGAACAGCGCGCCGTATTTGGGAACTGCGCCGAAGAACTGAGCAGCTGAGCAGCAGCTGAGCAGCCACTCATTGACATGCTGGCTGCCAGCTTGTTATCGTAACTGCGTTGGTGAAGAACTCTCAGCGCTTCAGTTCGCGCAGCTTGTCCGTTATTTCATCAATCCGCTGCTTCGCTTCATGGCCTTTAATGACTTTCCAAGTTCGTACAGCTTCGTTGATATTTCACCGGCAGCCTTCGCGATTGTCCAAGCTGTCGTGACCGTGGTGACTGGTTCCATGAATGAAATTATAGCCCTGTTTACTGCGCGAGCGAGCCTCGACGAAACCGTCGGGCATTGAAGCTGAACCGTGGGACACTGTCGCCTAGGTTGTCCCGAAATGCCAGAAGCTCCCAAAAAGCAGGCTGAAGGAAGTGGATGGTGGCCTTCAGTGGAAACTGAAGAAGAGGCTAAAGGAGCCGCTCATCAAGGAGCCGGGGCCGCCATTTTTGTTGCTAGCGTTACCGCCCTGTTCGCCGTACTTGCAATCTTCAATATTCGAATCCTGCCCCGGTTTTCGCTGCTCTCGCTTGTTGATGCGGGACTGTTCGCATTTATGGCTTGGAGAATCTACAGGATGTCTAGAGCGTGGGCCTTGGTAGGACTGCTGGGGTATGTCTCGGAGCGCGCCTATTCTATCTATGCTCATGGTTCCACCGCGACCGCAGGCTGGGTGGTCGGAGTGGTCATTCTGCTGGGCTTCGTCAACGGTGTGCGCGGTGCATTTGCATATCACAGGTTGTCCGCGTTGCGAAGTAACGCGGTCAATGGTAGTGGGTCTATGTAAGACTGTACCGATTCAGCTGCAACGCCGTTCCAAACACAAGACTGGACTCGTTAACTCAAAATTGACCTATTAAGGAGGGGTTTTCCGCAGGTTCAAAGGTGTACAACTCCCACAAGGCTT
>DATEPX010000222.1:0-3508 GCA_035272945.1 Terriglobales bacterium
CTCCGAGAGAAGTTCTCCCGTGGTGGTGTTGCAGATGGAGAAGTAGGCGCGCGCGGTCCAGTATTGCTGGCGGCGCTTGGCATCGTGCTCGATCATCCATCCCGTGCGCACTCCGGCAATCGAAAATGCCTTTGACAGGTCGGCGATCACGGTGGCGTGCTGCAGGCGCGCCGCCGATTTCGTTTGCCTTCCATGGTAGATGGGATGGTAGACCTCGTCACTGACCAGCTGGATTCCGCGCTTGGCGGTGAAGTCGTGCAGGGCTTCCATTTCGGCGTCGCCGATGGTCGCGCCCGTCGGGTTGTGCGGGCTGTTGACCAGAATAAGCTTGGTCTTCGAATCGGCGAGCCGCTTGATGTCGTCGGCGTCTATGCGGAAGCCATTCTCGCGGCGCACGCGATAGAAGCGGGTTTCCAGGCCAAGAGACTCCGGGAGCGCCGAGAAAGTAGTGAATCCAGGCTGCGGGATGATTACGTTCGCGCCGGGCTCGGCGGCCAGCCACATCAAGGCCACGAGCGCCTCGGAGGCGCCTGTGACGATTTGCACCGACTCTACCGGGACACTCTGCATTTCAGCGATCGCCTCACGCAGGCTGTCGGCGCCGGCGGGGCGGCCGTAGACCAGGTTGTGGTTCAGGAAGCGGTGACGCGTTTCGTCGTCGGCGAGGGCGAGGATGTCGTTTACGGTCCAGGTCGGCCCGGTGCTCGCAGCGAGGTTGAATTCTATGTCGTGTTCGTACTGGTCGAGCCAGGCGTCGAGCAAGAAGGGCTTGAGTTGCATGCAGGCACCTCAGAGAAGTTGGTTCCTGGTATAGATTCTGCGAGCCATGGGGCGGATGATTTTTTGTTTACGAGCGCTGAGAATCAACAGTTTGCTGCAAACCGACGTTGGGCGGCCTCAGCCCCTAAAGGGGCAGTAAGGACAACTCTGCTCGTTCGCCAGTGGTGTACAAAATCGATCCCGCTCACTCCACCGCACAGTCCATTGCCGTCCGACATGATGATTCTCGAATGTTCGTAGCGGTTTCTGATCACTCGAGAGAAGCGCGTTTGAACTAAGCCGCTAGCGCGGCGGACGCTACCGCGTGGGTGGCTCTCGGAGCAGTGTCACTCGTGTAAGTTTTGGGTCACAAGGAGGATCACTGTGACCCATCTTCGGAAGCTGATGCTGGACGAGCTCCAGCGCCGCAACTACGCTCAGAACACCGTCCGTGCGTATATCCACGCCATAGAAGATTTCGCGAAGTACTTCCACCGTTCGCCCGATCGCCTCGGCCCAGAACATATTCGCGAGTACCAAGTTCACCTGTTTCGCGACTGCAAGCTCTCGCCGGGGACGATCGAAGGTCGTACGGCCGCTCTGCGTTTTCTCTTCGTCAAGACACTCAGGCGACCGTATCTTCCCGATCACATTCCGTTTCCCAAGCGTCAGAGGCGCATGCCCACGGTACTGAGTCCGGAGGAAGTGTCGCGGCTCATTGCTTCGGCGCAGAACCTGTTGCACCGCACCATGCTGATGATGCTGTATGCAACCGGCCTGCGACGCGCGGAACTATGCCACTTGAAGGTCTGCGATATCGACAGCGAACGCATGGTCATTCATGTTCGCCAGGGCAAGGGTAGCCGTGACCGCGACGTCTTGTTGACTCCGAAACTGCTGGACACCCTGCGCGAGTATTGGCGCTGGATGAAGCCGAAGACATATCTGTTTCCCGGCACCGTCAACAACTGGCGGGCCGACGTACCCATCACAGAGAAGATTGTCTGGAAGGCCGTGGCGGAGGCCGCGAAACATGCTGGTCTCAGCAAGCATGTGTCTCCTCACACGCTGCGTCACAGTTTCGCCACCCACATGCTCGAAGCGGGCGCCGATCTGCGCACGATCCAGGTCCTGCTGGGTCATGCCAAGCTCGCCGACACCACTGTCTACCTGCACTTGTCCCGGCGTCATCTGCAAGCAGTTCCCAGCCCGCTGGAAGCGATCGAGGTGTCTAGTCCCGACCAGGTGAAGCGTTCCAGGAGGCTGATCCAGCGATGAGTCGGCCCACCCTTGAGGTGGCCGACATCGTCCGTGCATCCGGCAACCGATTTTGGGAGCACTACGGATCCCACCTTGCGTGGCCGCATCGCAAGGTGCTCGATGCGATCGTCCGCTGTCGCACTGCGGCCTTGGGCGCTCACCGTGATCAGTGCACGCGCTGCGGACATCAGGCTATCTCTTACAACTCATGCCGTAACCGGCACTGCCCCAGATGTCAGGGCAACGCCCGCTCCCGCTGGCTCGCCGAGTGCAGGGCTGAGCTGTTGCCCGTCTCTTACTTTCACATCGTCTTCACGCTGCCGCACGTACTCTCCGCTCTAGCCCTGCAGAACAAGCGGCTACTTTACGATCTGCTGTTCCGAGCCAGTGCAGCGACACTACTCGAACTGGCCGGCGACCCGAAGCATCTGGGAGCAGATATCGGGTTTCTTGGCGTGCTCCATACCTGGGGCCAGAACCTTCAGCATCATCCCCACATCCATTACGTTGTTCCTGCAGGTGGGCTCGCTCCCGACGGTTCCAGATGGATCGCTTCTTCCAGACGCTTCTTCCTGCCAGTTGGCGCACTGAGCCGCGTCTTCCGGGGTAAGTTCACAGCCGGACTCCAACAACTCTTTCGCCAGCACAAGCTCCAGTTCCACGGCTCACTCCAGAGTCTTGCTGAGCCACGTCGCTTTCGCCAGTTTCTCCGACAGCTCTTCCACCAAGACTGGGTCGTCTACGCCAAGCCACCATTCGGCGGTCCCGAGCATGTTCTGCAGTATCTAGCGCGCTACACGCACCGCGTCGCCATCTCCAACCATCGACTGGTTGCGTTCCAGAATGATCGGGTCTCGTTTCGCTGGAAAGACTATGCACACGGTGGCAAGCAGAAGATCATGACGGTCTCCGCAGACGAGTTCCTGCGCCGATTCCTGATCCACGTTCTGCCTAAGGGCTTGGTCCGCATCCGCCACTTCGGCCTTTCCGCAAACCGCAGGCGTGGCTGTATGCTCACACGCTGTCGTGCTCTGCTTGGGGTAGAGGGCTGCGCAACTCATGCTGAGATCACTACCCAGCTGCGCTGTCCTGTTTGCTCCGGTCCGATGGTGGTCCTGGAACGGTTAACCAACAGCCAACTTCACTTTCGCTCAGGCCTGTTACTGCCTAATGTACCGCGGAACCTGCTTGATAGTTCCTGAGACAACTATGGGGCAACTTGCTTCGATGGTCGTCGGTCGCAGGTGTGTTCCCACACGCCATGCCCTCGTATGCTCAACCGGCGGTTCTGCTCACAGATACGAACTCTTCTTCTGCAGTCCGAGACTCCACGACGGCTTACAAGAACAGGGCCACCGCTCTCTTCGTTCCGCTTTGTTGCTGCCAACACGGTTCGGAACCTGCACAGCCGAATCGAAATCCCATAGATCTCACCGCATCCGCCGCAAACGCTAGCGGCTCACTTCAAACGACCCTATCGAAACTGCCC
>DATEPX010000223.1:0-17581 GCA_035272945.1 Terriglobales bacterium
GGATGGTATCGAGCCATGGACGTTGACGATCGTGGCTACGGCGCCCCGGCGGCCCTCCTGGCGCAGCTTGACGATTTCCTCGTAGATATCCATCCCCGGTTGATTATTGGGCTTTTCGCCGAGGTAGTCAACGCGAGCCTAGGCTGCATCTTGCAAATTCATCTGGGCGGGGCTAGGCTTCCGACACCCTATAGGGTGAGGAGGTATCTGTGCCTGTTTACATGGTGGACCGCGATCTCCCCGGAATCAAAATGGAACAACTGGCCGCAGCCCAGAAAGCTGCTATAGAACTGAGTCAGAAGATGACTGCTCAGGGCAAGAAAGTGCGTTACATCCGCAGCGCGTTTGTGCCCGGTGAGGCACACTGCATGTGCTTCTTTGAGGCTTCCAATCCGGAGGTGGTCAAGGAACTGAACGAAACCGCCAAGATTCCCTTCAAACGAATCGTTGAGGCCATGGATTTGACGCCTAAGTAATTCAGAAACTCACTGGAGTAGCTAGCAGGGCCGAACCCGGTTCGGACGAACCTGGTTCGGTCTTTCTATTCTTTGCGGTATCCATTCTCAAAGACTGCAGGAGCAATGAAATACACAGATCCTTCGCTTTGCTCAGGATTACAGGTGGTGGTGCACGACGACGGGAATGACGACCGCGGAGCATTATGGAAGGCTTTGTGTTAGGTTGAAGGGTTTCATCCTCGCCGCGAGAGTCCTCTGGAAGGGGCGCGATCATGAAAGCGGTTCGCATTCATCAGTACGGGGGGCCAGAAGTATTGCAGTACGAAGACGTTCCGGATCCAGTTCTGCGCAAGGACCAGGTGCTGGTGCAGGTGAAGGCTTGCGCGATGAACCATCTCGATCTCTGGGTCCGGAAGGGTACAACCAAGGCGCCGCTGCCTCATATTCTCGGCAGCGACATTGCCGGCGAGGTTGTTGAGGTCGGCGAATACGTGACGGGATGCAAGCCTGGACAGCGAGTGCTGCTGGCGCCCATGCACTTCTGCAATCATTGCGCCCAATGCGCGGCGGGCCGGCAGAACATGTGCCGGGAGTTCACCGTGCTTGGCAATCTGGCGGACGGCGGCAACTGTGAATTGATGGCGGTCCCTGAGGTGAACGTGATTCCGATCCCGGACAGCCTGGGATTCAACCAAGCCGCCAGCGTGCCACTGGTTTTCCTGACGGCCTGCCATATGTTGACGGGGAGGGCTTCGATTCGACCGGGGAATACGGTTTTGGTCCTGGGGGCGAACTCGGGGGTAGGAATAGCTGCCATTCAGATTGCCAAGCTGTTCAATGCCACCGTGATTGCCACGGCCGGCAACGAGAAAAAAATGGAAAAGGCGCGCGAACTTGGCGCCGATTACGTCATCAATCACTACAAGCAGAAGATTGGCGACGAAGTGAAGAAGATCACCGGCCGCGAAGGGGCAGACATCGTTGTCGAGCACGTAGGCGCTGCCACTTGGGACGAGAGCGTGAAGTCCCTGAAGCCGGGCGCGACTCTGGTCACCTGCGGCGCCACTACCGGGCCGGAGGTGAAGATCGATTTGCGCTTTCTGTATTCCAAGCAGTTCAACCTGTTGGGTTCGTATATGGGGACCATGGGCGAGTTGAACGAAGTCCTCAAACACGTGTTCGGCGGCAGGCTGAAACCGGTGGTGGATTGCACGTTCCCATTGAAGGAGGTCCGCGCTGCGCACGAGTACATGGAGAAGAGCGAGATGTTTGGGAAAATCGTGCTCAACCCGTAAGAAATTGCCAATTTGCCGATTGAAGAAAGCCAGCCCTGGCCCTTGAATTCGGAAAAATGGCTATCGGCAATCGAAAATACCTGCTTCCTTTTCCGTGGTTTAAAATAAAACTGATGGCACGCGAACTCAGTTTTGGCAACTACGTTACGGTTGAGAACGGCAAGAGGGTGGTCAAGGAACTAACCTACGGCAACCCTGCGCCCGAAGGGGTGGTACTTACCACACTCGACAATGCAGTCAACTGGATGCGGAAGAACTCGATCTGGCCGATGACATTCGGCTTGGCTTGTTGCGCGATCGAAATGATGTCCATGGGAGCATCGCGGTTTGACATTGCGCGGTTCGGCGCCGAGGTGTTCCGGCCATCGCCCCGGCAATCCGACCTCATCATCATTGCGGGGCGCGTGTCTCAGAAAATGGCGCCGGTGATCAGGCAATTGTGGGAACAGATGCCGGAACCGAAGTGGGTCATTTCGATGGGTGCCTGCGCGACCTCGGGTGGCGTTTTCAACAATTACGCGCTGGTGCAGAGCGTGAATCAAGTAATTCCGGTGGACGTTTACGTGCCAGGATGCCCGCCACGCCCCGAGCAATTGATCTACGCCATCAACCTGCTGCAAGAAAAAATCCAGAAAGAACGCGGAACTATCAAGCGGGCATTGAACCTCGAACAGTAAGTCTTGAAGAACCGCAGACGTGGCAAGCCGCCGATCTACTCGTGGCGTTTATTCTTTCGAATTTACGGACTCAGAAGCCTTTTTGGCCGTTACAGGGAAGCCCTGGCCGCCGCAGCGACGGTTTGCGGCGCGACCGGCAGGGCCCGAACGAGTTCCCGAGTATAGGGGTGGCTGGGGGTGCGGAAGATTTCTTCGGTGGGACGACACTCCACGATGGTGCCGTTGTTCATAACTGCTACGCGCTGGCTGATGGTGGCAACGGAAAGCAGATCGTGCGAGATATACAGAATGCTCATGCCGAGTTTCTGATTGAGACTGACAAACAACTTCATGATTTCTGATTGCGTAATCAGGTCCAGGGCACTGGTAGGCTCGTCGGCGATCAGCAGCGAAGGCCGGTGCAGGATCGCCATCGCAATGAGCACGCGCTGCGCCTGGCCAACACTCAGTTGAGACGGACGGCGCTTCAGGAAGTCCTTTTCTTCGGGCAAGCTTACGTTTTTCATGGCGTCCGCGATGGCCTGCCGACGTTCATCGCGGGTGCCGCGAGCGTGGACTCTCCAGGCTTCCATTAGTTGCGTTCCGATCTTGAGCACGGGATTGAGCGAAGACATAGGGCTCTGCAGGACCAGGCCGATCTCTTTTCCGCGCAGCTTGCGCATCTCGCGTTCTTTAAGGACCATCAGGTCACGGCCGTTGAAGTGAACGTAGCCCTCGGCGTTTGCGCCCTTCAGGTAGAGAAGCTTGAGGATCGCCAGCGCTAAGGTGCTTTTGCCGCAACCGCTTTGACCGACCAGGCCCACGATCTCTCCGGGATTCATATCGAGGGCGAGGTGTTGCAAGACACCCGGCTTGCCCGGGTAGCCGGCGCTCAGTCGAAGCTTCAACAAAAGGTCTGTCGTGTCCACAATGTCCTCAGGGACCTAAATCACAATCAACGTGCGCCAGCGAACTTAAGCAAAACTCAGATTCCCCGACGCTGAAGCGCCGCGGAATGACAAGAACCTACGGTTCGCCCTTCGCTTGGTATTTACTTTTGCGCGACCTCGGCACCCAAACTTAGCCGATCTATATTCCAGAAAACCTGAGGCCGCAGCACCACCGGGTGAGCATTCTGCACCGAAGTCGAGATGGCCGACAACGCATTTCTGTTCACCAAATAAATGAATGGTTCCTGCTCCCAAGCAATTTGCTGGACGCGATCGAAGTATTCCTTTCTTTTCTTCTCATTCAGTTCCGACGCCTGCGCGCGCATCAGGCGATCGATCTCCGCCTCCCAGGGGGTTTCGGGTGTCCTCTGTCCGGGATTCCACTGATGGTTTTCCGCCGAACTCAACCAGATATTCATTTGCTCATTGGGATCAAGGCCGACATTCACTGCGCCAAGCAGGCAAGCCTCATAATTAAACGTGCGGGTGATGCGTTCGATGAGAGAAGGGAAGTCGAGAGTGACCATGTTCAGCTTGATACCAATGCCCGCCAGATCCTGCTGAATCATGGTAGCCATGCGCTCGCGATACTTGTTGCCCGCGTTGGTGACCACCGAGAACTCGACTGTGTTTCCGTCCTTATCGCGCAGCGCGCCATTCTGCAAGCGGAAGCCCTCCTGCTCTAGCCGTTTCATGGCCGACTTCTGATCGAAGGGATGCGGTTGCAGCCTGGCATTGAACCAGAATTGATTGCCTGGGGAAACCAGTCCCGTTGCCGGACGAGCATGTCCGCGAAAGACGACACGAGCAAGATCCTCACGGTTTATTGATTCTGAGATGGCGCGCCGGAAATTCGTGGAACGGAACCATGCCTTCTTGTAGGCGGGAAGAGGCGCGCTCGCCACCTGGTTGAACCAGATCTGCTCGGAGTCCATTGAAGGTCCAGCATCGTGCGCTAGCGCGGGTTTCTCCGCCATGACCCTATCGAAATATTCTGCATTCACCGAATTGATGAAATGAATCTCTCCGCGCAGGAGGCGCAGGATTTCGATGTCGCGATTCTGCTGGATGTCGAGGCGGACCGAATCGATGTAGGGAAGCTGCCGTCCGGAGGAGTCGTGCTTCCAGTAGTTCGGGTTGCGCTGCAGGTGCAGATACGAACCGGCCTTGTAGTCGGCAACGTAATACGGTCCGAGCACAGCCATTTCTTTTTTCGGCGACTTGGCCGACATAATGGCTACCTGATCAAATAACTTGTCCAAGCCCGCAATAGGGGCTGGGAAGGTAATGGCAATCTTGTCGCCGGACAGGACCCTGGTTTCGACCTTACCCTCGCCGGAACGGAAGGAATCGCCGGTGGGTGAGTGGAGATTCGGGTCCATCATCTGCTGCACGGTGTAAGCGACATCGTCAGCAGAAAACGCTGTGCCATCGGAGGATCTCACGTTCTGGCGCAGAGCGAACGTGATCGTTCGGCCATCTTTGCTGACCTTCCATGCGGTTGCCAGTTCTGGCTCAAGCCGCTGAGTCTGACGGTTCAAACGCACCAGCACACCCGCCGTGAGATAGCGGACGGTCTCGGAGGAATCGTCTTGTACCAGGAGTGGGTTGAAAGTCTTGGGTTCGGACCAAAGGCAGAATCGGAGTTCGGATCCGGATTGAGCAAGGGCGGAGCCCAGGGCAAGGACCACTATGACGAGCGATGCCAACCAGCGTTTCATGCAGGTAACTCCCGATCGAGCACGACCAGATGAAAACAACTGACCACGGTAATGAATAACAGCAGAGGAAAGAATTGCCAGACATTGGACGAAATCGAGGAATAGCTTTCCAGTTCGCGCAGCAAGCTGCCCCAGGAGGGCAGCGGTTCCGAGACGCCCAGGCCCAGAATTCCAAGATTGGCCTCAGTCAAGATAAATACCGGAATCGAAATCCAGAACTGGGCGTAGAGAACTGGCCTAAGGTTAGGCAGCAGATGATGACGCAGCAGACGATATCCACTGCTTCCTGAGGCTCGCGCCTGGAGAACGAAATCAGAATTCTTCAGCGACCGTGCATCAGCACAGACAACCCGGGCAGCCGCGGCCCATCCCAGGCAGCCCAGCAGGGCAAAAGTGATGATCACGGACGTAATCGGCGAAACGTTCAGCGGCATTAGGGCCCGGGCCGTGATCAACAGAAAGAACCAAGGCAACGAGAGAAACAGATCCGTCCCTGACATGACCGCACGTTCGAACCCGCCACCCACAAAGCCAGCTGTTCCTCCCACCACCGCCGCGAGAAAACATGTGATCAATGCGGCTACTGGAGCCAGCAGCAGCGAGATTCGCGTTCCGTATAAAACACGCGAGAAGCGGTCCCGTCCCAGATCATCCGTTCCGAGCAAATGGGCGCGAGAAGCAGGAGCGTTCGGAATATCGCGGAACTGATGCGCGTAATCGGCCGGGGCGAGCCGTTCGGCGAAGACGCAGGCGAGGGCGACGATAACGAGAAAAATAATTGCCGCCAGGCGCGCCCACTTCATGCTTCGCTCCTACGGAAGGCGCCACCCAACAGGTCGGAGGCGGAGTTCGCCGCCATCGTCACGACGGTGACAATCATGGTCAAATTAATCAGCAGGTACAAGTCGCGTCCCAAGGCTGCCTTCCAGGCCAACTGCCCGATTCCAGGCAGATCGCAGAGAACTTCGACCGGGATAGAAGCGCCGAAGGCGAGGCTGACAGAAACCCCGGCGAGAGCGAGGAGTTGACCTCCGGCGGTGGGCAAAACATGCCAGACAAAGACGCGAGTATGGCTCAACCCCTTGGCGCGAGCCGTCAGCACATGAGGTAAGGCAGCGCTTCGCACCAGTAAGTTGCGGGCGTAGCGAAATACTTTTGGGAACACAATGAGGGCAATGACCAGGCGGGAGGGCGCGCGTGTTAGCACAAAGAGCAGCGCCAGAACCGCTACCGGGATGCAAAGCAAGATTCCCGCGACCACACTGGCGAACGTGTCAACCAGCCAGGCGCGCGACATGGCTACTGGAATGGCCAAGGCCAGCCCGAGAATCCAGCCCAGCAGCACCCCGAGGGAGACCGACTTCATGGTATCCGGCAGGCGTTCGCGCAGCAGTTCAGCAATGGGACGTTGAAGAGTACGAGAGATTCCCAGATCACCATGTGCCATCCGTTTGAGATAGTGGGCGTAGAAGAGGAAGACATTTTCATCGGGAGCACTTGCGCGGCGCAGCGCGTGGATGCTGCCGGTACTCAGACGAGCGTCCAGCTCCTGTTCGTCAACGCCGTAGCCCGGGGCAAAGCGAATGAGCGTGGCGCCGAGAAGTCCGCCAAGCAGGACTGTGACCAGAATGATCGCAACGTATTTTGCCAATCGGTGCAATCCGGAAGCCTTTCTGCAAAGAAGTGAGGCGAGGGGGCAAACGTCCTCGCGACAGCCGGTGGGGGATGCCAGCGCTATCTTAACTTAGTGCGCGACCATCCTGGCAATATAGCCGAGTTCGCGGTCGTAAAACTTGGTGGCACTCTCCACGTGTGCCAGGATGCGATGCATCTTGTTGCGATCTTCTGTGTCAGAGAACTGAATACCGACGCCCGACCCGGGATTGCTGCGCGCCACCGTGCCTTCATTTTGCAGGCTATTATCGTCGGACGAGAAAAAGACCCTGACCCGCGTGCCCGATTGCAGAAGCGCACCGGTCTCGACGTAGCAGCCAGTCAGGCTGATATTCGACAGATTGCCGAGAATGGGAACCGTGCTGCCTTCGGGCTGCAGCGTGACTGTAACGCGACACACCAGCCGGGGTTGGGAACGACGATTCTTGCGCCAGGGTTGTTGCTGTTTCTCGAGATACATGCGCCGGTCGGCTTCTGCCAGCAACTCTTCTGCGTCCAGCCCGTTTTCCGGGTAAACAGCCTGGCCGACGCTGAGTGAAAGAATGTCCTCGCGGCAGACTTCGAAACCGGCTTTCTTGGCCATTTCGCGCAGCGTCAACGCCTTGACGCGCGACGCGTCGGCGGTGAGACCGGGAGCCACGACAACGAATTCGTCACCGCCCATGCGGGCCACGTAGTCGTATTCGCGGCAGCTTTCCTTCAACCGCTGGGCGAAAATCTTGAGCACACGATTCCCTTCCAGGTGTCCGAAGCGGTCGTTGATCTGCTTGAAGCCATCCATGTCGCAGACCATTACCGTCAGAGTGGACTTGCTGCGCTTGCAGCGCGCCAACTCACGATCCAGCTGCAGAAACAAGGAGCGGGCGTTGGGCAGGCCCGTCAAATAGTCAGTGGTCGCGGAACTTTCGGCCTGCTGGTACTTGAGAGCATTTTCGATGGAGAGTGCCATCTTAGAGCTGACGGCCAGCAGAACACGTAAGTGGTCTGCCGAGAAGGCATCCTTTTCCAACTTATAAAGGGTAAGCACGCCGACTACGCCATCGAGACCTTCCAGCGGTACGGCGAGCGCGGAGCGCATCGCCGTGTACTTGCCGCCTTCGGTGGAGTAGCCGGGCTCGACCGAGGGGTTGCCGTTAATCATGGGCTTTCGGTTTTGTGCAACCCAGCCGGAAACGCCCGCGCCTATCGGAATGCGCAAAGAGGCGAAGAGGCGGAAATTGTCGCCATTGACATGCTCGGGAACCAGTTCATCGTCGCGGCGAATGTAGATCGCGATCGAATCATAGGGAACGAGCCGCTTAAGCTTCACGGAAAAGACCGAGAGTGTCTCGCCCAAGCTGAGAGAAGCGCCTAAGTCTTGACTCAGCTCAAAGAGAGCCTGGGCTTCCTGCCTCGCAGCGGCAATAGAAGCCAGGAAGGTGGCTTCATTGGATTGCTGTCGCTCCTCGGAATGGGTTAAGCCGGTGGCCGGTTCCTCGCCACGTTCAACTTTGACGTCGGTGGAGAGCTTGTACCGCTCCTCTTGTTGTTCTGCCTGTTGCTGCACCAGTCGTTCCATGTCCACGTACCGGCGGCGGAGTATTTCCACGATTCTGGGATCGAATGATTTGCCTGACTCCTGGTTCAAGCGGGACATGACTTCCTTAAGAGGAATGGCGCGGCGGTACTGCCGATCGGAAGACAACGCATCCAGGAAATCGACCGCGCTAAGGATGCGGGCGCCAATGGGAATTTCTTCACCTCTCAATCCGAAGGGGTATCCCGTGCCGTCCCACTTTTCGTGGTGAGCACGAACAATGGGAACTACGGGGTAGGGAAAGCGGACGCGCTCCAGAATTTCGGCCCCAACCACGGGGTGGATCTTCATCTTCTCGAATTCTTCCGGGCTGAGGCGCCCGGGCTTGGAAATGATGTGCTCGGGGACGGCTAGCTTGCCGATGTCGTGCAGGAGGGCGGCGGCATGCAGAGCCTCGGTCTCGGCGGGCGTCAACTTGAGTTCCTTGGCCACTTCAATGGCATAGACACGCACACGCTGGAGGTGGTCGTGGGTTGTGTGGTCTTTGGCTTCGATAGCCAGAGCCAGCGCCTCAATCGTCCGCAGGTGCAGATTGGCCATCTCCTCAACGTGCTTCTTTTCGTTTTCCAGCTTAGCCAGGTAGAGCCGGTAGGAGCGATAAATCAGGTAGACGGCGGGCAAAACCAGCAGCGAGGTTTGCCATGCCACCATTCGATTGAAGTAGCTCACCAGGCCCGCGACGCCTGCACCCATCAAGTAGTACGGTAAGGACCAGAAGTAGCATTCCGAATAAATCTTGCGCAGCGACTTGTGTTCGGTAAGCGAAATGACGGTGGCAACCGGAACCGTATTGGCCACGAAGTAAGCGCAGGCTGCGGCAATCACCTGCAGAGAAAAATTCGTGCCATGAGCGCGCAGCGTGGTCAGGTAATAGACTTGATAGGCGGCGGCAATCGCCCAGGCCGACCCACATACATTAAAAACTACTTGCACAAACTGCGGGCGATCGTGGTGGAAACACTGAACGAGAATCGCCGCGCAGCCTATGGCCAGGGTTTCGGGCAGGCTGAGTTCCACCACTCCCAGCAAAATGAATAAGAAATTAACCGACATCGTACCGGTGATGCCGGGCAGATGAACCTTGAGGCGCGAGGCAAGAAGCGCCACCAGCAGATAACAGAAGAACTTGGCCGGTTCGCGGCTAGACCAGTTCACCACCCCCCAACCCAGCACGCACACACCGGCAGCGGTGACCACGCTGATAAATCCTCGGGCGCGCAGCGACATATAGTGCCAGGACTGCTCCTGGTTAGACAAACCCTTACCTCATTCCAGACTCTGGGCCTGGTAGATAACTGATACCAACTAAGTGTCCAGAAGCCAACCGATTACTGGGCTGGGGAGAGAACTTTAGTAACCGTCCCGGGAAGCCCAAGAGCCACCCGCCTTGGCTATTTAGAGTCGCCGGGACAAATTGTCCGCTGCGGGAAGATTTCAGGCTAAGGGGCTAGGTTGGATGGAATTAGATGATCTAGTTAGTTTTTTTCACGGTTTTAGCTCGGACAGACTGTCCTCCTTGCCGCGGCGTATTTCTTGGTGGACTGAGACTTTTCAACGACTTGGATTCTCCGGCGATATGGAATCAAGGCTGCAATTGAAAGGACGTCCTACACTCCCCACGGCAAATCAAGACTGGCTGTTTGCGGAGTCACTTAACTATGGGTCAGCAACTGAGACGGAATCGCTGGCAGAGAAGCAAACAAGGCCGCAACTGGAGACCGCAACTGGCAGCGCTGATAGTGCTGTTGCTGTCGGCCAGCATGTGCTTTGCCGTGAACACGGGAAAGGTGGCAAGGGCACACCGCAACTCCCGTACTTCTCCGGAGCTGGAGCAACTCGTAGCTGCAACTCAGAATACGCCGCTCGCGACCGAGAAGCTGCAAGTGATTATTCAGTTCAGAACGAGATCTACTCAGTCTACGCCCTTGATCACTGACTTTGGCGGTAAGTATGTAAAGAATCTGAATCTGATCGGCGCCCAGGTTTTCAATCTACCGCTCAGCGCCATTGGGCAGCTGTCTTTGAATCCTGACGTTCTCTACATTTCGCCCAACCGCACCGTCACTGGCTTGGCTGACTATGCCGAGCAGACTGTCGGCGCCACGATCGAACAGGCCGCCGGTTGGGATGGCACTGGCATCGGCGTCGCGGTCATTGACAGCGGCATCAGCGATCATCCCGATTTGCACGACCCGGCGACGGGGTTATCGCGCGTTGTTTACAACGAAAGCTTCGTTCCCGCCACCGATTCCACGGACGGCTATGGCCACGGTACACACGTAGCAGGAATTATTGCAGGCAATGGTTCACAGTCGAAGGGCGCAATTTACGGCGTGGCGCCGCACGTCAACTTGATAAATCTGAAGGTCTTGGACAGCAATGGCTCGGGCCAGGATTCGTATGTCATTGCCGCTTTGCAACGGGCAATCGCCCTTAAGAACACCTATAACATCCGCGTGGTGAACCTGTCTCTGGGCCGCCCGGTATATGAGAGCTTCACGCAAGATCCCCTTTGCCAGGCGGTTGAGGCGGCATGGAATGCCGGGCTGGTGGTGGTGGCTGCTGCCGGCAACTGGGGCCGCGACAACACGCAGGGTATCAACGGCTACGGCACGATTGGCGCACCCGGCAACGATCCCTTTGTGATCACCGTGGGCGCCATGAACACGAGCAACAGCCCTTTTAAGTCGGATGACCGGATCGCAACTTACAGTTCGAAGGGACCCACCCTACTGGATCATGTGGTAAAGCCTGACCTGGTTGCCCCGGGGAATAAGCTCCAGTCACTGTTGGTTTACGGCAGCACGCTGAGCAAATTGATGCCTTTCAATATGGTGAATCCCCTGAGCTATGGGGTTTACGCCTGGCCGAGGTATTTCGTGCTGAGCGGCTCCAGTATGGCCACCCCGGTCGTAAGTGGTGCTGCTGTGTTGATGCTGCAACAGAACAGTACCTTGAGTCCGGACGCGGTAAAAGCTCGTCTCATGAAGACAGCGGACAAGACCTTCCCGACTCAGTCGGTCATCTTTGATCCGGCCACTAGCGTTACCTACACGGAACATTACGATATTTTTACCGTGGGCGCGGGATATCTGAACATTCCGGCAGCAATGGGCAACAATGATCCGGTGCAGGGGGCAGCATTCTCACCGGTGGCGGTGCAGAATGCCGATGGCACGATTTCTCTGCAAACGGATTTGTCGGTGGTGTTCGGCAATTCGGTGATCTGGGGCAACTCCGTCGTCTGGGGGAACTCCGTGATCTGGGGCAATTCCCTGGTGTGGGGCAACACGGTCCTGAGCGGCAATTCGGTGATCTGGGGCAACTCGGTGGTTTGGGGGAACAGCACCGTAACCGGCAACAGCGTTATCTGGGGCAATTCGGTCATCTGGGGCAGCAGCGTAAATGGCGCGGCAGCGCTAAGCGTGGACGGCCTTGGCGATAACGATGGCAGCGGTCAGTAGCCGACAAAAACTTTGGCACGAGAGATTCTGGAAATAAGGAGCAGAGCATGAAGCAGAACATGAAAAAACTTGGAGTCATTGGCTACTTTCTCTTAACCGGTTCATTGCTGACGTTGCTGGCGGTCGCATGCAGCGCCTCTGCCGTTTGGGGTAGCTAACTCCGAATCATTGATGACTAGGGGATAGCGACTGCTATGCGAGAGCGCAGAATTTCACCTGATAAAGGTAAGAAGTACTCTACATTTAGGGCCAGGTTCGCCATCTTGATGGTCCTTGCATCACAGTTGGTGTTCGCGCAACTTGCGCGTCCGTTGCACACGAATAAGTTTTCGCGCGATCTCCCGCATGTCAAGGCTGGTACGTACGTCGATGTGATCGTTCAATATCGTCGCGTTCCGACTGACAAGCACTACACGAAGATTGGCCAACTCGGTGGAACGACGCTAACGAGACTGGAGTCGATTCGCGGCGCAGCCTTTCGCATGCCTGCTGAGTCTCTCACCCATCTGGCTGCCGATCCCGATGTGGCCTACATCAGTCCCGATCGCCCGCTAAAGTCATTCCTCAGTAACGCCGCTCCGGCGGTCAATGCGCCCTACGCGTGGGGCCTGGGCTACGACGGAACCGGAATTGGCGTCGCCGTAGTGGACAGCGGCATCAGCAACCACGATGACCTGAAGGATTCAAGTGGCCGCAATCGGATCGTCTACCAGGCCGATTTTGCGTCTGACGCGGGGAATGCCGACGCCTACGGCCACGGCACGCACGTTGCGGGCATCATTGGCGGCACCGGCAAGGATTCCAGCTGCAGCAACTGTTTTGCGGTCATTAAAGGTATTGCCCCGAATGTAACTCTCGTCAACCTCCGTGCCCTGGATAAGGACGGGGTAGGCAGTGATAGCTCGGTGATTAACGCGATCAACAAGGCCATTCAGCTAAAGAATACCTACAATATTCGCGTCCTTAATCTCTCGCTTGGACGTCCAATTGTCGAGAGCTACACGCAAGACCCGCTCTGCCAGGCTGTCGAGGCAGCGTGGCGGGCTGGTATTGTGGTCGTCGTAGCCGCCGGAAACTATGGTCGCGACAACTCTGTCGGTGAGCAAGGGTACGGGACCATCACTGCTCCGGGCAACGATCCCTACGTGATTACGGTGGGCGCGATGAGGACAATGGGCACGCCCAATCGTGGTGATGACTTGATTGCCAGCTACAGCTCAAAAGGTCCGACGGGCATTGATCATATTTTGAAACCGGATGTGGTTGCGCCGGGAAATGTCATGACATCGCTTCAAATCGGAGCGACGCTGGAGCACACTTATCCCAACAACCGGCAGCTATTTTCATCGTACCAAACAGGGAAGACTGGCTACTCGGATAAATACTATGTTTTGAGCGGCACAAGCATGGCGGCCGCGGTCGTGAGCGGCGGGGTAGCGGACCTGCTGGAGGCCCAGCCCCAACTTACGCCCGACCAAGTGAAGGCGCGGCTGATGAAGACCGCTTACAAGAATTTTCCGTTCTCCAGCAGCGTCAGCGACGCCCCGACGGGTACAGCTTATACGGATTACTACGACGCCTTCACTGTCGGTGCCGGTTACCTTGACCTGCAAGCCGCATTGAACAACACTGATGTGGTGCCCACCGGGGTGTCCTCCAAGTCGCCCAGCGTGTATTACGACTCGACCTCACAGACCGTCGGTCTTGTTTATGACGCCTCTGCGGTGTGGGGGAACTCCGCCGTGTGGGGCAATTCGGCGGTCTGGGGAAATTCGGCTGTGTGGGGGAACAGCGCAGTGTGGGGCAACAGCACCAATACCGGCTTCAGCGCGGTGTGGGGCAACAGCGCAGTCTGGGGTAATAGTGCCGTTTGGGGCAACAGCGCCACCGAGGCTATGTCCGTTGCCATCAACGGCGATAAGTAAGTATCCTCCGGCAGAGCCGGAGGCTTTACGTTGTGAGCCGCACAAAGCGGCTATGCGGGGTCGCTGACGCGGCCCCGACAGTTTGGGGCCACCCCTTGACGGGTGGCCGGTTAGCGCCACAAGTGATTTGCTCCAGTCGCTTATCCTCTAGCTGTTGTTGTCGGATGTAGTCGCGAATCACTGCTTCATCCCGACCCACTGGGGACACATAAATGTCCTCCTGCCCAAAAGTGCTGCCCACAAAATTTCGCTTCTGCTCGCCATCCACCTGGGCCAAATGAATCGCACTCTTGCCCTTGATGAAACCCACCACCTGGGACACCGCGTACTTCGGTGGAATCGCGATCATCATGTCTACGTGATCCGGTAGCAAATGCCCTTCTTCGATCCGACTCTCCTTCTGCTCCGCCAGCATGCGGAACTTCGCCCAAGTGCCGCCGCAGTTCTCCGTACAACGTCTTTCGCCGGCACTTCGGGATAAACACCACATGGCATCTGCACTCCCACTTGGTATGGCTTAGGCTTTCCATTTCGTCCATCGCGAACTCCCTTGTGTGCTTGGCGGCTCACGCTTGGGAGTCTCCGCGATGGACTCCGGTATCTGTCAAACTTCTACTGCCTCCCCGGCAGAGCCGGGGGGTCTCCCGTTTGTACTAGTCGCTTTATTGTAGGATCCCCGTTTCCACGCTCTTCATCCTTCGCTCTGGGAGGCCGAACCTGGTCTCCCCAGCTGGTTAGGTAACCGAAGTAACCTTCCTGTGCCCCAGCAAACATGTTAACCAAAGAGCATGCCGGGACACGTTCCTTTGGGTTTAGAAAACCCAGGATTGAGTGTCTCCCCAACCGGCGCCCACACATGGATTCTGCGGCGCGAATGCAGCTGACCGACGGCACGACCGTGGTGGTGCAAAGTGCGGTCATGCAGCAGCTGATGGCCATGCTGGAGCGCGTGGCCCGCCATGACGCGGCGGTTCTGATCGTCGGCGAAACCGGAAGCGGAAAAGAACTGGTTGCCCGCACCATCCACGAACATTCCCTACGCTGCAGCAGGGCGTTTGTGGACGTAAACTGTGCCGCCCTCCCCGAGCACCTGGTCGAAAGCGAGCTGTTTGGATACGAGAAGGGAGCCTTCAGCGGCGCCGATGCCACCAAGCCGGGGCTGTTTGAATTGGCTGACCACGGCACCATCTTTCTCGATGAAATCGGAGAACTGGACGTCAAGGTTCAGGCGAAGCTGCTACGCGTGCTCGACGGAGTTCCGTATTACCGCCTGGGTGGAAGCCGGAAAGTGGGAGTGAGTATCCGCGTCATCGCGGCGACCAACCGCAATCTGGAAGAAGAAGTCAGCGCGGGGCGGTTCCGCAGCGATCTCTATCACCGCCTCACTCAATTCCACTTGCAAGTGCCGCCGCTGCGCGAGCGGGCAGAGGACGTTGACGCGCTCGCGGACTATTTTCTCAAAAAGCATTGTCCCGCCGCGCACTTCAGCGAGGATGCGCTGCAGGCCCTCAGACAATACCCGTGGCCGGGAAACGTTCGCGAACTCAAGAACGTAATTTTCAAGACTACGCTGAGTGCCAAGCCAGGCAAGCATGAGTTTCGCGGCAGGGACTTGCCGGCAGTCATATGCGGAGGTCCGGAAACGGCGACTAGCCAGGTGCTCACTGGCAATCTCGACGACATGGAACGGCGCATGATTTTTCAGGCGCTGGAACAGGCCGACGGCAATCAATCCAAGGCAGCCCAGCAGTTGGGAATCTCCAGCCGCACCTTGCGCCGAAAACTGCAGAAGTATCGCACTATGGGGATGGAGGGGCCCGGAGGAGTCTCCCTGGGCACGATCAGCGCGCAACAACAACGTTACTTCCGCGTCAGCATTGAAGTTCCGGTGCAGATCCGCGATGCGGAAGGTGAGCAGATGAGTGTGACCAGCGTGAATGTCAGCTCCGGCGGAATTGCGATTAAATCGCTCACCGCGTTGAAGCACGGTTCCGCCTTCGATATCAGTTTGCCTTTGCCAGGAATTTCTTCTCCTCTGGAAGCTAAGGCTAAGCTTGCCTGGACCAGTCCCGGCGGCCTGGCGGGCTTGAGCTTTGTGGAGATCCACCCCGCGCTTGAGCGAGAACTGCAGCAGTGGCTTCTCGACAAAACCCGCCAGGAAGGGTGGACGGAATCAGACTCGGGTGAGCAGAGAATCTAGAGCCCCCGGGGCGACGCACGATGCGTAGAACTCCTGGCGATGCACACGAGATCCTTCACCTCGGCGGCTGCTCCGCGAGGACAACATCTCGCATGTTCACATTGACCTTCCGATTGGTACTAAGACCAAGGGCATGGGAGCACCGGTCCGGGAAGCCTGATAGAATCTAAAGTAAGTTCCTCCCCATGAAGAAGTTTTCCAGGCTCGGTCTCGTCCGGGTAGCGGCCCTTTATGTTTTCTTAGCCGTGCTGTCCACCTCACTTGCTTGTGCCCAACTGTCTCCGGGCTCCACTATCAAGTGGGTTGCGCTCTCGGGCGGTGGGAACGGCACCGACCTGGAAATTACTGCCAGCCAGCCAGCTGCGACCGACACGCGTGTGCTGACCGATCCCGATCGCATAGTCATAGACTTTCCTGGTGCGGTGCCCGGCAATCGGCTGAAAGGTTTTCCCGTGAATCGCGGTCCGATCCGGGCGGTACGGACGGCATTATATACATCGAATCCTCCCACAACGCGTGTGGTGATTGATCTGAAAGGCCCCGTCGCCTATCAGGTTGTTCCCTCCGGCAGTGGTGTGGTTGTGAAATTCGGAGGTGCTCCGAACGCACCGGCCGAAGCGGCTGAAAGGACCTCTCCGCCCCCGATTCCAGTTCACCTGACCCGTGCAGCCCCGATTCCAATAGTCGTGCGGGCGCCGCGAGCGCCATTATCCCCAACAACGATAATTAAACGAGTTGCGCTTCTGGGTAACGAAAGAGGAGTGGAACTGGAAATCATCGCCAGCCAGCCGGTGGCGACCGACACGCGAGTGCTAACCAATCCGGATCGCGTGGTCATTGACTTGCCGGGTGCAGTCCCAGGGGACCAGTTGAAGGGTTTTGCGGTTAACCACGGTGCCATGAAAGCAGTGCGGGTGGGGCTTCTTTCGTCCAGTCCCCCTACAACGCGTGTAGTGCTTGATCTCAATGAACCCAGCCCCTATCAGGTTTTTCCTTCCGGGAATACAGTTCTGGTGAAGCTGGGCAGGGCACCAAATTTCGCACCAGGCGTCACGCTTGCGCACAGTGCGCCACCCCCACGTGCGGCGCCTCCGCCAGCGCCTCGGGTTGCGGTCAGCTTCAAAGACGGGCAGCTCACAATCGAGGCCGACAAAGCCACGTTGGCCGAGGTGCTGTATCAGGTCCATATGAGCACCGGAGCGGACATTGCGATTCCCGCCGGAGCGGAGCGGGAGACAGTCATGGTGAAGGCCGGACCCGGACCGGCAACTCAAATCATGGCGAGCCTCCTCAACGGGTCCCATTTTAATTTCGTAGTTGTGGGTTCTGAGCAGGATCAGAATGCCTTGCGTACAATCATTCTGACAGCTAAGGGTGGAGAGGAATCGCCGCCTGGTCCTGAGCTACCAGCCGCAGTGAGCGAGGAAGTACCCAGCGAAGTGCCGGCGCCGGACGACGGCAACGCGACGCCAGTAGCTCCGCCGGTATCCAGCATACCTCAGATTCCTCTTCCGCCGGACCAGAGTGCCCCACCACCGGAGCCGCCACCGGATCAACCGCAGTAGAGAGTCGGGCTGTAACTGGCTGACTTGCTGAAAGTGCGCCCGTACCGCTATCCCACACGAGAATCTTCCAATCGCGATCCAGCGGATCCGTGTTTAG
>DATEPX010000224.1:0-2121 GCA_035272945.1 Terriglobales bacterium
TGACACTGGAAGCTTACCTGTTTGCACCGGACTGGACGCTGCGCTATCATGGCCGGATCGATGATAGTCGCAACCCGGCGCACATCACGACGTCAGACCTTCGCGCCGCCCTTGACGCCGTGGCGGCCGGCAAGCCAGTAGCAGTCGCGGAGACCAAGGCCTTCGGCTGCACCATCAAGCGAATCCCGCGCTCCTAGTGCCGTTCCAACTATTTGAGCCCGAATGACGAGTTGGGAAGAGAATCCGGCAGCGCGTGCGGGTTTGTGGAAAAACACTAGCTCACAAGAGTTGGAACGGCGCTAGCGGCGCCCCGAAATCGCGCGAGAAACCAGAGAGCCAGAAAAAAGATGACTTCACATTTTGCAACTTGGCGCATCGCTTCGTTTGCCCTCATCTGCGCGGCAGCTTCGTTGTCCCTGACCGGGCGGCCGCCGCAGAAGCCCAAGCCAAAACCGCCGGCAGCGCAGTCCGCCAGTGATCCAATGTTGATCGACCAACAGGGGTATCGGGATATCTTAGCGCGCTACCGGGGCAAGCCGCTGCTAGTGAACTTCTGGGCCACCTGGTGCGAGCCTTGCCGCGAGGAATACCCCATGATCAACGACCTCGCGCGCCAGTACGCCCCGCAAGGCCTGATCGTGGTCGGGATCAGCCTAGACGACGACGGCGAGATCACACTGGTGCGCCACTTCCTCGCGCGAAACAAACCGGTATTCCCCAACTACCGCAAGCGTCCCGGCAGCGAAGAGGTGTTTATCAACGCGGTCAATCCAAAGTGGAGCGGCGCCATCCCCGCGACCTTTTTCTATGGGCGCGACGGCGGCGAGGTCGGGCACCTGGTCGGCGAGCATCCCCGCGAAAGATTCGAGAAAGCCATTCGGGCACTACTGGAATCCGACCGGAAAGGATCTCCTGCCACGGGAACGGAAAGCGGCCCGGAGGGCCGCTGAGCCGAGGAGGCCTCCATGCTGCGCACCTGCGGAAGCAAAATCACCTGGCTCGGCCATAGCACCTTCAGGGTGACTACCCCAAGCGGCAAGGTCATTCTGGTTGACCCCTGGCTCACGGGCAATCCGGCGTGCCCCGAGTCGCTCAAGAAACTCGCCCGGCTTGACGTCATGCTGATCACCCACGGCCATGGCGATCATCTGGGCGACGCCTTGGCCCTCGCTCGCGCGCACAAGCCGCAGATCGTCGCCATCTACGAGACCTGCTTGTGGCTTGAGTCCAAGGGCATCTCGAAAACGCTGCCGATGTCGAAGGGTGGCACGCAAAAAGCCGGCGAGATCGAAGTCACCATGGTCCACGCTATCCACTCGAACAGCATCGAGGACGATGGCAAGATCGTTTACGGCGGCGAACCCTGCGGGTACATTGTCCGCTTGCCAGGCGGCCTGACCGTCTATCACGCCGGAGACACGACCGTCTTCGGCGACATGAAACTCATCGGCGAACTCTACGCGCCGGAGCTGGCCTGCTTGCCCATCGGCGACCTCTATACGATGGGCCCGCGCGAGGCGGCCCTGGCAATTCGCCTGCTCGGCGTGCGCCACGTGGTGCCCATGCACTACGGGACATTCCCTGCGCTCACCGGCACACCCGAAGCACTCCGCGAACTTACCCAGGACATTGCCGGCCTCGAAATCCACGCGCTCAAGCCTGGCGAGAGCCTGAGCTAGGTTGCGATGCAGTGAGGAAGAATCGAGGGACTCCGGTTGGGCGTGATAAGGTTGGGCCGCGCAGGGAACGGCTATTCGTGTACGGAACTTTGCGCCGCGGCTTTGCCCTTCACCCTTTACTCAGGAAATTAGCGGAGCGCTACGTGGGGAGAGGGAAGATTCAGGGCCATCTGTACGATCTGGGTCGGTTCCCCGGCGCGGTGCCTTCCTCCTCCCCTCAAAACAAAATCACAGGGGAAGTATATGAGCTCTCGAACCCCGATAAACAACTCGAGGAGCTGGACCGAGCCGAGGAATACCACCGAGAACAACCTCGGAATTCCCTGTTCGTGCGCAGGCTATCCTTGGTTCGATTGGAAAATGGCCGGCGGTTCAAAGCATGGGTGTATTTTCTTCCTCGTCGGCCCTCAAAGGCCCGCCCGATCCATGAGGGGGATTACGC
>DATEPX010000225.1:0-24686 GCA_035272945.1 Terriglobales bacterium
CATCGCAATTTGCTGAAAGCGAGAATGAAAATCACAGCCTATAATCAACATGCTCGGCTCCTTTCCTCCCGAGTCTTGGTCAGAACAGCACTGCCAAGTCTACTCGGCTCGGGGAGGAGCCGACGTTGTTATCCAATCAGACATACCCCCAGAACCAGTTAAGAGGTGGTACCCGAGAACTCGCCTACTGCGGACCAAAACCTGTCCGCTTTTTGAATTTTCTGATCGCGCGTCGGTACGGCATGCTAGCCCACCATGAATCCGTCTTCCCAACAAGCAGAGCTTTTGCCGGTTCCAGCTCCCCTTCTTGGTAGCGTCATGGTGAACCCTCACGTTTGTGTCCAGACGGAGGGCAACCAACGAGTGATCTTGGTCCATGGCATCATCTTTCTCATTATTCCAGCCAAGATCGCGCCGCCGAAGCCTACGACTTGTGGAAGAAGGGCCAATACACGGATGACACGCAAAAGGCTCTGCTGATTGCAGAGTCTCTTCTTCAGAACAACGGTTTCGTGGCATCCGATCTTGCCCAGCGTTTTCGGATCTGGGCGAGAACGGCCAAAGATGTAGGCATCCAGACGAGAGTCGTGGTCGACATGACGGGTTACGCACAGGACCCTGAGGGCTGCTCATCCTGAGTCAGGCGCTGGCAACGGTGCCAACGGTGCCCGGATGCGTTGTGCTCCAGTGGCGCTATTCGGCCTGAACTCTCCCGAGGTGCTGGTCGAGATCTCCCGCGCCAGGGCTCGCATGACCCACCATGATCCCAAGGCTCAATCGTCATGCGTCATTCTTAATTAACGTCTGGATCCCGGGCTGCAATCTGTAGAGGCGTTCGGGATGGACGGTCAGAGGCACTCGGACTACTCAACTACGGCGAGCGTTCCCCCATGGCATCGGTTAGAGCGGATCGAGACATATAAAGAAGATGAGCCGCGGTGTTTCACGGTAGAGCCGTTTTGCCGAGCGGATCCGAAGACCCCTTGGGGTAGCCCGGCAGCCACAACCTTTACGACTCTTAATCCACCTCCATGCCATTCCACAGCCCGGTCGTCTTCCATTCACCAGAAACTTTTCCCACCAGCTAGCTGGCAACCCACGACACTCGAATACTGATCGAAGGTGGAGATGACTCTAGAGAACTTTCGCACCCGCTCCGCAAGGATCATGCAAAAGGATGAAGACTTCTTGAGGTTGCTCGCCAGCCTGGGCGGCTATTGTAGCGTCGCCCACGCCGAGGAGCTCAAGCTGGCCGAGACCGGCCGGCGAACCCGAGGGCAGCTGAGGGCAGCTGAGAAGGCTGGAATGCCACAGGGTAGATTGCTATACTCTGGGCAACGCCGTATGCTGAACGACTTTTCTAGAACGGGAATCCTATGAACGTCTCGCTAGCCCCAGAGCTGGAGCGGTTTCTAAACGAGCAAGTCCGAAGCGGCCGATACGCTTCCCCAGAGGAAGCCGTGGGCAAAGCTGTGAAACTGCTTAAGGAGACGGAAGAGGCAGAGAACCGGCTCGAAACGCTGCTTCAAGAAGCCGAAGACAGCGGTCCGGCAACCGAGATGACGGGCCAGGATTGGGCGGACATTGAAAAAGAAGGCTTAGGGAGGCTCAAGTCCCGCAAGTCCACCTGACTCCATGGCTCGCGTAATCAAGCGCGCAGCCGCGAAACGGGATCTGACCGATCATTTCGTATTTCTTGGAGAGAACGCCAGCGTGGATGTGGCGCGCCGTTTTCTTCATGCAGCCAACGTCAGCTTTCAAGCGTTAGCCAAAATGCCTGAACTGGGCGTGCAAAGGAACTTTCGGAATCCGCTCTTTGCTTCCGTCCGCGCCTGGCCCGTAAAGGGCTTCGAGAGGTATCTCATCTTCTACCGCCCGCTGATGGACGGCGTCGAGATTCTCCGAGTCATCCACGGTGCCAGAGACATCGAACGCCTCTTTCGTTAAACGGGCAAACCCTTCAGATCCTGTCCGCCCCGCATCGCCTCGACATCGTGGTCACAAGTTCGGCAGAAAAGCGCGGAAAAAATACACGATCAGCTTCGGCCATCCCGGAGGCGGGCTCCGTCTATCTCGGATTAAGGCAGCTCTTCCAAAACGTAGTTTCAAAGACATGCAGAGCCACGGATAACATTGATCATCACCGAAGATAATGCTAGGCCGAGAAAGCCTTGAGCTACGCCGAATCTGCGCGACAATTTTCATCGAATATTAATCGCGCTGTAATCACCCGGTAACAAAACCGCCTTGCAGTAAGCTCGGATACATAGTTTTGTGGGCTGCCGGATCCCTCATGAGCACTGGACCTGACCAGCATTGTATCGAAAGGAGCCGAATGGCCTCTCCCACAATGCTGGGGACTCCTTTTGCGTGAAGCCGATCTCTCAGGATGTGGCGGCCCAATGCTGCAGCTAGCCTGTTGAATTAGTTCTTTCCATTTTTTCTGGTCTCGGTTGCATGCCTGGCGACCTCGTCCCTCTGGATTGCGATTCCCATCTTCCACACACCAACGATGTCTCGCGTAGCCCTAATATCCTTCGACGGGTCGCCTTTTACTAGTAGCAAGTCTGCACGCCGCCCTGTCTCTATACGTCCGCGGTCGACTAACCCAAATTCCCGAGCTGGACTGGATGTCGCCGCACGTAGAGCTTCTTCGTTCGAAAGGCCGCACTCGGTCAACAGCAACAGTTCTTGGTGAAGACTGACTCCGTAGCTTGTATCGGGATTCGGAGAATCGGTGCCCGCTAGAATGGTGATCCCCGCATCGTGGAGCGCCTTCACCGCCGCCTGGGCATTTTCGTAGTGATGCTTTTTTGTGACGCTCTCCGGAAGTTTGGTCGTCAAGATTTGAAGCGCCCATCCAAGAATATAAGGCTCAAAGCGGGGGTCAGTCGCTAAAGCGGACCCGGTAGGTTTCCCACTGAGGGCTTGAATAATCGAGAGTGTTGGCGTGAACACCACATGCGTGACTATGGCAGTATCCAGAAACTCGCGAGAGATCGGCGTGTCATCGAAGATGTGTTCCACGCCATCCACGCCCGCGCGCATTTCGTCTAGCCCTTCGGATTGCTTACCTTCGTGCGCCACTACCAACCTATTCCGCTTGTGGGCCGCCAAAACCAAGGCATGGAGCTGCTCCACCGAAAGGGTCGGCAGGAAGTGGTCATAGATGATCTTCAAATAATCCGAGCCTTCCGCAAAGCGGGCATCGACAAACGCTTGCACGTCATCACCTGGACCCAGCGTCGGGAACTTTGGCCCAGCCATCTGCGTTGGATGGCCACCAGGAACTGTTGCTCCGGTGCCTGCAGTCCGAAAATCCGCTGCGTTCGGATGCTCGCCCTGTTCTATCGCTTTCTTTAGCGGCATAAGGGTATTTGGATCACCCCACATGTCTAACACCGTCGTCACGCCGAGGGCAGCAGCTTGCTCCAGAGTCTCTTCATGCCCAATATGAACGTGGGCATCGATTAGTCCGGGTAGCAGTGTCCTGCCCGCACCATCGATCACGACTGCTGATTCGGGCGGTCTTACTCCACCGCCGATGACGCTCCGAATCATCCCGTCTTGGACCGTGACGGTCTGCCCTCGCAAAATGTGATAACCGTCGAAGACGTCCACGTTGTAAAAGACAAGGGGCTCTGTCTGCGCCATCACAGGGAGCGCACTGAAAAGCACTAAAATTACGAGAGGCGACCACAGCTTCATTCCGGACATGTTGCCACACTGCAATGATTCTTGTCAGCGTATCCTCAATTTGTTTGTCACTCCGGCGTCTCACAAATAAAATCGTGCGAAGCTAACATGAGTTCTGGAATGTCGGCAATCCTGAAGTTGACTGTCCGCTCGTCTCGGTTTCCGTGTGGCCCGGCCTCCAGAACCGTGCAAAACGCTCCACGCTTAGCGAGCAGCGGAGCAACACCCCGCGGGCCGTATGGTAAGCTTGAGCTAGCGTGAGGGACGCTTCCGGTCCGCGGAAAGGGTAGAAGCCCACCTGCAATTCAATCTGATTTAGCGATACTTCTTTCAGCCCGAAATTGCGGACTGCGGGCACTCGATGAAAGGAGTTCGCAATGTCGAACCAAATCTCCCACGCCGTTCGTCCCCTTCCTGATCGTCCGAACCTCCGTCACCTGAAGGATCAAGCTAAGGACCTATTAAAGGCGGGCAATACTCGCACTCTCTCCGATGCTCAGCTTCAAATCGCCCGTCAATATGGGTTCCCCAGTTGGCCCAAACTGAAAGCGCACGTCGATTCGCTTGAAGAAGCTGGACAGCTTAAGGATGCGATCGACCTTAACAATCTTTCCCTTGTCCAATCCATGATGTTGCGAAATCCGGCGCTGCATAAGGCTCCGCTGGGCTATGCCAAGGACGGACCTCTTACCTGGGTAGCCGAATGTCGAGTGCCGAGAGTACCGCCGGACCGGACCCGTTTGGCCATTGCGAAATGGATGATCGAGAATGGATCAGACGTCCATCAGGGAGGCGATGCACCCCTGATGCGCGCCGCACTCAACAGCGAGCGAATTCCGATGATGGAATTGCTCGTTGCCCATGGCGCAGACGTGAACGCAGCATGGCATGGCGACTATCCCATTCTCTTTGCCGCCTGCGAGACACTCAACCCCATTACACTGCGCTGGCTATTAGAGCATGGCGCAGATCCCAATTGTGGGAGCGAGGCGATATGGAAGTCGCGAGGCATCCCTCACCCAGGTACGGCGCTCGACTATTTGCTGGGTGCCTACGTCCGAGATCCCGAAGTGATGGCCACCTGCATTGAAATCCTTCTTCGCGCCGGGGGAAAATCCAACCATGCGCCTCCTGCGGTGTTGGCGGTGATTCGCGGCAGTATGACCGAACTGGTCGATCTGCTGGACGCAAGTCCAAGTCTGCTCCACCAACGATTTCTTGAACTCGATTTTGGTACCACGGCAGCTCGCATGCTCACCCTGCGGGGTGGAACGCTGCTACACGTGGCCGCTGAGTTTCAAAGACTGGATGTGGCGCGGCTATTGCTGGATCGCGGCGCTGATGTCAATGCAGCAGCAATGCTGGACGAAGCCGGCGTTGGCGGCCAAACACCCATATTCCACGCGGCGACACAGCGAGAGGACGCTGGGCTTCAGCTCGTCGAATTGTTGGTGGAGCGAGGCGCCGATCTCACGATCCGCGCGAAACTCCCAGGACACTATGAGGCCCCAAGGGAAGTGGTGGAATGCACGCCCCTTGATTACGCGCTGCTATTCCCGGGGGACCAAGGGCCGACGGCGGCTTACCTGAGAAGCCGGGACGTACGGACTCTTGGCAGGGCGTCGCGCGAATAGTACCTGACTGCTAGCGAAGGGTAGAGCAAAGTCGTGGTTTGTCGGCAAACCTTACCTTGGGTTTAGTTTAGGGTTGCTCGTCAACCGTCATTTGCCTAAAACCCCGCTGTTCATTAATAGCGAGTATTCTCCTTGGGAGGCCAGCCATGTAGATCAGGCATGTTCACGGCCGTGGCTCGGCGCATGGACCCACGCGGGGGATGTCTGCCAAGGTCTCAAATCGGGACGCGGAGGTTCCAAACCCCTCCGCGCGAAGAGTACGGGCCAACGCCATCAGCATTCGAGCGTCAAAGACAAAACCCTGCTGAGTTAAGGATTCAGCCTTTTCTGCTGCTACCCGCACTGCAGTCCCTGAGATCTGGGTATCCAGGTCGGCTTCGGATTGCACTTCAGCCAAAGTGGTCAATGCCGCGTCCAGCTTGTCTCGAGTGAGCCAAAAACCACGGGCCATGACCCCGCGGTTCTGTCGGAACGCCACGACATCTTCAAGTGGATTGCTATCCAATAGGAGAAGATCGGCGCGCATGCCTTCGCGCACCTGTCCAAACTCTGCAGGTTCTCGCATCGCACTGGCAGCTTCGGTAGTCGCAGAACGCAACGCGTCGACGGCGCTCAGGCCCGCATCTTGCAATAGATGTAGCTCCTCAATGAGCGCGAACCCCGAGACTTGGAAGGCGTAGCTGTCGCTGTCAGTTCCAGCCAGGAAATGTGCATGTGCAGCGACGAGCTGCCGGACGATATCCTTGGCCAGGACACGAGACTCCGCACTCAGCTTTCCCACCGGGGTCTCGGGCTCCCCAAGCGACTGAATCCAGGCGTTTCGCCTCCTCAGGGAAACGTAACGCATCTCGGAGGCGGACAGATACCGCTGGGCCTCGGCTCCACGAGCATAGTCTCGGCCTGCATATAGCGTCGGGGTATTCCACACGTTGGGCGAGACTGCCGCTGAGTAGTCTGTCTCTCCTCGCTTCAAGGTCCGGTCGTTAATAAAGCCCTTCAGGTGCTCCATGGTGCGCATGCCAGATTCAGCGGCGTGCCGAATTGGGATGCCTTGAGGCACGTGACCCACCAAGTCCATGCCTTCGAGGTGGGCCTGCTCCGCAACCGCATCGAAGACGGGGCGAGAAACCACGTTCCAAACTTTAATGAAGTCATACCCGCAAGCAGCTTGCTGTCGAACGGTCCGTTGACCCTCCAAGGGACTCCTGATCGCGACTGCGTAGCCCTCGAGAGCGAAAGCATTAATGAGCGGGCCGGCAAGAGCGAAAGCATTAATGAGCGGGCCGGCAACGGTCAGCGAGGGGGCCAGCATCCGACCGGCGCTGACATTTTCCCGAATCTTTAACAGCCAGGGAAATCCAGCCATATCACGCACGCCGGTAACACCGTTTGACAAGTCGAGCAACCACGAAGCGGCCGACGAGGAGTGCACGTGCATGTCCGTCAGGCCGGGGGACAGGTAGCGGCCGTGACCGTCGATGACCATAGTTTCACTCGTCTGCGAAGATGCGGCGCTCGGATCACCGACCCGTACAATGCGATCATCCTCAACAACGACGCTCTGATTGGAAGGGACGGCACCGCTGGCCGGGTCAATGATGTGCACGTTTTTAAAAACTATTCGCCCGTGAGGTGCGGCTTTGTGAAGTGATTGGAGCAATCCTGCCACGGCGATCTCTTGCTGAACCTTGTGCAGAGCTGTTTGCAGCTCAGTAGGCGTTGTTGCCGGCGAATTCGGGGTAGGATTCTGAGCAAAGCCGCTCGCGCAACTCGCAAGGAGTGCCAGTCCTATAAGCAAGCACAGTCGATCAACGCTCAGCCTTAGTTTAGTCATCAATCTCATGGCGCAGCCCTGCAGGTCATTGGTTTGTACTCAGACTGGCGACCTTGCAGAATAGACGGTTTGAGCTTCGCAATGTTAGCCAGTGCGAAGTATTGCGAGACTGGCAAAGCCTTGCACCAAGATTCCTAGTGCCCGATTTGTGCCGTGAGAGATTCGAGCTGGAATCACAAAACGAGCCAGTTCGTAGTCTGTCGGCTACCCTTCCTTTACAAGATTCAGCTTCTGCGGGGCCCTATAATGGAATAGATGAACGGACACCGGTGGGGCGCTGAGGGCCCACCTCTCGAAGCTTATTCGCGCGTCACAAACCCGAAGGGTTTCGTGTCCCTGCACGACTGTAGCAACCACTCAGAATCGCTACATCAAAACCGCATCGCCCGATGCGATTGCAGCAATGAGGCAGTTCTCGGAAGCCTTATTTTGCTCCCCTAAGTGCTCAGATCTAGATCTAGAGGCCAGGTCTAAGGCTCTGTGCAATAGGACGAACTAGAAGCCAGTCTTGAGACGAGTTCAGTTTTCTGCCACCCCTGCTGCTGCCGAGGTCCCGGGGCCAGCCGCCCCCCTCCTGCCGCTGCCCGATCCCAATCTCCATCGCCGTATTCTTCGGGAACACCACTTCGTGCCCTCGAGCAAAGAAGCCCGAATACACCGACATCCCAGCGCCGTACGCGCCCATCGTGTAGCCGAGCGCGCGCGAGTGCACGGCCAGACCGAGCGCCATCCCAAGCAGCTTGAAGCCGTTCACGCCTCCTGCAACCTGAGCACCGGTGTTGGCTCGAGTGTGAGCCACGCCATTGTCCACATCGCTGCCACCACTGCTCACGGAGGCGGCCGCCAAGGTGAGCGACACGGCTGTGGCCAGGTAGCGGGTCTTCGGCGTTGTGGCCTCGGCGCCGCCTTCGGAGTCGAGCTTCACATTGGCATCTTTGCCGGACTGCACGCCTTCCAGGGTCGCGTTTACCTTCTCCTGAATGCCATCCGGTTGGATCAGTTTTTGGAATACGATCCGCAGCTGTCCATTTTTCTTCATGCGGCGAGCGGGCTGGACTTGGCTAACCGTGCCTGTGAGTCGGCTGCCTTGAGGAAGGATCAGGTGGTGATCGCCATCCAGGAGCGGCTGGGATATAACTGCCTCTACCGCCTCGCCCTTCTGCGAGGTTGCATAGGTTAAGGGCGAAATCAGCCGCGCGTGTACCACGCTGCCCGGCGGCAGCGGGCCCCCGATCGACGATGCAATCTGTGGCGTCATCAGCTCGGTGCCGAAATCCAACGGCGCATTGAGCTCCGCGAAGTAAACCGTTCCAACGGGAATGTATTGCGCATGAACCGGCAGCTGCGCCTCGACATATCGTTTCAGCCGATGCATGCGGCCGGGCGTTTTCAGCTGCTTCATCGCGTTGTCCCATTCCTGCTTGGCTTGTTCCTTGGCCTGTTTGGTTTTTTCGGAAACCGCATCCTTGACGCCTTTCCTGTCCGTGCTCTCCGCGGCCGAGACGAACCGGATCACCTGACCAGAACCGGGAGTTACGCTCGTCTGCAGTTGGAAGTGCCTTTGGTCCGGCAGCGCCAGGTCGTTGAAACTCACTTCCACTTTCCGTTCAGGTGTACAGTCTGCATCCAGCGCAGCGATCGTGCGCTTGCCCCTGGAGATCGCCCCGATCTTCGTGATCTGGCCGGTGACCTGCGATCCCACGGGGACGACAAGCCGGTCAAACGCGTATACCGGCTCCACGATGCGCGCATGAACCGACTGACCCACTCTTTTCACATGGATCTCCTGATCCAAAGCCACTTGCAGTGGCGTGCCCCTCGGCACAGAGAGCGTAACCGACTGCGGAGGTGCGGGCTTTATCGAACCCTCGGACGTCGGTGCCGGCTTGCGCGCCGAGCCTGGGGAAAGCTGAGGAATCGGAGCCTCTTGAGCTTTGATCGAGCCTAGGTATCCAACCGCGAACAAAATAGCGCAAAGCACACGTCGAATCGGCATTGAATTACTCCCAAGATAGATCAGTCGTGGGGGTTGCGCCCGCTTTCGGGCGGACAAGCCAGTTGGTTAGAGGACCAACCTTCAGTGCGCCTAGAAACTGTATCAGAACGGTGCTTGCGCCGCCGCATACGTTGTGTCGCGTGGGGCGGTAAACTCGATATACTCTTCTTTTTTCAATGAGAACCCTTGTTTGGAGTTGGACAACCGGCAAACGTTGACGCAAAACCCACTTTTGGATGTATGGTTCGGCAATCCAAAAGTAATCCCCATTTGTGACATGCGGATCCATACTGACAAGTGTGGCTTCTGTTCAGTAATCCTAGTGTGAGAGGGATGACAGCCGCTTCACGAGCTCATAGAGAAAAGCCTGGCCCTCATAGAAGGCGTGAACGCTCATGCGCTCGTCACGACCATGGAAGCGGATATCGTCGCGATCCATGAAGAAGCCCTGTATCCCATAACAAGGAATGCCAGCCCTACGCAAATAGGCGCCGTCCGTTGCCCCCATGACCATGATCGGCACGACCGGTACTCCTGGCCAGAAGTTGCCGGTGAGTTGGCGCGCCGCATCAACGAGGTCGGGGCGAAGCGGCGAAATCGGCCCGGGGGACGGCTGCCGGAGGAGTTTCACGCTTATCTGATCGTCCGCTAAGACGCTTCCTAGTGTGCTCTCGACGTACTCGACTGTGTCTTCAGGCAAGACACGACAGTTAACGTTTGCAGTCGCGAGTTGCGGCAGGGCGTTCATGGCATGTCCGCCTTCGAGCATCGTCGCAACGCAAGTGGTGCGCAGCATAGCATTCCAAGCAGGCGATGCTGCCGCCACCCGTTGCATCGCCTCGGGAGAGTTCTCGGCAACTTTGGCGAGGGCATCCTTGTTGGGACCGTTGTCGATTTTCGACATCTCCCGAAAATACGCAGATGTGACGTCGTTGGTTTTGAGCGGGAACCCGAATTTCGAAAGCCGATCGAGTGCGCTAGCGAGATGATAGATGGCATTGTCCGGCACGGGCATGGAACTATGTCCGCCCTTGTTGCGCACTTCCAACCGGAAATTGAGAACGTATTTCTCACTCAACTGGAGGTCGTTCGAAATTTTCCTTCCGTTGCTTTCTTCGCCCCACCCGCCTTCATTTAGTGCATACTCTGCTTCAATCAAATCGCGATGATTCTTCAGCAACCATTCCACCCCATTGTAGGGGCCGCCCCCTTCCTCATCAGCCGTGAGAGCCACGATGATGTCTCGATCAGGCTTGAATCCCTCCTTCTTATATTGAATGAGATTGGCGACCCAAACGGCGGCCTGCGCCTTATCGTCACCGGTGCCGCGGCCGTAGTAGAAGCCGTCCTTTTCGACGAATTGAAAAGGATCCATGCTCCAGTCTTCGCGCTTGGCTTCTACGACATCAGTGTGCGCGAGAAGAAGAATCGGTTTACGGGTGCCAGTGCCGTGATACCGGGCTACGAGGTTCGCTTTTTTCGGGATTGCGCCTCCGATGAAAATATCCGACTCCGCAAATCCTGCAGCTCTTAGCCGAGAGGCTGCAGCTTCCGCCACGGGCGTAGTTGCGCCTGTCGTATAGCCGGATTGAATTTCAACAAACTGTTTATAAATATCATGAGCAAGCTGCTTTTCGGCATCAGGCCGCGTGGTTTGGGCACTGGCAGAGAAGCCAAGCAGGATTGCAGCAACGAAACAGGCCATTCCCGGCTTGAACATGCGGGGATTCTTTCATGCTAGGTGTAAACACGCAACCGCCGACCTCTCCGCGATTCGGGGTTAATCGCGACAAGCGCATTTCTCTGGACGAATGCGGAACAATTGCAGATGGTTTCCCTATTGTCGGCAAAACTTCCCTTACCGGATTATGGATAACTGCCCGTGATCCAGGAGCAATCCAGACGGAGCATCTGGGAGATGTCAGTCCGGCGATTCCGGCTAGAGGCGCAGCCTGGCGGAAGCATGTTCAGGTGAAGCACCACGGCTGCGGCTCTAGCGGACTTCGGATTACATTGCCCGGACTCGCCCGAAGCTAACTGAACGTCTCCCCACCCGTGCGAAATCATTCGTCAGGGCTTAACATTTGCCAGGACTACTTTTTCAGCGTCCCTCAGTAGGATATCGACAGACTCAAAGCGAGCATCCTTGAGCAGACTAACCCACTGCATCACGGACAGCCCGTTCCCGATGCGATTTTGATTATCAGGAGGAGCGCCGAGGAAGCCATAATCGCAGCCGATTAGAGCCTTCACTCGCGACCAGAAGTGCCGCCAATCTTCGTAATTGTGCTGAGCTGGTTGTTGCTTTTTCCACGCGTCGAACACAAGCGCAAACGGCTGCTCCGCGCCTGCCGGTTCCATGAGCAGAAAGACACCGCCTGACCGGAGCAGCTGAAAGATGTCGCCGAAGAGTTCCGCGGCTTTCGCCAAGCTGAACCAGTGCATGGTATTGACGGCCAGCACGACATCATAGTCGCTCGCCAAATCACGCTGCCAGTCTGGTTCCGACAGATCACGCACCAGCGTCTGCCCGCTTATGTTATCGCGGCGATTGACCGCGCCACACAGCGAGACAAAGAACTCATTCCGATCCACGAAATCGATCCGCGCTGCTGGAAATCGCGCCTGTATGGCGCGGCCTGCATCGCCAGTCCCGCAGCCCACGTCCAGGACCCGCAGGCTCCGGTCAGCCGGAAATGGAATCGCTGCGGCGATGAGCTTGAGCGCGGCCGGCTTAGTGGGCCCCTGCTCCCTGCGCCACAGATCGAGCCATGCCTTGAGATCCTCGCCGCGAAGTTTATCCTCGATTTCGGCCTCAGTAGGGATTTCCATTGATTCCTTCCTTTGCAGTTCGCCAATGCACCGATACGCCCGCCAGCGACCTAGATCGACATTATGTCATTCCTGAGTGTTGCTGCTTGAGGCTAGCCGCAACAACCGCCGTATTGTCGGCTGGAGTTCCGTCACTCCCGGTAATGTCGGCAACCCTTCCTTAATCGCATCGCGGAAGAGTAGCACGTCAGAGTTGGGGAGGGTTTGCCTCAAGGCTCCGCTCCACGAAAACAAGATCGTGCTATCCTTTCTCCCCATGAAAACAAAAGCCATTACCCCTATCCTGAATGTGTCCGACATCGCGGCCAGCTTCACGTGGTTTCAGAAGTGGGGCTGGAAGAAGTGTTGGGACTGGGGGACGCCACCCAGTTTCGAGGCGGTGGGATCCGGCGCATGCGAGATTTTTCTTTGTCAGGGAGGGCAGGGAGGACGCGGCCGCGGATCGAACGTCGCCACGTTCGGACCGGACGGCGACGAAACGGCGGATAAGGGCGCTTGGATGTCGGTGTGGGTCGAGGATGTGGATGAAGCCCACAGGCAGTGCCAGGCGGCCGGGTTGGACATCACCTTCCCACCAACCGACATGCCGTGGAATGTGCGCGAAATGCACCTGCGGCACCCGGACGGACACGTTTTTCGCGTTGGCAAAGGACTTGAGGAATCGGCCGAAGAATAAGGCCGAGGGCCGGCGGCGACTCAAGCCAATCAGCTGAACGGACATGTAAGTGCTCTATTCAAACGGCGACGCTGTAGTACGATCGATCGATTGTGTCGATCCCTAAATCAACCTTTCACCAGGGCTGCTCGTCTAGTGTCTCATAAGTGTCTTTACCTTTTGACGATGTTGCCTCATACTCTAGAGGCTATGCCTCGTGCTGCCGCTCCCCCGCTGTCGTTGACTGAGCGTAAACGTGAGGAGTTGCTTCGGATCAGCAAGTTGCGAAGCACTCCGCAGTCGGTTGCGCTCCGGGTCCGAATCGTTCTGAGTGCGTCCGAAGGTATCGCCAACAAGGAGCTGGCGCGCCAACTGTCGACCTCGCTGCCGACGGTATTGCTCTGGCGAGCTCGCTACCAATCCGACGGGCTGGCCGGCATTCTGGAGGATCGGCCGCGCTCTGGCCGGCCAAAGGAAATTTCGGCCGCACAAGAAGCCGCCTTGGTGGAGACGACCCTGCACCGTACCCCGAAAGACGCGACCCATTGGAGCGTCCGTTCCATGGCGAAAACCCAGGGCGTCAGTCCCGCCACCGTGCAACGCATCTGGAAGAAACATCACCTCCAGCCCCATCGCGTGGAGACGTTCAAATTCAGCACCGACCCGCATTTCGTCGCCAAAGTCCGTGACATCGTCGGTCTCTACCTGAATCCGCCGGACCAGGCGATCGTGCTCAGCGTGGATGAGAAGAGCCAGATCCAAGCCTTGGATCGCACTCAGCCGATTCTTCCTCTCCGGCCCGGCCTGCCGGAACGGCAAACTCACGACTACGAGCGGCACGGTACAACTACTTTGTTCGCTGCCCTCAATGTCGCTGCGGGTAAGATCCTTGCCCAATGTCAACCGCGGCATCGGCATCAGGAGTTCCTACGTTTCCTGAAGCAGATCGACACCGCTACCGATCCCACCTTAGATATCCACCTGATCTTGGACAACTACGGGACGCACAAGCATCCGCAAGTGAAGAGGTGGTTCAGCGCACACCCTCGATATCACGTTCACTTTACCCCGACCAGCGCCTCTTGGCTGAACCAAGTCGAACCTTGGTTCGCCGAGATCACGCGCAAACGCATCCGCCGCGGAACATTCCACTCCGTCCACGACCTCGTCCAATCGATCCAGGAGTACATCCGCGAGAACAACAAGAACCCGCGACCATTCCAATGGGTCGCGAGCGCAAACACGATTCTTCGGAAGGTAAGAAAGTATAAATGGACTTTAGAGACAGGAGACTAGAGACTGACATGGGAGTGTCTTGCCACAGCGAAAAATCATCGTCAATATTGCGACGAGCGCGGACGGCTACGTGGCTCGACCCGATGGCAATCTCGGCTGGTTGACGCAACGGCCAGCTCCAAAGGACTTCTACGGACTCCCGGAATTCGAGCGCTCCACCGATGCCAAGATCCTCGGCCGCAAGACCTTCGACCGAAGCCTGCAGATGGGTGCGCGCTTCCGTGGAGATGTCGTGCACTATGTGTTCTCCCGGCGGCCGCCGCCGGGTTCCGTGCCCGCGGGCGTTAACTTCGTCACCGAGTCGATCGGTGCCTTTGCCGAACGACTCCGCACGCAAGCTGGCAAAAGCATCTGGATGATGGGCGGAGGCGGGATCATCGGGTCCTTCCTGGACGAGGCCGCAATAGACGAGTTCATCATCACCGTTGTGCCAACCTTCATCGGGGAAGGTATTCCCCTTCTTGCACCGAGGCGTCGTGAGGTTGCGCTCCGCTTGCTCGGTGTACGACAATTTCCGGACGGCGTCGTTCAGCTGCATTACGAGGTGGAGCGGTCAAGGATCTGAGCCGGCCATACGGTTGGGCCGCAGGCGCCCTCTGCAAATCCTGGGTCGGTAAACAAGAAACTGAGAATATATTCCGGTAACTTCAGGTTTGCCCGTAGCTCCACAAGTATCCTGAGTCGCCAGTTCAGATGGTGAGCACAAAACGCAGTTCTCAACAGAGCGGCCTATGCAATACTTGCGCCGAAGACTTGCCCGTTCAACGGAGCCGAACTAACAGCGCTGCCGGAGACTGGCTGACCGCCGTTTAAGACGCTGCCTAAGAACGGTGACATCTCGTTTCTGAAACTGATCTTGGAAGAAGCTGTCTTTATTCGAGGATAGAAAGCCTATGACAGACTGGTTCGCACGTCCGGTCCTACACGTGGCTGACGTTGAGGCATCGCTCCGCTTTTACGTTGACCGGCTCGGCTTCACCAGCCCTTGGCGCTACGACGAGGATGGCAGAGCGAGTGTCGCACAGGTCGATCGACAGGGCTGCGCGCTTATTCTGGCCGACCATTGGCCGGAGAAAGTTGGCAAGGGGCTGATGTTCATTTCCTTGAATTCCGAGCGCGAGGCCCAGATCGCCGCGTTGGACGTGCTGCGCGCGGAACTCGAGGCCAAGGGTGTTCCGGTCAAGGAGGGTTCGTGGGGCTACCGGCTCCTGGTGGTCGATGATCCCGACGGTAATCAGCTCTTCTTCAACTACCCAAACGAGACTGCATCACCGGGACAGGCGACAACAGCAGCGGAGTAGAGCTACACTTGGGTGAGGAACTCCAGTATCGAGTGGCCATTTGGCGTGTCGTCGGCCACTCTTCCCTAAATCGGATCGTGGAAGAGTAGCTCGTTACACACCAATCGATGATTGATGCCGCGCGCCCTCCTGTGACATATCGAGCATTGGATTCGATCGCAATGGCGAGTGAGCCCGCTAGTTTTGATGAAATGGTCTCCTCACTCGTACCTCAACGCCGCCATGGGATCAACTTTCGCCGCGCGGCGGGCGGGAATGTAGCTTGCCAGCGCAGAGACCACTGCCAGGATGACGCACACCGATATCAACGTGGCAAGGTCGTGTGGCGGAACACGATAGAGTAAGCTAGCCATTAGCCGAGCGGTCCCGAAAGATACCGCCAATCCTGCCGCAATGCCCACCAAGACCACGCGCATTCCTTCAGTCACAATAAGACCAGCAATGTCACGCCGCGCTGCTCCTAACGCCATGCGCACACCAATCTCCTGAGTCCGCTGTGCCACACCCTGGGAGACGATCGCATAGAGGCCGATGCAGGCGGTGACCAGTGCAGCCGCAGCGAGCGCTCCCAGGAGAACCAGACAAAGATGAGCCGGGCCCATTGATTCATCCGTCATTGCGCGCAACGTCTGGACGTCGTACACAGGCTGCTCCGGATTCAAACTGTAGATTTGCCGTCGAACTGCTTCCGTAAGGGCTGTTGGTTCTCCTTGACTTCTCAAAAGAACTGCGAGGTCTCGAGCCGACTGCGAGTGCTGGAGCAAGGGCAAGAAGATTTCCGGCGGAGACGGTTCATAGAGAACTTCGTGCACGTCCCGCGCAAATTGGCGCGAGTCCGCCACGACGCCAACTATTTGTACGAGGTCTCCTCCACGGGCATCCGCAGGCAGGCGCAACCGGAGTTGTTTTCCAATGGCGTTGTCGTTTGGAATGTATGTGCGGGCGAAGCTCTCATTGATGATCGCGACCGCGGGTGCGTTGGGTGCGTCTTCTTCGGTAAAAGAACGCCCTTCTCGCAGCGCATTCCGAATCAGGGCGAAATACGAAGGCGTAACGACGCGGTAATCGGCAGTCGCAGTGCCGCGAACCGTATTCAAAGGACGGCCGGGGACGGAAAAATCGAGAGCATCTGCGGGACCGCCCTCCATCGGACGTCGGGAAGATACGGCCACATCAACCACGCCCGGCAGTGCGCGCACTCGCTCCACCAGCTGGCGAGAGAAGTTGGTTACCGTTGCACCATCTGGATACCTCAGTGTGGGTAAGGCGATACGCATCGTCAGAACATGATCGGGCTGGAAACCGAGATCCATCGAAGCGATCTGCCAGTAAGTGCGCAGCATCAAGCCGGCACTGGTCAGCACCACAAACGCAAGCGCGAATTGGGGAAGCAGCAGTGCGATGCGGTAGCGACCGCGGCGATGATCGGCAGAGAAACCCGTCCGGTTCTGACCGAGATTCCCTGCTATTCCGCGCCGGGAAATTAAAATCGATGGCACTACGCCGAACAAGACCCCGAGCACTATGGCAATGGAAAAACTGACGAGGAGCGCGGGCAAGCTGGCATGGATTTCGGATTCCGAGCCGATATAGTGAGCAGGAATCAGCGCCAATGCGGGCCGTAGCATGGCGGTTCCGAGAAGCACGCCAGCTGACGCGGAGAAAACGGCGAGCAGCGTGCTCTCGGTGAGAAATTGTCGTGCCAGCCGACCTGTCGTAGCTCCGATCGCGAGCCGCGTCGCGATCTCACGAGCGTGGGACAGAGCACGCGCCACCAGCAGGTTTGCGATGTTGGTATTAGCAATCAGCAACAGCAGGCCAACTGCACCCATCAGCAAATACACCGCGCCCCGCAGATCACTCATGACCCCCGTGCGTATGTCAAACGGTTCATAGGCGAGTCCAGCGTATTCGCGGCTCGTCGCCGCGTATAGGGTCTCCTCTCTGCGGGCTATTTCTTGCAGGAAAGGCGTGGTCTGCTCTGCGGATATCCCCTCTTTGCGTACGCCAGAGACCATCAGATCACGGAGAGAACGGTCTGTCGAAGCCGGATCAAGACCAAGCGGGCGATAAATGTCTGCTCCCCACGTTTGGAACCTTCTCGGCGTAACGCCAACCACGGTATAAGGAACCCGATCGAGTCTGATGATTTTTCCAACTACGTTAGGGTTACGCGCAAATCGGCGAACCCAGAGTCGGTAGGTGAGTACGACGACGTTGGGTCCGCCGGGGCGATCCTCTTCCCGCGTGAAGACTCGCCCGATGAGCGGTGATATTCCATTCAACGAAAAGATATTGGCGGTCGTCTGGACAACCGGTACTTGCTCAGGGGTGGCACCTTGCTCTGACTCCTCCGTCAAAGCAGCTCCACTGTGTCGGACAGCAAGGAAGCCTTCGAAGGGTCCGTGAAAACTCGCCAAGTCAAAGTATTCAGCCGCTGAAAAACGCGCGGTTTGCGACCCCTGTTTTGTAAATTTTTGGGTGATCAGCGTGTTGCGGTTGCCCTGTTCGGTCGGGGCAAAGTGGATGTACGCACCATCAAGAATGCTGTATAGAACGGTCGTTGCAGCAATACCACACGCAAGGGTGAGCACTGCAACAGCGGTAAAGCCCGGGTTCTTGCGCAACTGCCGCAAAGCGTAACGTACGTCTTGAATCACTCCGTTCATAACTTTCACTCGTATCTCGAACAACCCGGGATTGATCTTGGCGTCCGTCGGGCCCTGAAGTGCACGCTGCTTTCCAATGCTTTGTTCAGGCAATCGTCATATTTTTGTTGTGCTTAAAAGCCAGCTTAGGTTTCCCAAGTGTCCGATACCCGCCGAGGCCGTCCAAAACCGGACAGTACTTTGGAACGAAAAAATCGGGCCTCGGCGCTCAGTGGTTTGATGGAGACTGGATGGTCGTCAAACCTTACCTTACACGATTAGGGAAGGGTGGCACGTCCGCCAATTGAGACCGCGAGCGCCACGCGCATACGCTTGACATGCTGACATTCAGCATTGCTTCTACCGCGAGTGGAGTTCCTGGTTGCCTGACAGCATTAGGATTCCCGTTTGCTTTGTTCAGTCGATGCCATTCGCACCGTCCGACTCCGGGCAGTGAAATGCAGATTGCGAACAGAACTGCACTATCCTCCTTCCTCGACGAGCGTCTAATCCGCAGCCGCCGATTGGACTGGGGCGGAGTCCTTTCCGTGCTCTGCAACGGAAGGCTCTCAAAATGAAAGACGGGCGGGGGGACGAATGCTGGCGGATTTGCGGGACGCTACGCGGCAGCTCCGGAAAGCGCCTGGATTTACCACGACAGCTCTGATCACGCTGTCACTGGGCATCGGAGCAACCACGGCGATCTTTACCCTGGTGCACCAAGTGATGTTGAAGTCGCTGCCGGTAACCAAGCCGGCTGAGCTGTGGCGGATGGGAGACAAAGATCGCTGCTGCAACTGGGGCGGCTTTACCCAGGGCGACGACGGAGACTTTGCTTTGTTCTCGTGGGAGGCGTACCGGAATTTTCGCGAGCGCACGCCAGAGTTCGTCGACCTGGCAGCGCTGCAGGCGGGCAACGCGAATCTTGGCGTCCGCAGAGTGGGATCGCAGGCGCCGGTGGATACGCGCAATGGAGAGTACGTCTCCGGGAATTTCTTCCGGACGCTGGGCGTCGAGCCGTGGATTGGCCGCCTGTTAACCGATGCCGACGATCAGGAGGGCGCGCCGCCGGTAGCGGTGATGAGTTACCGCATATGGCACGACAAGTACGGATCTGATCCCTCCGTAGTCGGCGCCGGCTACCAGATCAACGGGCGTCCTTTTACCGTGATCGGCGTGGCTGCGCCGGGATTCTTCGGAGCCAAGCTGGCTGGGTGGGGCATGCCAGATTTCTGGCTGCCCGTGATCACCAGGCTATACATCGATCCGACGTCAGAACTGAAAAGGCCACAGAACAACTTCCTCGACCTGCTCGGAAGAGTTCGTCCGGGAGTGAACCCCAAGACGCTCGAAGCCAAGCTGAGGGTGGAATTTCATAATTGGCTGGCCAGCCACGTTCCCGATATGGAACCAAGCGAGAAGCAACTGTGGGAGCAGCAAACGCTGCATCTGGTTCCCGGCGACGCTGGAGTGACGGCCCTCAGGGACGAGTATGAGGATGGGTTGAAGCTGCTTCTGATTGCTGCCGGATGCGTCCTGCTGGTGGCGTGCGGAAACCTGGCAAACCTGATGCTCGCGCGCGGATTGAAGGATCGCGCGCAGACTTCGATCCGAGTAGCGCTGGGCGCCTCGCGGGCGCGAATTGTCCGCAAGTCTTTGGTCGAGTGCGTCACGCTCTCGGCCATCGGCGGAGCGCTGGGCATCGCGGTGGCGTACGCGGGAACAAGGTTGATTCTGCATCTTGCTTTCTCGAATCCTCATAGCGATGTGCCCATCAGCGCGACCCCGTCCGTACCTGTGCTGCTGTTTACGCTGGGTATATCGGTTCTGACCGGAATCATTTTCGGCATTGCGCCGGCATGGGTCACTTCGCAGTCCGATCCGGTGGAGGCGCTTCGTGGAGCGCAACGGTCGGTTGGTGGTGGCGGCTCGTGGGCGCAGAAGTCGCTGGTAATAGCGCAGGGAGCGGTCTCGCTGGTGCTACTCTCCGCGGCTGCTCTGTTGGGCCAGAGTCTGCGGAACCTGCAGCACCAGAATTTCGGATTTGAAACTCAGGGCCGTTACCTTGCGTCGATCAACCCCAACTTGAGCAACTATAAGGTCGAGCAAATGGAGCCGCTGTATCGGCGAATCGCCGATCGCCTGCGTCAGGTTCCAGGTGTGCGCATGGTGACGGCAGCACTCTATGCTCCCATGTCGGGCGATAGCTGGAATGATGGCATTCGCGTGGAGGGCCGGCCTGAGCCGCCGCCCAAGGAAGACACTGGAGCGGGCCACGCCACTGTAACGCCGGGCTTTGTCGAGACCATCGGCGCCAAGATCATTCTGGGCCGCCCGCTTACCGAGGAAGACACCGGGGCCACGCGCAAGGTCGCGATAATCAACGAAGCATTTGCAAAAAAGTTCTTCAAAGACCAGAACCCAATCGGGCAGCATTTCGGGCCCGGCAAGATCAAGTATTCGGCAACCTATGAAATTGTCGGAGTAACCAACGACATCCGCTACATGACCTGGGGCATGAGGGAGCCCGTGCGCCCCATGTACCTGGTGCCCGAAGCGCAAACTGTGCAGTACGACGATCCAGCGTATACGGGTGGGGAAAAGTCGTCGCACTACTTGGACAACATTGTGATCTGGGCGCCGGGAAATCCTCCGGGCATCGCAGACCGCGTGCGCAAGGCGCTGGCAGAGGTCGATCCAACTCTTATTCTCTACGATGTCGATCCCTATGAAAAAGTCGTGAGCGACGATTTCTCGCAGGAAGCGCTCATCGCGACACTCACCTCGCTCTTCGGCGCGCTTAGCCTGTTGCTGGCTGCGGTCGGACTGTATGGAGTGCTGGCATACATGGTGGAACAGCGGACTAGCGAGATCGGCCTGCGCATGGCTCTGGGCGCGGATCGCGGACAGGTAACAAAAATGGTGTTGCGCACCGCGTTCCTGCAGATGGGCATCGGCCTCGCCATCGGCATTCCTGCAGCGATTGGAGCCGGCAAGCTGATGACGACTCAGTTGTTCGGCGTTAAGCCATGGGATCCAGTCATGCTTGCACTCGCTGTGGTGTTGCTAGGCCTGGCGGCATTGCTGGCCTCGGCGATCCCCGCACGCCGCGCGGCAGGCGTAGAGCCGATGGTGGCACTGCGAAACGCGTGATCAGGATTGGCAGGATGTTTAGTTCGGTAGCGTGTCGGTCCGATCAGGACGCATAACGCCGGATATGGCGGCTACTCCCAGATGGCTTTATCGAACGTGCGCGCCAACACTCTTATCCTCCTCATCGTGTGGAGAGCGCGCGTCCGATAAAGCACTTACGTCATCCAGACATTGACGAGGTGCGAGAAAGATGGCCCCCGGCAAGGCATCTCGAAACGATTGAAGAGACTGCGGCCCGAGAAATGCGGCGCAGGCAGCGCCGTTTCGGGGACATAGGTCGTTGCGGTTCGTGTTCCGGTCTAACGCAGTTGCGTACGGTGGCCAGCTCCGGGCCTCGACGCCGAACTGCTTGGCCTATGAGAGTGCCGAAGCTCTTCCGCTTATGGGAGGAGATGTGGCGGGGACCCGCGATGAAGTCTAGTCGGCCCGCTTGCTGCTCCTTCGCCCGGGCTTCGGCTTATCCCTACCCTTAAGATTGAGCGCCACGGCAGCGCGGATGAGATCCTTCAAGGCCGCCTCATCGATCTTGTCGCCTTCGTGAATGTCGATCGCGCGCCTGACACTCCCCTCAAGGCTGGAGTTGAATAGACGTGAAGGGTCTTTCAAAGCAGCTCCCTTGGCAAACGTCATCTTGACGACGTTCTTGTACGTCTCTGCGGTGCAGATAATGCCACCGTGGGAGAAGACGGGAGTCCCCGGCGATGTCGGCTTGACCCACTTCCACTCTTCGACGATTTCAGGGTCTGCCTGATGTATGATTTCGCGCACCTTCGCGAGCATCCTCCCGCGCCAGTCGCCGAGTTCGTTGATCCTCGCGTCGAGTACGCCAGATGCAGATTCCGCCGGGATGGTTTCTTTCATATACAACTCCAATCTCGCACCTACTTTAGCTACGCTCAGCGTGACCTGCAACCTCCGCACGGAAGCCCCTTCAGGTTTAATTAGCAGTTCGGAAGGATGGTGGCAAGGGAATGCAGACTGGCCGGCAAGATGCGGGCATTCTGGGTGGGAAATCGGCCGCACAAATTCACACCTACAGTTCCGGTCAGAGGCACCACCACCCCTCGTCCGGCTTTTCTGGCGGGGCCCTGGCAAGCGCATGCGCCATCGCGATCTCTAATTCGGAGTCTGTGGAATAATCAGTCGCGATGGAAAACTCAGCGCATCCTGGAGGGGTGCTTGGCCCCTTGGCAGCGGCACTCCGAGCGGCACTCTTGCAGCCTTTTCTCCGGTTAAACTTTGTGACGCTCTGGATCCGGGATCAGGCGCGAAGTCGGCAGTTCTTTGTGGAAAAGCTAGCTTTCGAGGCGATCGTGGACGTGCAAACTCCTGAGGGGGGCCGGTGGATCGTTGTCGCTCCACCGGCTGCTGGTTGGCTTCCTGGAACGGCAGGCGCGGGCCTGCCTGGGATCGCCCTCATCGTTCCACCCGAAGGATCGGCGGAGCACCAACGCATCGGCCAAAGTACCGGATTTAGTTTTCTCACCGAAGACGTGCGTAGCGTGTTCGAAGAATGGTCGAGACGCGGAGTTCGTTTCTCGCTCCCGCCAATGGAACCTTCCTGGGGAAGCGGACAAGCGACGTACGCGGTTTTTGAAGATGTGGACGGAAACAGTTTTTCCCTGATTGAGTTCGATGAGGCGACGCGCAGGCTGGAAGCAGAGCGCCGCGCCCAGGCTGCTAAATTGCAAGAGGAGCGCCAAGCTGCGCACGATCTGGCAATCGCCAAGCAAGTGCAGACCCGTTTGTTTCCGCAACGCCAGCCGCTGATTCGAACGCTTGTCTATGCGGGGATTTGCCATCCCGCTCGGACCGTCGGGGGAGACTATTACGACTTTCTTGATCTCGGCAATCGAAGGCTCGGCCTGGTAGTAGCGGACATAGCGGGCAAAGGCATCGGAGCTGCTCTGCTGATGGCGAATCTCCAAGCAGCTCTGCGCAGCCAGAGCGCGACGGCATGGGAACAGCCCGAACGATTTCTGCGGTCGGTGAATCAGTTGCTTTACGAAAACACGGCCGAGGGGGATTACGCTACCCTATTCTTTGCCGAATACGACGATGACACGCGCAAGCTGCGCTATTCGAATTGCGGCCATCCGCCTGCGTTGCTCTTGCGCGGGAATGACGGTTTGGAACGGCTTGGGGCAACCTGCACGGTAGTGGGCTTGTTCGAGAAATGGGATTGCACACTGGAAGAACGCGAACTGGCTCCAGGCGACGCCGTCCTGCTTTACACCGATGGTGTTACGGAAGCTCTGAACAGTGCGGGAGAGGAATTTGGCGAAGAGCGTTTGCTGGAAGCCATCCGGCAACATCGTGAGCAATCCGTGCCGGAGTTGCTAGCAGCGGCTGCAGATCAGGTTCGAGGATTCAGTCCTCATGAACAAGCCGACGATATCACGTTGATCGTCGCCAAATGCACATGAAGTCAGCTGCCCGTTCACTCGGTGCGTTGTCCGCGACGCCACTTGGTGGCGTACGGCAGCACGAACAAGTACAAACCGGTGAAAAATTGCAAGCCGAGCGGGATCACCGCCAAGAGTCCGACCGAGGCGGTGTACTTCTTCTGTGCTATCGCGACGATGTTGAAGATGACGGCTGCCGTAAAGGCCACGGACAGCCAGCGGTGAGTCTGTCGAATCCATTGGTTCCAGTTCAGTGGGACCTCCTCTAAGAACAAGCCCAAGCATCGTTTTGGGATCCTCTCGATTTGCGACTTTGATCCGCCTGGGGCAACCCCTTGGACGTTTCAACTGCCGAACTGCTTGGCGTACTCGCCGACCAATCGCTGCCAGCCGAACTTCATTGCCTCGGCACCAGCGATGCGTCCGATGGGAGTTCCGCTGAGGAGGCGATCCAGAACATCAAAAGCAATGTGCCAGCCCGCAGCACCCCACGAGATGAAGCGGCGATCGATGCTGTGCCACAGCGTCAGGCGCGTGCCGCCGCCGAAATCTTCGAGTTCCCAACGGGTATCGTTGTACTCAAGCAGCCTGGGAGCGTCCGCTCGCGTCACTTTTGTTTCCAGTGGAGTGGGCGTTCCCACCCATGTGAGCTTCACCGTTCCAATGGTGCCCAGGTTCCCATCGGTCACAAAGGGCGCCCACTCGCGTAGATGTACCGGGTCAGTAAGCGCCTGCCAGACTTTTTCCGGTGGGTGGCGCAGTTCACGGACGAGAATGAGCGTCCACTTGTCTTTATCCTTTTCTACCCCGTCCTTTATTACCTGCGCCCCGGTGGCCGGACCCGGTGTGTACTGCTCGCGATCAGTCATCTTCTTCTCCTCGTCTTCCGTTTCGTTGGTGTTGATTGATCCATGCGGTGGAGGTAGCGTTCGAGAGCATCCACGTATGCGGACCAGAACCGGCGCAACTGAGCCAACCAACGGGCTGCCATACCGTTGAACGTCTCCCTACCAGCGCTTTAGCTGCGTGAGCTGAATGAGGTTGCTGCAGGTGTCCTTTAGCATCGCGATGGTCGAGCCGGTCACGTTGGTGGGCGGCATCGTGAACTCGGCGCCGCAGGCCTTGATCTGCTCGTGGTCGCCTTTGATGTCGTCGGTGAAGAACATGGCCGCGGGCTGGCCCCGTTGAAAGATCGCCTGCTGATACGCTTTGGCTGCGGGGTTGTTGTTCAGCGCC
>DATEPX010000226.1:0-3997 GCA_035272945.1 Terriglobales bacterium
GCGCAGTATGGATTTTGGCCGACGTTGAATTGAAGGAGTTCCTTCGCGAGATCTGCGGATTTCTGCTGGAATCCACTCCTGAGCGTCGCCGACGGCGCTATGGCGATGTCGAATATGATTGGGATTATAGGGTGGATACGACCAGTGCAACCATTCGTTTGCGCGACCGGCTACTTGGCGTCTTCCACTCGCTTTACCAGTTCCTGGACCTCGGCTCGGGCAAAGGACCCACCCTCCTGATGGCCTCGGATTATCCGTTTCGGAGAATTGTGGGAGTGGAATTGCTACCTGAGCTGCATCGCGTGGCGGAGGAAAATGTTTGCAAGTACCAGACTGAACAGCAAAAATGCTTCAGAATCGAAGCTATCTGTGCTGATGCACGCGAGTTCGTCTTGCCGAAAGAACCGGCGGTGATCTATCTATTCAATCCCTTTCCGGAGCGGGCTCTGAAAAACTTGACCGCTAAGCTCGAACGTTCCTTGCAAGAGGGCGCGCGGCCAGTGCACGTGCTCTATCACAACCCTCTGCAGGAACATGTGCTGGCGCACAGCACGCTATTACGGAAGGCTGGAGGCACACACCAATACGTGGTGTACACCCACCGAGATTGCCTACGGCAGCGACGCCGTTACATTTCGAGTTGGCAGATCAGAATCCATACTTCAGCGCAAGCTGGAAGGCCCGCGGTCCGCCTGAACCAAAGAATTTCCCCGCAATGCTGAGAGGTTTGTTGAACTGCGGGGACGTGATGTCGTTGAGAAAACCCGAGTAATTATTGTTATTGAAGCCACGAATGTTGGTGATGTTGAATAGATTGAAGACCTCCGCGATGAACTGAAGGTTCTGTTCCCGGGCAAAACTCCAGCTCTTGGTAACCCGCAAATCCAGCGAATTGAAGTCGTCGCCGAACTTAAGATTCGGATTCACATGCCCCAAGATGTCTCCACTGTGGCACGGCACCTGATTGACGCCCGAGCACGTGGGCAAGGAGTTCCAAAGGTCGATCGCGGCGTTCAGTTGCGCACCATTGGAAATCTCTCGTCCGAGCGCATTGCGTGGCAGGATCGGGAGCCGCGTGCCCAGCGAGCCAACAGAGGAGTCCATAGGTACGTGCGAGCTGTACGTCCAGATCGGCGAGATGGTCAGTTTCCAGGGCACGTCAAACACTCCGTAGAAGACAAAACGGTGGCGCTCATCAGTGGGGGAAAAGCCTTTTTCCAGCCGCAGGTTGTTGCTGTGAAAGATCTGATTTACTAGATCTTCGGCGCCGTTGAACGGGATCTGGTCATCGTTGGAGAAGTTGAGCGTCTTCGAAAGGGTGTAATTGGCGTTGAATCCCCAGCGGAAATTCGGGCCGCCAGTGGGACGCTTTTGCACAGTAAGCAGAAGCGCGTCGTACCAGCTTTCGGCGACTGACTCGATTTCCGTCACTTGGTCCGTGCGGTTCGTAAGCGGGTCTGTGATGGTGCACGGATCAAAGCCATTGGGACAACTGATGTAGGGCGAAGTGCTGTTTGTGCTCCTAAGTAGACGGCCGAGTATGGACCGCTGGCCAAAATCATGTAGACCATCTGCGGAAATGATCCAGTTCCCGGCAATCTGCTGTTGCAAGCCCAGGGTGAACTGCTGCACGTAGGGGTGCTTGGCGTTGTTAGATATGTGATTAATGCCAATGCCGAACACGGCTTGCCCGCCGCCAAATGGATTGGCGAGGGACACAATCTGACCCGTTTGCGAATCGGCAATGAAGTTGCCGCTCGCGTCGAGCGCAGAGCCGTTAAACGCTGCCAGCGGCAAGATTCGGCCATTTAGTAGAGCCTCCAGAAGTGGGACTTCTGTGACCACGCGATCGTAGTAGATACCGTATCCGCCTCGGACCACGGTCTCCGCCCGTTTGAGCGGATCCCAGGCAAAGCCTACCCGGGGACCAAACTGCTTGTAGTCGCGGCCAGGGTGACCACCGAGGACATTTTCAACGAAGTTGCATGTGTTATCTGGGGTAGTCAGTGAGCTGCAGGGGTGCAGGTTGCTGGCCTGCCCGAGAACGTCGTCAAGCTCCCACCGCAAACCCAGGTTTAAAGTCAGATTCGAGCGCGCCTTCCAGTCATCCTGAGCGAAAGCGCCGAAGTAGGAGTTGGGATAAAAGGGAACAACCGGAGGCCTAGCGGGGGCGGCGCTCTTGAGAGCAACTGCGATGGGGATATCGCGGTCATCAATGACGCCGTCGCCGTTCCGGTCCTGAGTAGCAAAATCCTGCGTCATGAAAATGCTGCCACTCCCATACAGATCGAAGAGCGCATAGGTATTCAAATGCTGCCACTCGCCGCCGAACCGCAAGGTGTGGCTTCCAAATATCCAGCTCAAGGTGTCGCGGATCTGGTAGCGATTGAACTTGGTGCTTTGCGGAACGCGGAAATTGGCGCCGTCCTGCACGCTGGCAAAGCGGATTTCGTTTCCTGCAGCCAGGCCGGCAGGGTTAGTCACGGGATTATCCGGGTTGAATGCGGGAATCGAGTTCAGAAACCAGTCGCCGTGAAAGATAAGGCTGTTGACGAGGCGCGACGATATGACACGAGTCCAGTTGGCTAGGGGCGAATTGAAGCGGTTAAACGACGATTGCCGGTTCGCCGCGGTGCCCAATGGCTTGCGAAGGCTTCCGTTGTCGATGTCTTTCGACCGATTAAAGGAGTAGCGCACCATCAAGCTGTCTTTCTCAGTCAACTTGAAATCCGTGCGCCCCGACAGCAAATAGTCATGGACAAAAGCAGGAGCTGAGGTGCTGACAATGCTGCTGCTGGCGAAATCACGCGCTCCTGTGGGCACGGCATGGCCCTGATCGCGATATTCCGTGGAGACAAACCAGAATGCCCGGTCTTTCTTGATCGGTCCACCCACCGAACCACCAAACTGCTCGCGCGCAAAATGGGGCGCAGGCTGATCTCTATTGAGCGCGGGAAGTGCCTGCAGCGCCTTGTGCCGGAAGAAGAAGAAGCCCGAGCCATGATACGAGTTTGAGCCCGATTTCGTGATGATGTTGATGATGCTGGAGCCTGAGCGCCCCACCTCAGATGTGAACTTGTTGGTGGCGATCTGAAACTCCTGCACGCTGTCTTGCGGCAAGTTCATCAGGGTCCCACCGACGACCTCGTCGTTGTTGTCTCCTCCATCGATGGTGATGTTGCCGCCCCGGCCAAAGGCGCCCGCAGACGATACCTCCAGCGTATTGGTTTTCGTCGGATCAAAGTTGGTGGCTGGCCGGTTGCCGGGAATCAGATATGCGAGCTCGAGAAAGTTACGTCCATTCAGCGGAATGGTTCCGATGGTGCTGGAGGTAACTACCCCTTGCACCTCGGACTCGGTCAAATCGACCTGCGCTTCTCCGGCCTGTACGGTCACAACTTCGCCAGCCTTGGCAATGGCCAGTCTCACATCCACAGTCGAAGCGCGTCCGACTTCCAGGGTAACGTTCTTGACTTCGCTGGTAGTGAAACCCTGAGCCGTCACGCGGACGGTGTAGTCACCGGGCAGCAAGTTCGGGACTGCGTATCGGCCGTCCGCGCCGGTAGCAGTCTCGCGGCTGAGGCCGGTTGCCTTGCTCGTAACCACTACCTTCGCCCCGACAACAGCGGCACCTTGAGGATCGGTAACTGTGCCATTGATGGTTGCGATGGGGAGTTGTGCCGATACTGAGAGAGTGAGAACCAGCACCAACAGACCAGATATCAGCAGTCGCATATGGCCTCCTCGCACATAAGTTCAGCCTGAGGAAACTAAGAGTCCGCGGTGAATGATGTGAGCGTCCGCTGTTTTGGAGTTGGGATAATGTTCTAACCGTGGCGATATGTCAAGCCTAGGCGGAGCGCCCAACCGAGTGCTTCCGCACTGTGCGCCAGGAGCATCTATACTGAGAACGAGATTAGTAGTCCTTGTGACGACCTACCCAAAGCTTGTCTTCGTCGGAATAATCATGTGCTGCGCCGGCATTGCAGTTGCAGGT
>DATEPX010000227.1:0-8850 GCA_035272945.1 Terriglobales bacterium
CACCGCATATTCGAGCAGAGCGTTGCAGATTTCCTTTGCCGGTTGGCGATAGCGCTCACGCATCACCCCTTCAAGTTGCTGACGTTCTTCTTTGTCGCTGCCGTCGTAGACCCCGTCGGTATAAAGGAAGAAAATGTCCCCCGGACTCAGCAGCGTGAGCTCGGCGACATCGGACGAATTCACCCTCCTCTCCCGGAATTCCAGTGACAAATACCTGTTACGATCAGGATGATCTTCGGAGATCTGCAAGCCAAGCGGTAGGAATTGCACCATCCGGCTCTTGTCAATCTCCATGAACTTGCGAAATTCGGCGGAAAAGACGAGTGGCGGTACATGTCCGAAGTTCACGAATCGAAAGTAGCCATAAGGGTGCACTTCGCCGTAAAGCATGGTAGCTATTTCCTGGGCGCTCTCTTTCTCGCTTCTGCCAAGAGCATTTCGTGCGGTGACAGATAGGGCCAACCTCAGGTTGATCCTTTCGAATAACTCCGGTGTCGTTTTCCCTCGATGGTCGAGTTCGGAGAGCATGAGGGCATGAAACGTGTCGTGGACCGTCGAGGCGATTTTCGCTGAAATGATTCCGTGTCCTTGAGCGTCTACCAACAGAACTCCCGCCGTGCTATACAGCTCGCGCAGGTCTTCGGCGACGCGCACCTGTTCCGAGCTTCGTGCCTCTCTGTACGCGGATTCCATTTCGGGCTCGTAGCCGGGCCTTGATTTCAACCATTGGACATGATCATCCACCGAATTACGCGGCATCGCGCCTGCCGGGAGCGGCTCTAAATACTGTTTCGATCGCTCCAGGGCTCGCTGAATGCGGGCGTCGATGTCGTAACGCTGCTGGAAGTTTATGTACTCAAATAGGTCGCCGCCGACCGTTCCCGCGGGAATGGAGTTGCCGTACATCTCGATTCCTTCCAAATGCGGAATCGTGCCTTCCACGGGCATCAGCCGCTTGCGCAGATACTCATCAATAGTTGGAGCGGTGTAGATGTTTGCCATACGAGACTTCCAGGTCGAAGCGATTCACTCCTTGGTCCATAACATGACGATGCGGCACTCCATGCGACAGCGTCCATTGTGTTTTGGTAGCGATCGGCGCCGATGTCAGCGTCACTGCGGCCTCGTCCGGAGCGAACGTCCTCCGTCCTACATACTACTCACCACACCATCCGCATGGTGCGGTGCGATTAACAAAATCCTTAGATTGCTGCCCTGTGCTGTCGAACACCGTTCGTCGCAGTAACTGATACCAAAGTATCGTCCATACCTTCGTCCAATTGCTCCACTTCCGCGCTTCTGGTGTGATCGCCTCCTCGCACCGATTCAATCGGATATGTGCAACAAAAGGCTTTTCAGAAAGGGGATCAACAAGGACTCTGAAAAAAAGCACCGTGCACGCTCACATTGGGCCTTGTCCTGCTAGCTGCTAATCGCTATGCACGGAGCTCGTTGGCCCCGTTTTTGGATCGTTCGCGGATTGCCGAATATGCGCCGCCCAGAGTGTGCAAGGAGCGAACGACATTTCTACGTCTGCTTCCATCAGCCGTTCGTAGATGTAGTCTCCGTCGACGTAATCTCATACTTGAAGTTGTCCGGATCGAGACTGTCGAGTCGGCCTTCGGTCGTTTCCGCGTGCGGATACATGAGGAAACCGATTGGCGCGCCGTTCGACGCGGGCAGAGCGACGTCGTGCGCGAAGTTGTACGCCATCCAGTTCATTTCCCAGGACCCGAATAGCCGCGTGCGGGCCTTCTTGACCATGTCGTCCTCCAGCGGTCGATTTCCGGGCGGTTCCTCGAGCACGACCTTCCGCACGTCTGCAGGATCTAAAGGTACCCAGCCGTAGTCACCAAGGTAAACCTCTGCGCGGCAGTGCTGCGCTTGCGTCACGTTCTCTGACGAAGCACCGAGGCTCTTGTATCCCATTTCGGACTTGGCGACGCGGATGCCATAAACGTCTCGCGCGGGGAGGCCCGCCGCGCGCGCCAGCCCAACGTACAGCGCGTTTAGATCCGCGCACTTCCCGCCCAGATCTTTGGACTCCAGCATGAAGCGAATGTCGCCGACGCCGCAGCCGCGCGTTTTCGGATTCCGAAAGGTGTTGTCAACAATCCACTCGTAGATTGCACGCGCTTTCTCAACATCCGTCTTCGCGCCCTTCGTGATTTCGCTCGCCGTCGCTTTCACGATACCGTCGGTCGGGAGGAGCTTGGTCGGCCGCAAAAAGTGCTCTAATTCCTCGCGGTCCCCTTTTGGTGCCTTGCTGGGCGCGGAGAGATCGACCGCATAGTTTTTGGTCGCGATTTGGCTTGTGAGCTTGAGGATCGGCCTTACACCGGATGGAAATTCTGCGGCGATGATTCCGAGCGCGTCGCCCTTGCTTTCGACCATCTTGGCGGTTCCGCCCTCGCAGTTGACGGTATTCGCGAGTGTCTTCTGGAAGGGCGTTTCAATAAGGAGTGCCGCCGGCACCCATACGCGCGTCTTCCCGGAAGTTTTCAGGACCTCGACGCGGGTCGTCACTTGAAACGTGCGCCAACGGTCAAGCGTTGTGACCTCTGAAAACAAGTGTCCAGCCTTCGCGAACGCGAGGCTAACGGACACAATGCTCCCTGATTGCAGGAAATTACGACGATTCACGGCCAACACCTCCTCCCACAGCAGAATTCTCTTGACTTCTCTGCTGACTGATAACGTACACCCGACTCTGGTCGTATACAATGTACGAGCCGGTTCTTGGATACAGCGGGCTTCCGCGCCTCCAATAGAATCCGAAAACCGAAGCCTGGCGCCTCTGCAACCCCATTCTCAAACACTTTCGCTTTGCCAGTCTGACCTTTTGGGCTCGTTTCTGGGCATCGGGCGTTGAGTGTTTCGCATAGGGCAACGAAGGTGTTAGTGTTCTGCGATGGGTGGCGTAACTCGAAAATTTGGGAAGCATCGCACCTTTGCCTCAGTACGCTTATTCTATTGAGCTATGCCTTTGTTTCCGCCAGCTACTGGATCGAGGATCGATCTCGCATGAGTTTTGCATGCAGATGACCGCCAAACCCGCCAGCGAAGGCTTCCAGAGCGGCGCGGACAAGTACGCCGCCTACCTCGAGATACTTGAGGGCCGCTTGCGCTGCGGCTTGGTTTTCGCCAATCTGCAGGATTTTCTGGTCCTGCCGCAGAGCAGGCGGTCGTTGCGCGGTTTAGATCTAGGGTGCGGCACGGGAGCGACCGCCGTCCGCCTGGCGCGTCTTGGCATGCACATGACGCTGCTGGATTCCTCTTCAGCGATGCTGGATATCGCGAAACGCGCAACACGGGAAGCTGGCGTTGGCGGGAGGATCGCTCTAAACCACGGCGACGCGGCCCAAGTGGCGAACCTGTTTCCGGCGGGATCGTTCGAGGTCGTTCTTTGCCACAACATCCTCGAATACGTCGACGATCCAAATTCCGTCCTCTCTGCCGCTGCAAAGGTGCTGCAAAGTGATTCGGGGATTCTATCTATCCTGGTGCGCAACTGGGCCGGTGAAGTGTTCAAGGCTGGCGTCAAGACAGGTGATCTGGAGTCGGCGGAACGCATGCTTACAACTATGTGGGGACATGAGTCTCTCTTCGGCGGCCGGGTGCGGCTGTTTACGTTGGACAGCCTGCAAGTCATGACGAAAAGTGCATCGCTCGCAGTGGCTGCCGAACGTGGCGTGCGCGTCATTTCGGATTACTTGCCGCAGCAGATCTCCCGCCGCGAGGAGTACGAGCGGATTTTTGAACTGGAGCGTAAGTTAAGTAGTCGACCTGAGTTTGCTGCGGTCGCGCGCTACATACAGGTAATCGCTCGCCATTCCTGTGCATCATCGAGCAAGGAAACGGGACCATGACCCAGGCCGACACCCAGTCCGCCCCACACTCTACGTTGATCCGACCTGCTGCGTCCGACGGGTTTGCACTCGGACTCGGGCTTACCAACGAGTGCAACCTGGCTTGTTCCTTCTGCTACCGCGATCCGGCGCGGACCGACCGGCTTAGCCTCGAGCAGGTGCGCTCTGTGATGGAAAGCCTGCGGGTCCGCTCCGTCAATTTGGGCACGGGTGAAAATGGAATGCACCCAGAATTCCGGGAGATCTTAGCCTACCTCCGAACTCTGCAGGTGAAGCTCACCATCACCTCGAACGGTCACAGCGCGGCTGTGCTCACAGATGACGAGTTGCGTGCCTTCCACGACATCGAGTTCTCCCTGGATTATCCAACTGAACACGAGCAGGATGCCCAACGCGGCCGCGGCAATTGGGCGTTGATCCATGATCAGGCGGCACGCTGCGTCCGGTTAGGGGTTCCCGTTACCTTTATTGCTGTAATGATGAAGTCCAACTATCTGCGCCTTGCCGAAGTGGCGCGCGTGGTGAAGCGTTACCAGGCGCCGCTGCGCGTCAACGTTTACCAAGCGGTGCGCTCTGATCTCTACGCCTTGAGTTACGAAGAGTACTGGCAAGGCTTTCGGGCGTTGTTTGCGGAAACTGATGTCATCGGCATCGGGGAACCGCTGGTTCGGGCTATGGCGGGTTTGCCTCCGAGGACCGGCGGATGTGGAGTGAGTACCGTGCGAGTTACGCCCCGCGCTACCAGTCAGCCTTGTGTGTACTGGCCGGGAGCTGGCGAACCCCTCTCACTCCTACTGTCGCTCCGCTCAAGACTTGTAGAAACGCCGCCCTTTCTGGAGGCGCGCACGACGCCCGAGGCTTGCCGTTCCTGCGTTTACTTCGAGTCTTGTTATGGCGGGTGCGCCGGGCGGCGCCGCATCCAAAACGCTCTCGATCAGCCGGACTTCTATTGCCCAATTGTCCGCGGAGAAGCGCAAAAGCTGGAGATCCGCTTGGCTCCCGCTCGCGAGCTCCCCAAAGGCGAAAGCGCATGTACCACCATCGTGATTGCGCGTGATTGAGATGGCTGGCTTGCTCATGCGCATGAGTATGTACTGATGAGGCTGTAACCTTAAAGAGGGTTTAGGATCGAAAACCGGGAGGATCATGATGACAACAACCACGACACAACCGCGAGACAACACATCCCAGGTAGCCGACCAACCCCATGCCCGAATGGGGCTTGCTTTGGTGCGGTTGACGATTGGCGCGATGTTTGTGTGGGTCTTCTTTGAGAACCTGGGGAAGGGCGCTTACACTCCGGCGGGCTACGCGGGCGTGATCAACTACTACATCAAGGGGAGTCACTCGCCGGCCGCGTGGAAAGCCATCATGGGCTTTATGGCAAGCCACGCCGCCATCGCGGCTCCGATGCAAGCCATGACAGAGATCTCAGTCGGAGTCCTGCTGGTCATCGGTCTGCTCACACGCCCGGTAGCTTTTGTGGCGTTCGGGTTCCTCGCCAGCCTTTGGGTCTCGGAGTGGGGCAGCTCGTGGATCTGGGAGCTGCTCGTTCCTGTCCTGGCCTCTCTTGCGCTGGCCGTAGGGGGAGCAGGCCGCACGTGGGGCGTTGATTCGTTCTTGGCGCGCAGACGACCAACCTCTCTCTGGTGGTAAGCAAACGGAGTTTGAGTGCGGGTCTCAGTCATCATTCCCACGCGCAACGAGGCGCAGGCCATCGGCCGTGTCATAGGTGATCTTCCCGCCGATCTCGTCACTGAGGTCATCGTCGTTGACAATAACTCGATAGACGGGACACCTGAGATTGCTGCACGTATGGGCGCCCGAGTCATGACCGAACCGCGCCGCGGTTATGGCCAGGCTTGCCTGACCGGGCTCGCCTGGACTAGCGCGCCCGATGTTGTCGTATTCCTTGACGGCGACTATAGCGATCGGCCTGCTGAGCTTCCGCTTCTCCTCGCTCCGATTGCCGAGGGGCGCGCCGACATTACCATCGGTTCGCGTCTCGCGGGTCCGCGCACGACCGGGGCGCTTCCCTGGCACGCCCTGCTCGGTAATTGGCTGGCGGCCAGCTTGATCACTAACCTCTACGGATTAAAGATCAGCGACCTCGGTCCGTTCCGCGCTGCACGCGCCGATGCCCTCCGCGCAGTTGAGCTTGAAGAGACCAGTTACGGATGGGCCGTGGAATTAATCCTAAAGGGAGCCACTCAGGGTTTCCGCATCGTTGAGGTCCCGGTAAGCTATCATCCACGGATCGGGAAATCGAAGATCAGCGGCACGTTCAGAGGCACTGTTGGAGCGACGTGGTTCATTCTCAGTCGGATCGTGCGCTACTATTTCCGCCGACGAAAAAAAAGCATGCCACCGTCGGCGTGAAATCCCACGCGGCACTCATGGAACCTCGAACGAACGGTGATGACTTTCAATGTCGCTAGCAAATCGTACACTCGTCATCATGGCCAAAGCACCGAGACTGGGCTCGGTGAAGACCAGGTTGGCTGAGAGTCTTTCTGTGCAAGCGGTCACCGAGTTATACCGATGCCTTCTGAACGACACAATAACTCTAGCGCAGGCACTCGATGACGTGGAAATTGCCATTATGTGTCCCGCGTCTGACGTTGACGACCTGTCGCGCGCGGTGGCCAAAACAGTGCGCATCGTGCCTCAGACGGGCCTAGGCCTCGCCGCAGGCCTTGCCTCCGTGTTCAATCACTTTGCCACCTCTGGCCAGCAGCGGGTCATTGCCTTCAACAGCGACAGCCCACACCTGCCGGCATCGGTACTGGACACCGCGTTCGATGTACTCGAAGCCCGCGACCTGGTTGTAGGGCCCACGCACGACGGCGGCTATTATCTTGTCGGTGCGAGGGCGTCCCATTCAGATCTGTTCGCCAGTGATGGGATGGGAACAGCGAATGCGCTTGAGGCACTGTTGAGGCGCGCCCGTGCGCTAGGGCTTTCAGTACATTTGACTGATCCGTTCTACGACATCGACGTGGAGGGCGACTTAACTCGGCTTGCCGCGGAACTGCGGCTCGCTCCGGCTAGGGCGCCACGAACGGTGGTCTGGCTGAAACAGTGGGGACAGGCGGTGGCACAGTTGCGGACGGGCACGGGAGACCTGTGAAGCTCACGCCATCCCGCAGGCTGTACGGGTTCGGCGCCATCTTGCTTGTGGCGCTGACGATCTGCTCACGCAAGCTCAGCAGCGTGGGGGAACCGTCCTTCATCATTCCACTGGCGGCTGCTGGCATCGCGTACCTCCTCGCCATTCGTGAGTTCTTCTCCACGCCGAGATTCCCGCACCGCGTCATCGTCGTCGGGTTCGTGTTGGCTGCTCTGTGGCATCTTCCATTTCTACTGATGGCGCCGGGTTCAGATGATGACGTTCATCGATATGTTTGGGACGGCCGCGTGCAGCGGCTCGGCTATAACCCTTATATCGTCGTTCCCAGCGACCCTGCGCTCGGCGGGTTACACACACCCGAGACCCGCACGTTGAACAACCCGGATGTACCCAGCCCATATCCAGCAGGCGCGCAGCTTTTCTTCCGCGCCGTAACAGCGATTCATGAGTCTGTCTTTGCGCTGAAAGTAGCATTTGTAGTTTGCGATTTGGCGATCGTTCTCGTTTTGCTCGACATATTGCGTTGTAGTGGGCAAGGAGCGCACTGGGTTCTGGCTTATGCTTGGAACCCGCTGCTGGCGACGGTGGCGGGCAGTGGTCACATCGACATTGTCGGCGTGCTGCTGCTGTTGGTATCCGTCGCCGCGCTGGTGCGCCGCTGGCTTGCGGTTGCAGCCCTGGCATTTGGGCTGGCTGTTTCAGTGAAATTGGTCCCGATTGTACTGCTGCCACTCTACTGGAGGCGTGTTCGTATGCGCGATGCCGCGCTGGCGGCAATCGTGGTCGGACTCCTATACGTACCATTTTTCAACCACGGGCGGATTCCGATCGGCTCGCTCGGCACTTACGTGCAGAGATTCCGCTTTAATGATCCGGTGTTTGCAACGATCGAGCGAGTCGCGGCTCCGCAGTTTGTAGCTGGGCTGGCAGTGCTCGCCGGCTTTCTTACCGCAATCTGGATGAGAAGCAAGGCCCCGGCATGGTCTTCGGACGCATTTGCATGGCCTATGGCAGCATCGCTTCTTTGTGCACCGGTCGTATATCCATGGTACCTGCTCTGGCTGCTGCCGTTCGTTCGATCGGCCCCGACGGTGCCGATCATCATCTGGACAGTTAGCATTATCCCGACTTACTACGTTTGGCATCTGCGCACACTTGGACGTCCGTGGTTAGTTCCTGGCTGGATCATGCTCCTGGAATACGGATCCGTGGCTACGGCCGGTGCAATTATCATGTTTCGCCGGTTCACACGACAGGCGGTAACCCGATGCTCAACGGACTAGGTGCCCCTTGCGGATGCCGTCTGTGAACTTGTGTCACATAACGAGCGTAGCCGCATGAGCAGCGGTTCCGCATCGAAGATTGATAATCAATTCAACCGTATGATTCCATTCATGCTTTAGCCGGGGTACGCTCGGAGAGCAAATTCGCATTGTGTTTTTGCTCTTGACTCTTCTTTGTGTCTTGTATATAGACTATATATAAGTTATGAGCGCCTCTCTGAACCGCCGCACCAAGCTCTCCGCCGTCGAGCGCAACTTCCGTTCCCGCATTGCGCAGCTTTCCTCCGGTCAATGGTTTCTTCGTGGCACTCTCTCGGAACGTTCTGGCACTTGTGGCAAGGCGAATTGCCGTTGTGCCCGTGGGGAACTGCATAAGTCTTTGTACCTGGTGCAGAGCCAAGCGGGGAAGCTTCGCCAGATCTGTGTTCCAAAAGCCTGGCAGCAACGCATTCGCCAAGCCGTCAACAACTATCGCCTGATGCAGAAACTGATTGAGGAAGTTTCCGAGCTGGAATGGAAACGACTTCAGGAAAAGAAACGATAACGGTTCTTCGCCGCCTGATCGCCT
>DATEPX010000228.1:0-4902 GCA_035272945.1 Terriglobales bacterium
GAGCAATCCGTCGGTGATTGAGACTCTGGCCACTTCGCCTACGGAGATCGTTGTTGAAGGCCGAGCTGCCGGCTCGAGCAGCCTAATCTTGTGGGATCAGTCCGGGCGCTCGCAAATGCTGGATGTGGTCGTGGACGTTGATGTTGCCGGTTTGCGCAGCGCGATTGAACGCTCTTATCCGGACCAGCACATCGACGTGCAGGCCGATGGCGGGCGCCTGATCTTGACCGGTAAGGTCACCGATCCCAAGATGATTGAAGACTTGACCAAGATGGCCACGGTGTATTCGAACCAGATTGTGAACTCACTATCGCTAGCGGTTTCTCACGATCGACAGGTGCTGCTTGAGGTGAAGTTCGCAGAAGTAGACCGGACGCGGTTCTCTCAAGTGGGAGTCAATTTGTTTTCCACTGGCGCAGGCAACACATTGGGCACGACGACGACCGGACAGTTCGGGGGGTTCGGGACGCAGCATATCACTGACGTAGCTGGTCCTGGTACACACAGTGGTCCATTTACCTCGGAGCAGACCATTAACAACGTGCTGAATATCTTCCTGTTCAGGCCGGACATTCACTTTGGCGCGGTAATTGAGGCATTGCAGCAGAAGAGCGTCCTGCAGATTCTGGCGGAGCCGAATCTGATGGCCATCAATGGCCAAAAAGCTACATTCCTTGCTGGTGGCGAGTTTCCTTTTCCCATTGTCCAGCCCGGTAATGGTTTCACCGCTGTAACGATTCAGTTCAAACCGTTTGGGGTAAGACTGGAATTCACCGGGAATATTGCCAGTGACGGCACGATTCGGCTTCATGTAGCTCCGGAAGTCAGTACGTTGGACTTCACCAATGCTCTCGCCATTCAGGGTTTCACAGTTCCTGCCATTTCAACGAGACGTGCCGAGACCGAGCTTGAACTAAAGGATGGGCAATCGTTCGGGATTGCCGGCCTGCTGGATAACCGAGCTCAGGCCCAACTCAGCAAGGTTCCGGGGATCGGAGACATTCCGGTGCTTGGACAGCTGTTCCGATCAAGAAACATAAATAAGAGCAACACTGAACTACTGGTATTGGTAACCCCTCACATCATCGATCCCGTTCACACCTCCACGCCGCCGCCCCCGAATCCTAAGCTCTCCGTACCGTTTCTCGACAGGCCGACATTTGACGAGCATATACCGGGACACGACAAAACTGAATCAGCGCCTTCCCCGACTCCGAGCGCAAAATGAGTGCAATGACTTCCAAGAATCCAGCGCAGGCGTCGTCACGGGAGAGTATTCCGCCTAGCGAGCCACTGTCGGTTGTCAGCATTTGCTTAGACAAGGAGACGTGGGGAATCCTAAAAAGTTTCGTGGATTCGACACCTGTCGTGCGGCTGCAAAAACACCTGAGCGATTATCGCGTGGACGATCACGAATCGGTGCTGGAGTGGGTTGGAGATCCTCCACCCGACATCTGCCTCCTTGACTTTGACAGCGACCGCCGTAGTGCGGCCATGGTGGCGGAAAGAATTCACGCCGACGCTCCAGAAACGGCGATCTTCGCCGTCTCGGCGCAGTCACAGCCCGATTTAATCATTCAGGCTATGCGCAGTGGTTGCAGCGAATATTTGCTCAAGCCGCTCGATCCTGAACAACTCCTCAATGCCGTGGCGCGCGTCGGTGGTCGGCGCAGAGAGAAAAAAGACGGAGACCGTGCGCAGGTTGTGGCTTTTATCGGCGCAAAGGGCGGATGCGGTGTCACTACGCTGGTTACGCAATTAGGCGCATTGCTGGCCAGTATCTATGGCAGAAAGGTGCTGGCACTCGATCTTCACCACGATTTTGGCGATGCCGCTTTATATCTAGGGTTGACCAAGTATCGCTATAACTTTTTCGAATTGGCGGAAAACACGGAGCGGCTCGACGCCGACTTACTGCAGAGCTTTGTTCTGCACCACTCGAGCGGCCTGGACCTGATCCCTGCTCCGCATGGCACAGAACCGGCCCGCCAGACCACACCCGGCGCACTGAGCTACACACTCGATTTTGTTCGCTCACGCTATGAGTTCATCCTGGTGGATCTTCCGCCGGGACTCAACGATGCCAATCTTGAGCTGATTCGACACTGCGATCAAGTCAATGTGGTCACCGTTGCAGAGGTTTCGGCTCTGCGCAACGTGGTGCGGCAAATCGACTATCTTACGCGGAAACACATCACCGCCGAGCGAATCAAAGTGGTCTTAAATCGCCATCAGAAGCGCGCGCTGATTACCGAAGCACAGATTGAAAAGAGCATTGGGCAGAAAATTTTCTGGAAGGTGCCCAACCAATACGTTCACGTGGTAAAGACGATCAGCGGCGGTGATCCGGTAAGCCAGATTTCCACTTCCGAGGTGGCAAAGAATTTGCAAGATTGGGCTGCCACTATTGGCAGGAAAATTGGCGCAGAGGACAAAAAGAAGAAAGGCCGCGGGCTGCTCGGATTCTGGAACCGCTGAGTTTTGAGAAGTAACTAGGGGGGATCATGGGTGATTTGAATCAGGTAGTTCTATCGAGCGCTGTCCCGGCTGTCATCATAGCCGATAACGGGAAAAAAGCAGGTTTGAATTTTAAGGTTTATCAGGAGTTGAAATCGAGTCTTCACCGCGATCTTCTGAATAAGATCGACGTGGAAAAAGTCGCGACTGTGCGTGACGATCGCACCCGCAGCCAGGCATTGGCGGTGATTCAGGATTTGGTCGCCAACCTTCAGACCCCCTTGAGCGGTCGTGAAAGAGAGCGACTCTCGTTGGAAGTTCTGGACGAGGTCTTCGGGTTGGGGCCGCTGGAGCCGCTTTTGCAGGATCCGGGAATCAACGACATCCTGGTGAATGGGCATAAGCAGGTCTATGTAGAACGTGCCGGTATTTTGGAAGAGACCAACATTCGCTTCAAGGACGATACTCACCTGATGCACATCATTGACAAGATCGTTTCTGGCGTTGGCCGGCACATCGATGAGTCGTCGCCCATGGTTGATGCCCGTCTCGCTGATGGATCGCGCGTCAACGTGATAATTCCTCCGTTGGCGATCGACGGACCGCATCTCTCGATTCGCCGCTTTGGTCACGTTCCCGTCTCCGAGAACGATCTGTTAACAAACCAGACGCTCACACCACAGATGCTCGAACTGATTCAGGGCGCAGTGAAGTCGCGCCTCAACATCGTGATCTCGGGTGGAACCGGTGCCGGAAAAACCACCTTACTTAACGTATTGTCCGGCTACATTTCTGACAAAGAAAGAATCGTCACGATCGAAGACTCGGCTGAATTAATCATGAAGCAGCGGCACGTGGTGCGCCTGGAGTGTCGACCAGCGAACGTGGAAGGGACAGGTGCCATCAAACAACGGCAACTGGTAATCAACTGCTTGCGCATGCGGCCGGATCGTATCGTGGTTGGCGAGGTGCGTGGCGAAGAAGCGCTGGATATGCTGCAAGCGATGAATACTGGCCACGATGGCTCGCTAACCACAATCCACGCCAATAATCCGCGCGATGCAGTTGCACGTATGGAAACCATGGCCCTAATGGCCAACCTGAATCTTCCGGAAAAAGCTGTACGCCGCCAGATTGCGTCCGCAGTCGCCATTGTCATTCAGGTGGCACGCATGAGCGATGGCAGCAGACGTGTGACGCATCTGACGGAAATCACCGGTATGGAAGAAGATACGGTCAGCATGCAGGACGTTTTCCTTTTTGAAAAGCAGGGTATCGGCAAAGATGGCCGTGTAATAGGAACGTTTACCGCCACCGGAATCCGGCCAAAGTTTGCCGAGCGGTTGAAGTCTTCGGGCATCAACGTTCCAGCTTCGTTGTTCGAACATTCGTTAAACGTCTAGTACTGAGGAAATCGGAATGGCTGCGGTACTTTTGTTCATTTTGCTGCTCATCACCAGCTTCGGGGTATTGCTGTATTTCTTGAAACCAACCAAGATTGAGGCGGCGGTTGAGCAGCATCTCACAAGTATTGAGGATAGCCGCGGGTTGGGTGTCAATCCCGATGGTACGACGATTCTCAAGCAGGATCCGCTCAGTTCCAATCCAGCAGTGGACAGCCTAATACGGCACCTCCCCGGGGTGCTTGGACTGGCACAACTGATTAAGCAAGCAGGACAGACGTGGCAAGTGGGTTCGGTTCTCCTTGCTTCCGTGATTGCACTCGTGGTGGGCAGCTGGATCGCGTCGTTCTTCATGCCCAGCAACATCCTGAGTGTACTCGTAGGAGTTCTGCTGGCTGTTTCTCCCATCTTTTATCTATACATTCTTCGTGAAACCAGATTCAGAAGATGTGATGCATTGGTGCCGGAAGCGGTCGATCTAATGGCTCGCGGCCTGCGCGCCGGGCATGCGGTTCCAGCCGTGCTGGAAATGGTAGGAAAGGAGATTGCAGAACCTTTGGCGAGCGAGTTCCGTGCGCTTGCGGAAGAACAGACGCTGGGACTCCCGCTTAGGGATGCCATGTTGAATCTGGTAGAACGCGTGCCGCGTGCAGACATACGCTTCCTCGCCACTGCCATACTCTTGCAGAAAGAAACCGGCGGGAACCTGGCCCAGATTCTGGATAAGACCGCTGCCCTGGCTAGAGAAAGATCACGGTTGCGTGGCCAATTGAGGATCTACACTGCGCAGGGCCGAATCACCGGCTGGATTCTATGTATTGCGCCTTTCATTATGTTCGGGGTGATCAGCCTGGTGAATTGGAATTATGAAAAGATTCTCTTCACTGATCCGTCCGGTTTACACGTGATTTACTTTGGTATGGTCATGATGGTGATCGGTATTCTCGTTATCCGCAAGGTTATTAACATCAAAATCTAAGCTTATGACGGCGATGACAATAGCGCTCGTGCTCGGATCCTTTATAGGTTTCCTGCTGCTGTT
>DATEPX010000229.1:0-4092 GCA_035272945.1 Terriglobales bacterium
GTACGAGTAATGTGGCGTGTATTGTTATGCAGAGTTGTGCAGGCGACCTGCCGCCTATCCCACTTCCTGTCTGAAAGATTCGCTGATTCTGTGGGCTGCACTACTCCACATAATCGTGACGGCTTTCTTGGGCCCAAATGCGCCGATGGGACAAGGACTTCGTGCTATCGGCCGAGCAGGGAGAAAAAGCAGCAGCACCATCAGCGGAAAGCGCCAACAACTCTATAGGCGCTGAATTCCTTCTCTGGTTGCACCAGGTTTAGTGGCGGTTTCAGAGAGAATGAACCCCTTTCATTCTTCTCTGGAGCGGCCCAATGAATCGCCGTTGCCTTTACTGCCGGCAGGTCTTTCAGCCCAACCGTTATCATCCTCAACAACGGGTTTGCAGCCAGCCTGCATGCCAGAGCCAACGCCGTTCCGATTATCATCGGCAGAAGATCGCTTTCGATCCGGTGTATCAGCAAGTCTGCTTGGACAGTCCGCGGAAGTGGCGCAAGACGCACCCGGACTATTGGAAGAAATATCGCCAGGACCACCCCCGGCAGGTGGAACGAAATCGCCGGAAACAGCGCTTGCGCAACCAAAAACGGCGGCTGTCAAATCTTGCAAACAACACCTTGGCTCCCTCCCAAATGCCTGGTGTTGAATCACTTATTTCTCCGATTTCTTGCAAACAACATCCTTTTGGTGTCGCTCCAGCAGCTGGGTTATAAGCTCGCTCATGCTGTCAGACTTCTTCCAGTCGCGCGCGCGGATCGAGGCGCTTCGGGATGGTCCTGCGGGGTCCCGGCTGGAAAGCTTTGCTCGAGCTTTATCGGAGGCGGGCTACGCCACGATTACTGCGCGCAGACATCTTCGAGCGGCGGAACACTTCGTCTATTGGGCCCATCGCCACGGCCTGCCAGTGTATAGGTGGAACGAGTCATTTCTTGCGCGATTCGACCGCCATTTGAGTCGATGCCACTGCCCACACTACAAGCATACGAAGCGGCTGGAAGTGGTCCATGGTGCGCGCCTGTTCCTCACCTACCCGCGAGATGACCGGATCATTACCTTGCGGGCGGCCAAGCCCCCGGCTCGCGATACCGCTCTGTTGTCGACGTTCTGTCAGTGGATGCGCCAGCAGCGGGGTACTTGTGATGTGACCCTCCACAACTACCGCATTTACATTCGCGAGTTGCTTCGGCGGCTTGGAGAGGAACCAAGCCGATTTGATGCACACCGATTGCGAGCGTTTGTTCTGGAGAAGAACCGTTCCTGCGGATGGGGGACGGCTCAAAATTGTGCCAACGCACTTCGCATGTTCCTGCGTTTCCTTATCGCCCAGGGCCAATGCTCTGTCGGGCTGGATGCCTCCATCCCCACGCTGGCTCATTGGCCTCTGGCTTCTCTCCCACGCTACCTTTCGCCAGAAGATGTGGAACGCCTGATTGCTTCCTGCGATCGAGCCTCAGCCCTGGGCCGGCGGGATCGGGCGATCTTGCTGCTGCTGGCCCGCTTGGGTCTTCGGTCAAGCGATATCGTGCATCTCCGCCTGAGTGACATCGACTGGAAGAACGCCTCGATTCAGGTTTGCGGTAAGAGCCGCCGCCCCTCCCGATTGCCGCTGACCCAAGAAATGGGTCAGGCGATCGTGGCCTACCTGAAAAAGGGGCGGCCGCGGGTGAATCTCGATGCAGTTTTTCTCTGCTCTTGTGCACCGTTTCGTGCCTTCGGCTCTTCTTGTGTCGTCACGAAGATCGTCGATAAAGCATTGCGCCGCGCAGGCGTGGTGCGGCCCAGTCGGGGTGCCGCACATTTGCTGCGGCATTCGCTCGCGACAACCCTGCTGCGGCGAGGCACATCACTCGAAGATATCGGCGCCATCCTGCGCCACAGTTCTATCGAAACTACGCAGATCTACGCCAAAGTGGATGTCCCGTCCTTGAAGCAAATTGCCCAGCCCTGGCCGGAGGTGTAGCCATGTTGACCCGAGCTGTTGAGACCTATCTGGCTGTTCGCCGGGCAGCTGGTTTCGTCTTGCGGGACGAGGGTTCTTACTTGAAAAGCTTTGCCGCCTTCTCCGAGGCGAGAAGGCAGCACTACGTTTCTGCCAAGATCGCCATCGAGTGGGCAGGATTGGCACAGTCGAGGCAGCAACGCGCCCGTCAGCTTGGGATGGTCATCCGATTCGCCCGCTATCTGCGTGCCGAAGATGAACGCCATGAGGTGCCGCCAGCGTTTTTCGGCCAGGAAAAATTGCCGCGACCAGCCCCCTACATTCTGACGCCGAAGCAAATCCAGCAACTTATTACCGCCGCCTCACACACGAGGCGTCCATTCTGTGGAGCAACCTACAGTACCTTGTTCGCCTTGATGGCGTGCACGGGCCTGCGCGTGTCCGAACCGACCCACCTGCGATTGGACGACATCACGCCCGATGGGTTGGTGATTCGGCGCACCAAATTCCGCAAGAGCCGTCTGGTGCCTTTGCATGAGACGGCACAAGTGGCACTCGAACGGTATCTCCAGCAACGACGCTCCTACGTTCCCTTGGACGACCATGTGTTCGTGTCATTGCGGAGAAAACGGCTCTCCGTCGACGCTGTGCGGTCGGCATTCGAGACGGCGGTGAAGCAAGCAGGACTGCCACCTGGACCCGGGGGCGTCAGACCCACGCCCCGTTCCTTGCGCCACACCTTTGCCGTCAGAGCTCTCGAAACCTGCCCGGATGGCCGCGATGCCGTCACCAAACACATGCTGGCGTTGTCGACCTATCTCGGTCATAGCTCGGTGGCCAACACTTATTGGTATCTGGAGGCGGTCCCAGAGCTGATGCGGGACATTGCCGACCGTGCCGAACAATTTGCCATGGCAAGGCGGGTATGACCATGAAAGAAAACAGCGGACACACGCGGCCGAAGCAGCAAAGAACCCGCCCGGGTGGCTGCCGTGGAACCGTCGAGAAGTCCCGGCGGAGATCGACGTCGGAGCTCGCCGAGGAAAAGTTTCCTCCCGTACCAGTCCAAGCAAACACACCGATCGCACCACACCTCACTGCCTTCTTTGAGCAACGCCTGCCCATCGAACGCGGCGCGAGCCAGAACACGCGTGACTCCTATGCGTATGCCTTTCAACTGCTCTTAACCTTCGCCAGCAAGCGCCTTCGGATGGCGCCTTCCGAGCTGGCCGTGGAGCAAATCGATGCGCCGCTGGTGCTCGACTTCCTGAACGATCTGGAAACCACTCGCGGCAATGGGCCCAGCTCCCGAAACATCCGACTGGCTGCGATCAAATCCTTTATGCACTTCCTGGAATATCGCGTCCCGTCGGCGATCGAGCAGATCCGGCGCATCCTGGCGATTCCCGCCAAGAAAGCCGAGTCAAAACTGGTCCGGCATCTGACGGCGGAGGAAATGCAGGCCCTCCTGGACGCGCCCGATCCAACCGGATGGAAAGGCATCCGCGACCGCGCCATGCTGCACCTGTGCTACGCGGGAGGCTTACGCGTCTCCGAACTGATCGGTCTCCGTCTGGACGATCTGAAATTCCAGCCGCAACCGAGCGTGCTCGTTCATGGCAAGGGCCGCAGAGAACGGTGTCTGCCGCTGTGGAAAGCAACTGCAGCGGCGCTCCGAGCTTGGTTGGCGGTAAGGGGAACCATGCCGGTGCCGGAACTGTTCATCAGTACGCGCTGTGAATCCTTGACTCGTTCGGGCTTCAAATACATCCTGCGCAAACATGTCCAAACGGCAAGGCAGCATTGCCCCTCGCTGACAACAAAGCGGGTATTCCCGCACATTATGAGGCACACTTGCGCGTTGACCGTACTGCAAGCGACCAAAGATCTGCGAAAGGTCTCGCTGTGGCTCGGCCATGCAAACTTGCAAACAACGGAAATCTACACGCGAGTGGATCCGTCGGTGAAACTAGAAACGCTGGAATCGGTTGTGCCCCCGAAACTGCGTTCGGGACGTTTCAAGGCCACCGACAAGTTGATCGCCTCGCTACAGGGCGTCACTTTTATGGGGAGTAAAAAGTCTTCGAAATGAGCCACTGGAGCGGCCTGTCAGAGGCAAACTCCGCATAACAATACACGCCACATTACTGGTT
>DATEPX010000230.1:0-35360 GCA_035272945.1 Terriglobales bacterium
AGCGGAACTGAATCTTGGGGTTGTGCTTCTGCAACACCTTGGTGATGGCCGCCGTCAGCGTGGTCTTGCCATGGTCAATGTGACCAATCGTCCCCACGTTCACGTGCGGCTTGTTGCGTTCAAATTTCTCTTTCGCCATTTCGTTGCTCCGTATGTCTGCCGCCCTTACGGGGCTAGCACATCATTCCTGGTCTACCCAGGGCTTACGCCCGGGCTAAATTCGGGGCTGATTCTCGTGTGGCGCGGACATTCTTGTCCGGGAATGCCTGCCTCGAACAGATCCTTCGCTTCGCCCAGGATGACCGCTGCGGACTCCCAGCCTCGCATGGCTCGGCTTCACGCCCGCGAAACTGTGGTCATTTCGTCGTTGCCTTCCCCCGCACTCGGGCAATGATTTCTTCCGACACCGAGCGCGGGGCTTCTTCATAACGTGCAAAATGCATCGAGTAGGTCGCACGGCCCTGCGTCGAGGAGCGCATGTGCGTGGCGTACCCAAACATTTCGGCCAGCGGCACGATGGCCTTGATCACCTGGGATCCGGCGCGATGCTCCATGCCCTCGATCCGCCCGCGGCGCGAACTCAGGTCGCCCATAATGGCGCCGGCGAAATCTTCAGGCACCACGACTTCAACTGACATAACCGGCTCGAGCAGCACCGGGCTAGCCTTGCGAGCAGCTTCCTTGAACGCCATGGACCCGGCAATCTTGAATGCCATTTCGCTGGAATCCACTTCGTGATAGCTACCGTCGTACAGGATGGCCTTGATGTCCACCATCTCGTAGCCAGCCAGGACACCGCCTTCCATCGCTTCTTTTATGCCCTGGTCCACCGGCTTGATGTATTCCTTGGGAACGGTGCCGCCGACAATCTCGTTCTCGAAGACGTAACCCGCACCCGGCTGCTGGGGTTCCAGGCGAATTCTCACGTGACCGTACTGACCACGGCCGCCGGTCTGGCGGATGAATTTTCCTTCCGCCTCGCTCTGTTTGCGAATCGTCTCGCGATACGCCACTTGCGGTTTGCCGACATTGGCCTCGACGGAAAATTCGCGCATCATGCGGTCAATAATGATTTCCAGGTGAAGCTCCCCCATGCCGCTGATGATGGTTTGCCCGCTATCCGGATCGGTGTGCACCTTGAAGGTAGGATCTTCCTGGGCCAGCTTGGAGAGCGCGATGCCCATCTTCTCCTGGTCGCCCTTGGTCTTGGGCTCGACGGCTACGGAAATTACCGGTGCCGGGAACTCAATGGACTCGAGCAGAATCGGGTGCTTGTCGTTGCAAATGGTGTCGCCGGTTGTGACATTGCGTAGACCAACGCACGCGCAGATGTCGCCCGCATAAATTTCGCTGATCTCTTCGCGCTTGTTGGCATGCATCTTCAGCAAACGCCCAATGCGCTCTGTGCGTTGCTTTACGGTAAGGTAAACGGAGTCTCCCGTTTTGAGTTGTCCGGAATAAATGCGAATAAAGGTCAACTGGCCGACGAACGGGTCAGTCATGATCTTGAATACCAACGCAGAGAATGGTTCCTTGTCGTCGGCGTTGCGCTCAATTTCTTTACCGGTGTCCGGATCAGTACCCTTGATCGGGGGGATGTCCAAAGGGGACGGCAGGAAATCCACCACGCAGTCGAGGAGCGGCTGTACGCCTTTGTTCTTAAACGCGGTTCCGCAGATCACTGGAAACAGTTTCAGCGCGATCGTAGATTTACGCAGCGAGGCCTTCAGCTCGGCCGGCGTGATCGTCTCGCCTTCCATATACTTGTGCAGAAGGTCGTCATCGTTCTCGACAATGGTTTCGACCATCTGCCCATGGAACGCGTTCGCCTTCTTCTTCAGCTCTTCGGGGATTTCTGCGGTAACGTATTCGGCGCCTAACGTCTCATCGTTCCACAGGATCGCCTTCATCTCGAACAGGTCAATGACGCCTTTGAACTTGTCTTCTTGTCCGATGGGGAGCTGAATGGCGACAGGGCGGGCATTCAAACGCTTGCGGATGGTGTCAATGGCACGCTCAAAATCCGCGCCCATCTTATCCATTTTGTTAATGAAACAAATTCGCGGGACACCGTACTTGTCGGCTTGCCGCCAAACGGTTTCCGACTGCGGCTCGACACCGTGGACGGCGTCGAACACGGCGCAAGCCCCGTCGAGCACGCGCAGGGAACGCTCGACTTCAGCCGTGAAATCCACGTGGCCGGGTGTATCAATGATGTTGATGCGGATATCGCGCCATACGCAGGTCGTGGCTGCGGACGTGATGGTGATACCGCGCTCCTGCTCCTGCTCCATCCAATCCATGGTGGCCGTGCCTTCATGGACCTCTCCGATGCGGTGCGTTCTTCCCGTATAGAAGAGAATGCGCTCAGTCGTAGTGGTCTTGCCGGCATCGATGTGAGCCATGATGCCGATGTTCCTGCACCGATCCAATGAGACTTGTCTAGGCACGGGCTTGCTCTACTCTTCCTCGTGGTTCCTACGTTCTGATCTTAATTTCGTAATTTGGTAATTGGGTAACTGTGTAATTTCAGACAATTGCCCAATTCGCCGATTTCTCAATTACTCAATGCTTACCACCGATAATGCGCAAAGGCCTTATTCGCTTCGGCCATGCGGTGTACGTCTTCTTTCTTCTTGATCGCGGCGCCGCGGTTGTTGGCGGCGTCCAGCAACTCGTTGGTCAACTTGTCAATCATTCCCTTTTCGCTGCGTCCGCGCGAGTACGCGATGATCCAGCGGATGGCCAGCGAGGTACGCCGGTCGGGATTCACTTCCACCGGCACCTGGTAGTTCGCGCCGCCCACGCGGCGAGTCTTCACCTCCAGCAGGGGCTTGCAGTTCTCCACCGCCTTCTTGAACAGCTTGAGCGACTCATCGCCGCCTTTCTGCTGCAGCTGCTCCATGGCCTTGTAGAAGATGCCCTGGGCCGTGCTCTTCTTGCCCTGCCACATCATCGAGTTGATGAACTTGTTGACCAGGTCCGATCCAAACACCGGATCGGCTTCCACTCCGCGCTTCGCAATATGTCCTTTTCGAGGCATTTTCCTAAGCTCTCATGCTTTCAGCTATCAGCTCTCAGAAGCCAGACTGACAACTGGCCACTGACCACTGGCAACTATTTCGGTCGTTTCGCTCCGTACTTCGACCTTCCTTGCTTGCGATTGGCGACGCCAACGGCGTCCAGCGTGCCGCGAATTACGTGATAGCGCACCCCGGGCAGATCTTTTACGCGGCCTCCGCGGATCAGCACGATCGAGTGCTCCTGCAGGTTGTGGCCGACGCCTGGAATGTAGGTCGTGACCTCAATGCCGTTCGTCAAGCGGACGCGGGCCACCTTGCGAAGCGCCGAATTCGGCTTCTTGGGGGTCTGCGTGTACACGCGGGTACAAACACCGCGTTTCTGCGGACATCCTTGCAGCGCCGGGCTCGCCGTCTTGTAACGGGGCCGCTTGCGGCCGGTCTTGACCAGTTGATGAAATGTAGGCACTCTTGCCACTCCTCTGCGCACTGTTGCTCCGCGCGCCGCTTTTGGCGCGCAGAGCCCGCGCTCTTTCTGCTAGTTCCTCTTTGGGAGGCTGGCCAGCTTACCGCCGCCATGCTTCTCACCAGGCGCAAAGCTCCTGGAGAGAGATTTCTGGGTTTCGGTTATGACTGACGCTGCCGACGGTGGCGCCCAGCCCCCAACTCTCGGGAGGCACTCCGTTTCGTCAGCTTGGCCCTGCATACCCTTCCGATGGCGGAAGGCAGCGCAGAGACCGTTTCAGCGAGGGCGTCCCAAGCCGCTCTTGCTGGCCGGGAACGTGTATCTTAACAGCTCAGCCGCAACACTTTCGGGGACTTCCGGGCATACGCAGGGAAGTCCACCGCCACAGGCAAGCCAGACTTAACTCGCGGAACCTTTCAAATATAACAACTCTCGTGGATAGCGTCAACGAGAGGCATCCGGCATCATCGGGCATCTCACCTGAAGCGCTCAGGTTTCAAAGCTTCAAGGTTTCAAAGACTCGATTCGCCCACTTTTGACTTTGAAACGTTGAAACTTTGAGACTTGAGCAGAGATCCCTCCTAAGACTCGAGATTTCGGCGCGCGGCTCAGACGCCGGGCAAAGCAAACCAAAGCAAACGCCTCAAGTTGCTGAAAAGATGTGTTGCCTCTAAACTGAACGTTTTCCAGCAAACGATTGGCTCGCTCGACGGACGATCGCCGGGCGGGGAGGGTTCATGGGCAGGTTGGAATCCGGTCGGTCTGCATTCCTATTCTTTGTTCTAATCCTGGTTGCTGGCTTACTAGGCTGCGGGGGCAGCAGCAAGCCCGCCGGCCCTCCGCTACCGGCGTCCATCCGTCTGGCACCGACCACCGCATCGATAGAACTCGGCTCAACCCTTCAACTCATCCCGACGGCCCTGGGTGCTGATCAGAGACCAATCACGATTTCCCTCACGTACCAGTCCAGCAACCCCCAGGTGGTGACGGTAGCCAACAATGGATCACTCTGCGCCGGGTCGTGGGATTCGCTAGCCGCTCCGGTCGTATGTACACCCCAAGGGGTCGGAACTGCCCAAGTGACAGCGTCCGCCAGCGGCACCATCAGCGCGCCGATAACGGTGTATGTCCATCAGCACATTGACCAGGTCACCTCTTGCCCGGTTGGTTTTACAAACTGTTCGCTTCCGCCAGGCACCTGTTTCTCGGCGACCTCCACCACACAAGCGGCGCAGACCCAGATCTATCAGGCCACTGCACTCGGCCAGGGCATGGATATTACCTCGACCGTCGGTCCGATCACCTGGAACGTCGTGAATGCGCAAGTAGCGACGGCCAGCACAACGGTTGCAGGTCTTTTGCACAGCCAGACACAAGTGACTGCAAAAATTCCAGGCCGAACTCAAGTTTTTGCTTCAGTGGGAAACAACAACAGCAGTCCGCAGGACTTCACGACCTGCCCGGTGCAGTCAATCTTACTTTCGGTCAGCACGACCGGCGGCCCCATCATCAACGCCCCCAAAGGGACGTCCAGCACGATCAACGCTACCGTAGTGGACACCGCAGGTCAGACTCTGACCAACATCCCGCTCACCTGGAGCTCAAGTGATCCGGCGGTGGCTGCGGCGCCAGCGAACGCTTCGGTCAGCGCCGCCGTGAGTGGGTCCAATGTAGGCGGGACCTCGATTACCGCTTCCTGCATTCCGCCGGGCTGCAACTCGGGCCTCAGTCCGATGCAGGCGATCTATCCGAAGTTTCCAATCACAGCCACCTACACCGGAACCACCACGACAGCGTTCTCCGCCTTTACGACCATCAAAGAGACGAATCCGCTCATATGCGATCCGGCCAACGGTTGCACGCCCCTACTGGTCCAGGTCTCCGGCTCACCGGCAACGGCCTCTTCAGTCGCCAGCTTGCCCGCGGTCCCGAATTCCATTCGCTCAACTCCAACCGGTGACAGGATTTACTTAGGTAGTGAGAAAGGCCTGATGCGAGTTGATTCGACGGCCAATCCTGTAACCGTCAGCACCTTCGCCACGGTGACGGGTAAGGTTGTGGCGATCTCTCCCAACGGGAATAAAGTCATCGTCGCCGATACCGCTCCGGTCGCTCCGAATCCTCCGACCAAGCAGGTGTTCATTCTGGACACAAGCACGAACAGCTCGTTCAGCATCGTTCTTGATCCGAATGCGTCATCGGCAGTGGCTTCGTTCTCGCCCGATCTTAAGGCGTTCATCGCGGTTAACGCTGCCGCCGGCCTCACCATTCAATGCCAAAGCACTGCTGCCCTTAGCTGCTTGTACGTCTATTCTCCGCAAGCCCCCCTGCAGAGCACTCCGCTTGCCGGAACTGCCACCGACGCGGCTTTTTTGGGGAACGGGATGTTCGGGTATGTTGCGGAAGGCTCTTCCGGAGTCTCCTATCTGGCAACCTGCGATGACCCAAATTCCCCGCTGGGTGGGCAAGTCTTTTCGGTAACCGGTACTGCAGCTGCCCTCCTTCGAGCCCTGCCGGACGGCCAGAGTTTTCTGGCGCTCGAACCACCTAATGTTGCGGCTATCAAAGCTTTAATCAACGGCTCCCCAGCTCCCCCGACCGCAGTTCTCGGTTGCCCGCTGCCGTTTGCCATCAATATTCCCGGCTTTTCTGCAACGGGCTTTTTGCAGAATTCAAGCAGCGTGACTAACTCCTCCAACTTGGGCCAAGGAATGTTCACTCCGATTGATTTTCTGGTCTCCTCCGATGGCCAGAAGGCCTATGTCTTGATCCAGAATCAGGCCAGCGTCGTGGTCTTCGACATTCCGACAAAAACGGTCTCGTCGATTGCGCTGGCAGGCAATCCAGCACCTTTGGCGGGAAGTCTGGCGCCGGACGGTTTAACCCTCTACGTCGCAGGTAGTGACAACAACGTTCACGTGATCGACACAGTTGTGGGCGGCGATGTGCACCAGGTTGCCCTCCCATCCTCGAGCCTCTGCTCAGTCAGCACCGGCGGTCCGCCGCCAGCTTGCAGGCCGGATCTGCTGGTGGTTAGGCCATGAGATAGTTCTCAGTTTGCTGTTCTGAGACTTGCCCCCGGAATGGCCCGGACACTGAAAGCTGATAGCTGACAGCTAAACTTTCTTTTCCAGTTCCTTAGCCACGCTGTCGAGCACACCATTAATAAACTGGACTGATTCGAGGCTGGAGAACTTGCGCGCGATTTCGATAGCTTCGTTGATGATGACCGGCTTCGGCGTAGAAGGGTATCCGATGAACTCTGCCACGCTACCACGCAACAGATTGCGATCCACGGCCGCCATGCGATCCATTCGCCAATGCTCTGCATGACGTTCGATCAAACCATCGATCTCGGCGGAGCGGTCGTTGGCAACACGAAACAGGTCATCAGCGAATCCCCGTGACTCGGCATCAACCGTCTCACGCTCGGCCCAGAAGGTGCGCCGGACGTCCTGCAGGCTCTGCTTGCCCATGTCCGCCTGGAAAAGCATCTGCAAGAGCAGTTCGCGGGATTTACGGCGTGTGCCCAAAGGCAGTTCTCAGTTCTCGGTCCTCAGTTTACCGCGCCTTGGGCTTCGCAGATTTTGAACGCTTAGATGGCCCAGTCTTGTCATTCCGAGCAGAGCGAGGAATCTGCTTTTTCTTAATGACTCCTGACTGCTGAGGGCTGCCGACTTCTTGCTTCAAATTTGCCATCTCCACGGCCGCGAGCGCCGCCTCAAAACCCTTGTTGCCGCTCTTGAGGCCTGCGCGATCGATCGCCTGCTCCAATGTGTCGCAGGTAAGAACACCGAACGCGTGCGGCACACCCGTTTCTTGGGCGGACTGGCCGATGCCACGCGTGACTTCGTTGGCGATGACCTCATAATGTGCCGTCTCCCCGCGCAGTAGGCAGCCGAGACAGATGATGGCGTCGTATTTTCCAGCTTGAGCCAGAATGCGCGCGGCCGCGGGAATCTCAAAACTCCCCGGAACTCGCATAATTTCGATATCTCGGGTGGCGGCTCCTGTACGTCGCAAGGCATCGAGCGCGCCACTCAGAAGCCTTTCGCCAATAAACGAATTGAAACGGGACACGACGATGGCGAAACGCTTTCCCGTAGCATCCAGTTTGCCCTCGACGGCCCCCACCTGCTCGATCGGCCTGCCATGGATCGTGAGCACGATGTCCCCAGGCAATTCCAAAGAAAAACTGCGTTCGCCTGTCTTGGGCGAAGCCTTGTCCGCCATCACTTTCAGCTTCATTCCCTGCGCAATTTCAAAAACCGCATCCGGATTGTCCACTTCGATCACGATCAGTTTGGCGACATCTTTCAGCCGATCAGAAATCTCAGGAGGGTATCCGGCAGGCAGTGCATTGATGCTGAGCAATCCCAGTGGCGCAGACAGGACGGCCGAGCGCGACTGGCCGTCTTCGCTTACACGATCAAAACCGATCGCTTCGAAAAACTCCACGACCTTGCGGAAGTGCTCCGGCTGGCTGGTGTACCGCCCGATGTGAAGAGATTTGAGCACGATAAGGTCCCCAACATGCTGTCGTCCTAGAGCACAGCGAAGGATTCCTACTTTCCCGTGTGGGGACGGTCTTTGACCCGTCCGGCGGGTCAAAGACCTGCCCCCACAAGAGCATGCCGGCTTCGCTCCGGATGACGGCGCGACTACTTGCCTTTGAACTGCGCCTGCCGTTTCTCCAGGAACGCCGTTGTTCCTTCCTTCTTATCCTCGGTTGCACAGCACACGCCAAACAATGCCGCCTCCAGACACAACCCTTCCGCCAGAGTCATTTCCATCCCTTTGTTGACCGCCTCCATGGCGTACTGCACCGCAAGCGGCGCGTTGGCCAAAATCTTCTGGGCGATGGCTTCCGCGCGCGGAATGAGCTCAGCGGCCGCAACCACTTCGTTCACCAGGCCAATGCGATACGCTTCCTGCGCGCTGATCATGTCGCCTGAGAGCACCAGTTGCATAGCGACGCCCTTGCCGACCAACCGCGGCAGCCGCTGTGTCCCGCCGTAACCCGGCATGATGCCCAGCTTCACTTCTGGTTGCCCCAGCTTGGCATTTTCGCTGGCCAGACGCATGGTGCAGGCCATCGCGATCTCGCACCCACCGCCCAGCGCAAAACCGTTGATGCAGGCAATCACCGGCTTGCCCAGATTCTCCATAAGGTCCAGCACAGATTGTCCGCGATGCGTATATTCCTTGGCTGAGACTGCGTCGTGCTTGGCCAATTCACCGATATCTGCGCCCGCGATAAACGCCTTCTCTCCGGCGCCAGTCATGATCGCGACCCGCACGGCGCGATCTTCCTTGACATCGGTGAAAGCGGAGCGCAACTCCTCCATGGTGGCCATGTTGAGGGCATTGAGCAGCTTCGGCCGGTTTACAGTTACATACGCAATCGCACCCTTTTTTTCGAAAACAATATTTTCGTAGCTCATGAATGCGTTCCTGTAAAACGAAGATTGGAATGCCGACTAAACACTCGGCTCACCTGCAGCCGCAGGCGGCTGTAACCGGGAGGTCTCCCAATAGAATCGCCTGACTGGGGGCAACAGGAGGAGAATCACCGGGACCAAGAAGAGAGCAGTGGAAACAATTAGTTCTGGATCGGCATTGTTCCAGCCGTCGTCAGCAACGCAGTACATCAAAACGCCAGCAAAGATACCATCGGCAAGAAACGCGAGCCACCAACCCCAGAGCCGGTCCCGCCACATCCCGTAGGCGCCGACCAGCGCAAAGGAAGCAAACGGAGCGATAGTCCCGGCCGCGATTTCCAGGCCCCAAACGGCAGAGGCCGGATCGGAACCCGGTCTAGTCTGCGGAAAACGGGCGAGGAGAAGCAGGTAAGCGCACAGCCCGACCAAGAGCAGCGCGATTAGAAGCTGCATTATGGTGACACCGGTTATCCGGCCAGATCGCTTCATCTTCGACGTGAAACACGAAATTTGAAACTGCTAAACAAACTTTCCCGGCACGGGATTATTGGGATCGGCATAGTCGTAAAACCCTTTGCCGGTTTTGCGGCCGTACCAGCCTGCCATTACCAACCGCTTGAGCAGCGGAGGGGAAGCAAAGCGCCGCTCTTTGAACTCTTCGTACATCACCTGCGTGATGTAGTAAGTCGTGTCCAGCCCGACGAAATCCAGCAGCGTAAAGGGCCCCATGGGGTAGCCGCAACCTAGCTTCATGGCATTGTCAATATCAGGTATGGAACCCACGCCTTCTTCGTAGGCGCGAATCGCGTCCAGCAGGTATGGCACAAGCAGGCGGTTCACAATGAACCCGGTCTTGTCGCTGGTGCGAACAGGCACTTTCCCCAGCTTCTTGGCGAACTCGTACCCGGTCTGGTAAACGTCATTCGCGGTAGCGATGGTACGAACCACTTCGACCAGCTTCATCAAAGGCACAGGATTAAAAAAGTGCAACCCGATGAAGCGTTCGGGGCGCTTGGTGGCGGAAAGTAACTCAGTAACGGAGATTGAGGAGGTATTGGTTGCGAAGATGGCATCCTTTTTCACAATGCCGTCGATGGACGCGTACATCTTCTTCTTCTCGTCAACGTTCTCAATGATGGCTTCGATGATGATGTCGCAATGGGCGAGGTCTTGCTGGTTGGTCGTCCCTTTCAATCGGGCGCGAATGGCATCCGGCTTTTCCGTCAGTGTGCCTTTTTCTGCAAACTTGGCTAATGACTTCTCGATCCCCGCAAAGCCCTTGTCCAGGAATTTCTGCTCTACCTCGAGAACGGTGACATTGAATCCGGCAGTTGCGGTCACCTGGGCGATACCGGAGCCCATCAATCCACAACCCAGAATACCGACCTTGCTGATATTCATGAGTGCTCCTCAAAAGGCAGCCACGGATTGGCACGGATTGGCACGGATTCTACGGATTCGGATTGTCGCCTGGGCATCGTGACCTCCGTGTAATCCGTGGCGGGTTAATTCAGACTCTCAACAATCATCGCGATCCCCTGGCCGCCTCCAATGCACGCCGTTGCCAGTCCGTACTTCTTCTTGCGGCGACGCAACTCATACAACAGTGTGATGACCAGCCGCGTTCCAGTCGCTCCCAAGGGATGGCCGAGCGCGATGGCGCCGCCATTCACGTTGACCTTCTCGCGATCCAGCCCAAGTTCTTTTTCAACAGCCAGGTACTGCGCCGCAAAAGCCTCGTTCACCTCAATGAGATCAATGTAATCAAGGGTTAGCCCGGCTTTTTGCAGGGCAATCTTTGTTGCCGGCACCGGACCTCGTCCCATGACTTTGGGCTCGACTCCGGCAATTCCCCAGCTCACAATTCGACCCAGCGGTTTCAGGTTGCGCTTCTGGGCATTTTCCAAGGACATGATCACAACCGCAGCCCCGCCATCCACTATCCCGCTGGCGTTCCCAGCAGTGACCGTGCCGTTCTTGCCGAACGCCGGCTTCAACTTGGCGAGCCCTTCCATGGTTGTCTGCGGCCGGCGGTGGTCGTCCTCACTGAATACCTCGCCGCTGGGCTCACCCCGATGGTTCCTGAGTTGGACCGCGACCACTTCCTCCTGAAGCCTCCCTGCCCGGTAAGCTTCTTCCGCGCAACGTTGCGAGCGCAGTGCAAACTCGTCCTGCATCTGGCGCGTGATGCCCTGTTCCTCGCCATAGAGCTCGGCCGTATTGGCCATGTAGAGACCACAATAGGTGTCCAGCAGCGCGACCATCAGCGAATCTTCCAGCTTGCCTTCGCCCAAGCCAAATCCCCAGCGCGCGCCTCGAATCACGTGCGGCGCTTGCGACATCGATTCCATGCCGCCCGCCAGCACAACATTGGCCTCGCCCACCTGGACCATATGTGCCGCGCTGACGATAGCCTGCATCCCAGAACCGCACAGACGGTTTACCGTGAGTGCCGGCGCTTCGATGGGCAGTCCCGCCCGCAGCGCAACATGCCGCGCGCCGTAGAGCGCATCGCCCGAGGTCTGCTGCGCATTACCGAACACGGCGTGATCGAACTCCTTGGGATCGAGCCCAGCCCGGTCGATGGCGCACTTCGCCGCGATCGCACCGAGTTCCTGAGCCGTAAAATCGCGCAGCTTGCCGCCGTAACGCCCCATGGGCGTCCGCGAACCGCTCACAATGGCAATGTCCCCTGGTTTCAACATAGGAATCCTGGCTTACAGAAGTTTATGAACAGGAAAGCCAAACTGGCCAGTTTAGCAGTGGGGAAATTGGGCAGCAAGGAAGGGACGCTTAGAACGCTTAGAATCGCTTAGAATTGTCTATTTTAGATCATTTTAGATTGTCGATTTTTGATTGAAACGCACTTGGGTTGAATCAACAATCAAGAATTTCTTCACGCCACCGCGGCGGCAGCGTGCGCGGGCGCCAAGGCAACGACTTTATCCGGTCCATTGACAGCACTCGCCAATGCTTCCTCCACGCGATTGATGAGTTCGGTAACAATGTCGACGGGATCGTACTGTTGCTTCATCACAGCCTGCGCCAGCCCAGCAGCAAAGCTGTCCGGTTGGTCCTTCCCGGTCGCCTGCACTGCACCGAGCAGCTTGCGGAGCTTCTCAACCGCCAACATGGACTCCTTCTCTCCCGTTTCGCCTAAGACAACCGCCACGGTGGTGGCCTCGTACCGGAAAGCTAGATCGTTTTGACGGATGTTGGCGGCGATCATCTTGCCTATCTGTTGCATGATGCTATCTGTGCCCTTGTCGCCGGATTCTTTGGATAGGTGCTTGCCAAATTTCATCAGCATTACCGTAAGCGGGGTCGCCTGCTGCATCCCTCGCCGAATCTCCGCCTGGAGCAGGTCAAGGTAGGAGGCGCGGTTCAGTAATCCGGAACTTTCATCCGTAACCGAAAGATTTTTTACCAAGCGTCGCAAACCGGCATTGTTGAGCGCGATGGTGATCTGCTCGGCAATGGTTTTCAGGACCACCAGGTCGCTGGAATGCCAGCCCCGGGGCGTACTTTGCATGAGCAGCAGCACTCCCACATGGTCTTGACCATCGCTGAGCGGGACCGCTAATAGTGACCTTACCGCCAGCTCGGCAATGACCGGACCAATGGGCTGCAATTCGGCTGCAGAGAGCGCGTCGGAAATGGTAATGGTTCCGCGGTTGATCACCACGTCATGTAGCAAGGCTACTAACTTGGACATGGATCCTGACTCGATGGCCTTGACTCCGTCCGCGGCGTACTCCTGCACTACCGTTGGCGGCAATCCCGGCTTGCGCATGGCGGCCACGCAGCGCGTCGTCTTCCAGTGCGCACCGATCTCATTGACCGCCGTGGTCAGCACGTTGTTGGCGGCGCTCTGCTTGTAGAGTTTGCGAGTGATCTCGGCGACTTTGGTGAGACTGCTTACGTCTCCGGCATCGTTGGCAGGTGCCATGGGGGCGGTGGGCAGCGGAGCAGAAGGTGACTTGGAGGGAGCGTTCGCGGGCAGAGCGGGTGTGGACCCAGCATACTTTGGAGTCATTCCTGCTGCGATATACAGCCTTTGCAGGTCTTCGTTCCTGTCCTCTTCGTGAGGGAAGAGTTCCTGAATGCGCTGCAGCCGTTCGATCGCTTTGGATTTCATCCCGTACTGGACCAGGATCTCGGCCTGTAACATCAGGTCCTGCAGGGCCGCGGTTCCCAGGGTGACTTCTTCGGACCGGCTGGGCTGCTGCTCCGTCTTGGTCGCGCTGGTGAAGCGCGAGGCGATCACCTGAAAACGATTTTCGTCAATCCGGCCGTGCAGCATTTCGAGCCGCTTCTGGTGCCCCGGTTCGTAGGGATCGACTTCGGCCGCCCGATCCAGGCATTCCCCTGCCTTCTGGTAATTTCCGGTGCTGCAGTAGAGATCAAAGAGTTTCAGCAGCGTAAGTGCGTAGTCGCTCTCCTTGTTGGAGGAGTTGAACAGTTCGCTGAGGAACTCCAGCACTTCGGGGCAAGCCCGGTGCTTGACGGAAATTTCCTGCAGCTGATTGATGAAGCTCTTGCGTTCTCCCCGCCGCCGCTGAAATTGTTCCAACTTGCGAGCCAAAGCGATGGCTTCCTTGTCCAGTTCCGAATCGATCATGGAGCCGATCAGCTCCAGCACTTGCTGAATTCGGACTGGATGCTGCTCGAAAATTCCCCAGATGATCGGCTCGGCATCGACGAGGCGGTTGGCAGCCAACAGGGCACGACCGTAGGCCTCGCGAAGATCCTCGGGAGCGTTTCCAGCCAATATCTGCGGTTCCAGAACGAAAATGGCGGCGCCCACCTGGCGATCGCTCAACAAGTTCTTACCATAGGACAGCGCGATCGCGGGGTCCGAAGCATCTTCCGTGTATGCACGCTCATGCCAGGGGCCGGCATTCTTGCCTTCGGACTCCTGGATTTGAGCGATGCGTGCGAACGCCCCGGCTGCGCCTTTATGGTCAGCCATCTGGGAACACAATTCGCCTAATCGCACCAGGTTGGCCTGGTTGGGGTCGAGCTCGACGATGCGTTTGACGATACTGAGCGACTCCTGCTTCCGCCCTAGCTTGGTCACTTCGGCGAATGCCGCTTCATACGTTTCCAGCGCCAGCTTCTTGTTGGATTGTTCCACCAGCTGCGCAAAACGCATTTTTTGTTCCCAGGTAGGATTCACCAACCTGGCCAGCCGCTTGTAAGTGAGACTGGCGCGACTGGCATCGCTGCTCGCGAGCTGGCGGTCGTAAAGTTGACTCAGCAGCTTTACGGCTTCCGAGGTGCGGTTAAGCGAGAGGCACAGGTCAGCCGCCATCTGCCGCACGCCGTCGTTTTCCGGATCTTCGTTGAGGATGGCGAGGAACTCGGCCAAGGCATCAGGAGTCTTGCCCTTTTGCAGATACTTCTCCGCGCGTTCGACGCGCTTGGCGATTTCGGCTCGATCCGGCCGCTTGGCAGTATCTGGCATGATTGGTAAACGTGCAGAGTTTCCCGCTTGGAATTTTAGGGTGGGGCGCTCTGGCCAGCAATCGAGTAACGACTGGCCCCGGTTACGAAGGTCATCCCAGCGCATAACCTTTTGGGAACGAAGGCAGTTTCTGATATAAGCGCGTGCGTGCCCGTGGACACAGAAATCAGCCAGGAACACGGCCTACACCACCAGCTTAGCGCCGGGCAGATGACCATGGTGGCCGTCGGTGGCTCCATCGGCACCGGCTTGCTGCTTGGCTCCGCAGCCGCCATCGAAATGGCAGGCCCGGCGGTAATCCTCACCTTCCTGCTGGCCGCCTTCATCAACTGGACTGTCACCATGGCGCTGGGTGAGTTGGCTAGCACCCATCCGGCAGCCGGTTCTTTTGGTGTCTACGGTGATCTCTATCTCAATGGATGGTCAGGGTTTATCTCGCGGGCCGGATATTGGGCGGCAATTGCCATTTCGATAGGTGCTGAGCTGGTCGCCTCCGCGACCTACATGGCCTATTGGTTCCCAACTGTCCCTGCCCTGGTCTGGGTTGTTCTCTTCTCCGCGCTGTTACTCCTTGTGAATCTTTGGGATGTGGGCCGCTACGGCCGATTCGAATTCTGGTTCGCCATGATCAAAGCCGTCGCGATCGCGGCTTTTGTTGTACTGGGAGCCGCGCTGCTCCTCGCTGGCCGCGTTCCCGCACAATACACAACCCAGTGCGGATTCTTCCCGCGGGGCACACTAGCCCCACTCTTGGCAATTACCTTCGCGATTTATACCTTCGGAGGCATCGAATTCGTGGCCGTGACCTCAGGCGAATCCCGTTCCGCCCATGAAATCGCCAAGGCCGTGAAGATGACCTTCGTGACTTTGGCCCTCATTTATCTCAGTGCCATTACTGTGCTGGTTGGGATCATGCCGTGGAATCGGACCGGAGTGACCGAGAGCCCGTTCGTAGGCGTGTTCCGCCTGGTCAAGATTCCGGGTGCCGCCCACCTGATGAACTTCGTTGTGCTCACGGCTGCCTTGTCGGGCGCGAACGCGGCCCTATACGTCTCCTCGAGGATGCTTTTTTCCCTGGCACGAAGCGGTTGGGCCCCTGCTCGCCTAGGGCAGCTGAACAGAGCTGGATCGCCCAACTTGGCTCTGTTCACGTCCTCTTACGGGATAGTTGCAGCGCTGGTGTTGGAAAAATGGGCGCCTGGCGTGGCCTTCGAATACATCCTGCGGGGCGCCTTTTTCGGGATGATTCTCTCTTGGCTAGTCTCGCTGGCAGCCCACGTTTCCTTTCGGCATCGACTCAGCCCCAGGCAGTTGACTGAGCTGCCGATGCGCTCTCCGCTGGGTGGATGGGGCTCAGCCTTCGGCTTCGCCGTGTTGACTGCCGCGGTTCTGAAAACCTGGTGGGACTCGCGAGTCAACCTGGTTAGCGGTCTGACACTTTTTGTTGCGCTAACCTTGGCCTATTTTGTGATCAGACAAAATCGCAACGCGTCCAGGTGAGGTTTTCCGAGGCCTGCCTTCTCGGCTATGAAGAGTGGTGCGGCAGACGCAGGATCCTAATTCGAGGCTCAAGTATGTCGAAGTCTGGATCGGAAGTGACCAAGGTGGCCCGATTAGTGGTGGCCAGGGCCGCCGCAAAGCCATCAGCATATCCGATCCTGTACTTGTATTTGAACAAAGCAGCCAAGTCCGCAGGCAACAGGTCGATGCCCTTGCGCAAAGGTTGCAACACCCGGCGCGTCCGGTCTTCTCCCAGTTTCTTGGCCAGTACCTGGAAAACCTCGCCCCAATTCACCACCGACATGGCCAGCCATGCTCGTTCGTGTTGGACCTGGTGAAAGAGCAGCCGCATCCGATCCGCGCCGCTTCTATCTTCCAGATATATCAGCACGGCATTGGCGTCGAGTACATACTCTTTCCTCACCGCGAACGCTCCTCCCCTTCACGTTCCTTGCGCCGCTCCTCCTCTAGCATTTGCAAAGCGGAAGGGCCCCCGCGTACGGCTCCCTGCAGGCGATAAATTTCGTCAAACCCGACCTTTTCCAGGATGAGGCGCCCACTCTCGCCCGTGATGATCACTTCAGCGCCTTCCACAAAGCCATAGCCGGAACGCACCTCTGCGGGGATAACCACCTGGCCCTTCGTGCTGATACGGCTGCGATAAGTTTCAGGCATCAACCTGTATCTTACAATTTTGTAGGACAGTGCAAGCCGTCCACGATTCCCAGACTAGCCGGAGGTACAATTGCGCCATGTCCGATGACCTGCTCCGCTACCGGTCCGAGTTTCCCATCCTGGAGCGCACGACTTACCTGATCAGCAACTCCCTCGGCGCCATGCCTCGCCGGGTCTATGAAGCCATGCGGGGCTACGCCGATACCTGGGCAACTCGCGGGGTGCGCGCCTGGGAGGAACGATGGTGGATGCTGGCCGCCGAGGTCGGCGACGAGATCGGCGCCCTGATGAACGCGCCGAAGGGATCAGTTTCCACTCACCAGAACGTAACCACCTGCCAGGCGGTAGTGGCATCCTGCTTTGATTTTTCCGGGAAGCGCAACAAAGTCGTCTACACCGACATGAACTTTCCCTCGGTAATGTATTTCTGGGAAGCGCAAAAAAAAAGCGGCGCTCGCGTCCACATGGTGAAGACCGACGATGGCATTACTGTGCCCACTGAAAGGGTGCTGGACGCCATTGACGATCAAACCTTGCTGGTCCCGGTTTCCCACGTCCTGTTTCGAAGCGCCTTTATCAATGATGCCAAAGCAATTGTGGAAAGGGCCCACCAGGTTGGCGCGCATGTTGTTCTCGACACTTTTCAATCCCTCGGCACACTTCCTGTGGACGTGCGAGCCTTGAAGGCTGATTTCGCATGTGGTGGAGTGCTGAAGTGGCTCTGCGGCGGCCCCGGAGTCGCCTATCTCTACGTACGTCCGGATCTCGGGGAGAAGCTGGAACCTACTTATACCGGCTGGACGGCCCACCAGGAACCGTTCGCGTTCGAGACTGGCCCGATTCGCTACGCCGACCCGCCCTATCGTTTTATGAATGGCACACCCCACGTACCCGCCCTGGAGGCAGCCAGGCCAGGTCTGAAAATCATCGGCGAGGTCGGTGTGCCGCGTATTCGAGAGAAGTCCAAACGGCAGACGGCCAAGCTGATTGATATGGCTGACAAGCATGGGTGGCGCGTGAACACGCCGCGCGACCCAGAAAAGCGCGGTGGCACGGTTTCGATTGAAATGCCCGACTCCGAGGAGGTCGCCCGCGAACTTCTCCGCCGCGAGATTTTGGTGGACTGGCGGCCGAAGGCGGGTGTGCGCATGTCACCGCACTTCTACAACACCGATCAGGAACTGGCGACCGCAATCAGCGCGGTAGAAGAAATTCTGAAAGACAGGCAAGTAGCAGCGCGGTGATTCAATCCGTGCTCATCCGTCGAATCCGTGGCCGCTTCTACGTCTCCAAAATCCTCTGCATCGATATTACTTCGGTAAGCGCTGGCCGCGGTTTCCTGCTGTGAGCCAAATCCGGGTTCGTTACCCTCGAAGCGGCACCTTACTGTACACGCCGACGACCACATGAACGCTCATTTGGCACTCTTATTCTGGGACAGCAGCGACAATTTGTGGGCCATTGCGGTCTTGGGCGCCTGCCTAGGGCTTTTTCTTTTCTATCGCGGATTCCGACTTCTGCAACGTAAGCGCCTCATTCTGAACACGCCCACATCGAAGATTCGCAGTGCCTCGCTGGGGTTGGTGGAAGTGAACGGCCTTGCCGTCGGTCCGTATACCATGAATGCTCCGATCACCGGCGCCTCATGCTTCTACTATCGAACGCTGGCTTGGGAACTCCGCAAGTCGGGAAAGAGCCAGGAATGGCACCAGGTGGCCGACGAAAGCCTGCACGTGCCCTTTTACCTCGACGACAACACCGGCCGCCTGTTAGTCAACCCGCAAAGCGCCGAAATGGATATTCACCGCGATTTTCACGGGGAGTACGGCAATTCCATCTTTTTTGCTAACGAGATGCCGATGAACGTGCGCAGCTTCCTTACGCGCTATGGTGTCGAGGGCAGGCACAAGATTCGAATCGACGAGTACTCTATCAAGCCCAAGAATTTCCTCTTCATACTAGGCACGCTGGCGGAGAACCCAGGTCCATCCGTGGATCCACGGCCAATTCAGACCCGGCACGCCGCGGTGGCCCAGTTCACTCTTCATTTACCCGGTGCGAACAGCAAACTGGGAGTTGCATTGGAATCGACTCGGCAGTCAATAGACTTCAAGGCATTTACTCAGGACCCTGCTGACTCGCCGCCCCACGACATGATCCACTCTCCCTCCGGGATGAAACGAGCAACGGCATCCGAAAAAATACCGCAGCATAAGATCGCAGCCGTGCTCGTCAAGGCAGGCATCACAAATCCGGCGGCTTGGGCGGCCGCTGGCATCGAGAACCCCGCGACTGCAATGGCAACTGTCAGTGGGAGCATTGTCCCGGCCGGTTCTGCCCCTGCAGCGACCGGAACTGCGCCCGGCTTCGACCTGCAGCCCAAAGTAGTGATGATGAAAGGCGAGAACAACCCGGGGTTCCTGATCTCTTGGCGCAGCGAGCGGGAGGTAGTTCGCTCGTTAGGCTGGAAATCTGCCGCCTGCATCTGGGGTGGACCCCTTCTAGTGTTGCTCAGCGCCTACGTACTGCTGGCCCATTGCGGGTGGCTGTGACCTTGTTGAATTGTCGATTGTTGATTTGGTTTCTCGAACATAGCTAACCAGCACGGCTTGGCAATCAACAATTAAAAATCAGCAATCGACCATGGTTCCTATCTCGGTCCTGTAGAATGCTGCCAATGGGCGCCGGCCTTATCCGCATAGGAATTTTGGGGGATTTCAACGCCGAATTCCGCTCCCACCACGCGACCAACGACTCCATGCGACATGCCGCTGCCGAGCTAGGCGTGAAAGTGGAATCGCAGTGGCTGCCGACTCCTTCGCTGGCGAATCCCACGGCCACAGAAATTTTGGCCACGTTTGACGCTTTGTGGGCCTCGCCGGGAAGTCCTTACCAGAGTATGGACGGCATGCTGCGCGGCATCCAGTTCGCCCGCGAGCAGGACTGGCCCTTCCTTGGCACCTGCGGTGGATTCCAGTACACCCTGATTGAAGTTGCGAGAAATGTAATAGGACTGGCTGATGCCGACTCAGCCGAAAACAATTCTGGCTCAAAGCATATCGTTATCTATCCGGTCGTCTGCGAAGCGCCTAACCGTACGGCGAATGGGCCCAAGCTGAGTGGCCGCGTCGGTGAGATCCGCCTGCGTCCCGGCTCTTTTCTGCAATCTTTCTATGGAGAAGAGGTAGTCGAGGAAGAATTCTTCTGTAACTTCGAGATCAATCCTGACTACGAATATTGCACGATGGAGGCCGGCCTGCCCACCGTTGCACGCGGAGCCAACGGCGAAGTCCGTGCCATCGAATCCGCTACTCACCGGTTCTTTGTAGCCACACTTTTTCAGCCCCAGCTTTCTTCCACTGCCAAAAAGCCGCATCCGCTGATACTGGGTTTCCTCAAAGCCGCGGCTGAATTCGCCAAGGAAAAGCCCGAAGCTAACATCCTCGGCTAGGTCATCCACTCCTTCGCTGGTAACGTGAGACGCTCTCCCGGTCTCAGGGTCTCCATGAGCAGGTGTACGGATGGCAAAGCGATGCTCATAAAGCTGCATGGGATTAGCAGCAGCGAGGCTGGCGAAGCGTTTCTCGGGGAAGAAGAGCTGGTAGGGGGTGAGATTGAATTGCTGGGTATCAACGTCGGCATCGGCGAAATCGGTGTTGCCGGTGAAATTGGCGACGAGATTGTCACGGAGGCCGACCTTTACGTCAACGCCACCGGTGTAGAGCGGATCGTTGCCAAACCCGAGTCCAGTTCCAGCAGCGCCAGGCGGAAGGCGCTTAAAGCGGCGAGGCCGCAGGGCTTGACGATGAACAGCTGGCCGCGGCCGATTTCGGAGATGCCCTGCCGAGTGCCGGCCTGGGTGATTTTGCTCGCCCCAAAAACGCGCCGCCAGGCTGACCAGAGACCTCCTTCGTTCTTGCGCCGGATAAAGCGCTTGACTCTCGTGACACAGCAATTGCGGGGGAGACGCTTGCAAGTTCGGCCAGGTCAGCGATGGCTAGATCGACGCCAGCGCGCCCTCTTTGAACCACAGTCTCAAGGGCTGCGAAACTGGCGGAATTAACCAGAGTTCCGCAAGGGAGATGCTTCAACCTCCACGGCTGGCGGCCTTGTGATCGCTCCAGCGGATGCGGACGACACCAACGCCGCGTATTTGGCGAACACGCCACTCTCATAGCGCGGTTGGGGCGCGTGCCATCCCGCCAATCGCTGCTTCAGACTGGCATCGCTCAGTTCGACTTCGATTCTCCGTTGGTTCACGTCAATATGAACTGTGTCACCGTCGCGCAGAGCGGCGATGGGGCCGCCTAGCGCGGCCTCAGGAGCGACGTGCCCGAGCATCAACCCGCGTGTGGCGCCGCTGAAACGTCCATCGGTGAGCAACGCCACCGACTCACCCAATCCTTCGCCGACGATGGCTGCGGTGACGCCTAACATCTCCCGCATCCCCGGCCCGCCTTTCGGACCCTCGTTACGGATGACCACGACATCGCCCGGCTGGATATGCTTGCTGGTGACCGCGGTCATGGCATCCTCTTCAGATTCGAAAACGCGGGCTGGCCCGCGATGGGTCAACCGCTCATGTCCGCTGATTTTGGCAACGCATCCTTCGGGAGCTAAGTTCCCATGCAAGATCACCAGCCCGCCAGTCTTCTTCAACGGCCGATCGAGCGGTGCGACCACTTGCTGTCCCGGCGTTTCCAATGCAACGTTCGCTTCTTCGGCAAAACTCTTTCCCGTGATCGTCAGCACCGAACCGTGGGCAATTTTTCCATCCAGGAGACGTTTGGCAATGACCGGGATCCCGCCGGCTTTGTCTACATCGGCGGCAACAAACCTTCCCGCAGGCTTGAGATTGGCCAGCAAGGGAGTCCGCTCGCTGACTTTCTGAAAGTCATCGATGGCAAGCGCCACTCCGGCTTCGCGCGCAATTGCGAGCAGGTGCAACACCGCGTTGGTGGAGCCCCCAGTGCAGGCAACCCCCGCAATAGCATTCTCAAATGCAGGACGAGTAAGAATATCTTTCGGGCGAATTCCCCTTTTCAGGGCCTCCAAAATGATCTCACCGCAACGGAAGGCGACATCATCCTTGCGCGCCTCCATGGCGGGAACTCCGTTGAAGCCCATCGGCGACAGGCCGATCAGCTCCATAACCGTCGACATGGTGTTGGCAGTGTACTGGCCCCCGCATGCGCCCGAGCCGGGACACGCCACGTTCTCCAGTTCCCGTAATTCTTGATCGGTCATCTTGCCTGCGGCGTTTGCACCTACCGCTTCAAACACGTCCTGAATTGTGACATCTTTCCCTTTATAGGATCCGGCGGCGATGGTGCCTCCATACAACACTAGCCCTGGGATATTTAATCGGGCCAAAGCCATGCCTGCCGCCGGAATCGTCTTGTCACAGCCAACCACGCAAACTACAGCGTCGAACATCTGCCCCCGACACACCAGCTCAATCGAGTCGGCAATGATCTCGCGGCTGACCAGCGAAGCCCGCATGCCCTCGGTCCCCATGGTCTCGCCGTCGCTGATGGCGATGGTGTTGAACTCCATGGGAGTGCCGCCCGCCGCGCGAATCCCTTCTTTCACCTTGGCCGACAAACGTCTCAGGTGGAAGTTGCAGGGCATAGTTTCAATCCAGGTGTTGGCCACGCCAATCAGCGGCTTGCTCAGATCACTGTCAGAAAACCCAATGGCTTTGAACATGGCGCGAGCCGGAGCCCGGTCACGCCCGTCGGTAATCCCGTGGCTGCGATGTTTGAGATCCATAGCAGGTAAGCTTACGCCAGGAAGAGGAAATGTGGGTAGAAACGCGGCTTGCCACGTCCCCCTTGCGCGCTCTGGGGTAAAAACCTCTTCGCGGAGCTTAAGCCGATGCTTGACGGGAAGCTTGCACGGGCACCGAGGTTACAGGATGCCGCGCCACTTTCCAGGCTGCCCCGTGATCGAACGCTTCCTTCAATTGTCTGCCGGCCCGTACATCGATGACATCCACGACGGCGTGCCAATCCCGGCAGAGCTGCCCCACCTGCTTGGGATTCACCTCGAGCAACAGCGTGACTTTGTGAGTATGCTCGAGCGGCTCCGCTTGAACATAAGGCAGGTCAATCCCGCGCCGCGAAGCCGCGGTCAGAATACGCATCAACGTCCCTTGCGTGTTGCGATACCTAATCTGAAAGACGTGCATCGTTCTCTCCCTGATCCATGATCCATACGGGCGAGGACGCCCGTATTTCCACTTACTCTTCCTCGAATAGCATCTCTGATAACGCTGCCCCGGGCGCCACCATGGGATAAACATTCGCCTCTGGTGGACATTCGAAAACCAATAACTCCGGATGCGGAGAGGCCAGAAATTTCTCGATCTGCTCGCTGGTCTCCGCGGGAATCTCAAAACCGCTGACCGAATCTGCGCGCAACCTCTGCCCGTTGATTCCGTAGGCATAGGCAATGGCCACAAAATTCGGGTTGTCGCTCATATCGGTCTCAGCATAGTTGCGCTGGTAGAACAGCTCCTGCCATTGCCGCACCATGCCGAGATACTTGTTGTCGACCACCACCATCTTGATCGGCAGTCCAAGCCGCTTCACCGTCGCTAGTTCCTGAATGTTCATCTGGAAACCGCCGTCCCCCGAGATTGAGACGACGGTCTTGTCCGGATTGGCCAATTGCACACCAATGGCGGCGGGTAAAGCAAAACCCATCGCTCCCAGCCCGCCGGAGGTAATGAACGATCGTGCAGAACTGGAACGATAGCGCTGCGCCGCCCACATCTGGTGCTGGCCGACGTCTACCACAAGGGTGCTGTCGGCCGGCAACTGGTGGAAGAGTTCGTCGATAAACCGGATCGTGGGCTGCGCCAATCCTCGGGAGTCCGGCTCGGCGCGGTCCGGCCCGGAAGCGATGGCTCGCCAGGCACTCCAGTCCGTCAGAGACACCCGGGTTAGCGCTTCATAGAAAGTCGGGATTGTATGCGCCAGGTCGCCAATGACCGACAGCTCGCAAGGACGCACGCGATCCAGCTGTCCGGGATCAATTTCGAAATGCACAATCCTTGCGTGCGGAGCGAAGCGGGTAGGCTCACCCGTCACGCGGTCATCGAGGCGCGCGCCGAAAACCAGCAGCAGGTCGGTTTCATTCAGCGCCAGGTTCGCCGCCCGCGTGCCGTGCATCCCGACCATTCCCAGGTAATAGGGCCTTTCCGGACTGACTGCGCCCAGGCCGTGGACGGTCGCGAAGGTTGGAACCTGCAAATGATCCAGAACTCGGCGGAGGTCGGCTACGGCGCCCGACAGCTTGACTCCCGCGCCCACTAGAGCCACCGGCTTCTTCGCCTGTTGCAACAGAGCAATGGCGGTATCGCAAAATGTCGAATCCGTCGCCACGGCGGCCGGCTTCAGATGAGGCTGGAATTCCGTTGGCCCGCTGAATTCAGTCGAAGCTTTCAGCAAGTCAACCGGAATGTCGATCATCACCGGTCCCGGCCGTCCGCTGCGCGCCCAGTAGAAGGCCTGCGCAATGACTTCCGGAATCTCCTCCCCGGTGCGAACCAGACGGCTCCACTTCGTCAGAGAAAGCGTTAGCCCAAAAACATCGGTTTCCTGAAAAGCATCAGTTCCAATCAGCGGCGTGCGCACTTGTCCCGTGATGCAGACCAGCGGAACCGAGTCCATCTTGGCATCCGCAATGCCGGTGACCAGGTTGGTCGCGCCCGGGCCGCTAGTAGCAATCGCTACTCCGACCTTGCCGGTTGAACGCGCGTAGCCCTCCGCGGCGAAAACTGCTCCCTGCTCGTGACGCGTGAGGACATGCCGTACTCCGCTGTCCTCGAGCGCGTCGTAGAGCGGCATGATGGCGCCGCCGGGGTAGCCGAACACCAAGTCGACGCCTTCTGCCCGCAAGCAGCGCAGGACGATTTGAGCTCCCTTAAGCATTGACGGCCTGCGCTTCTTTCGCGTCTGAAGGTTGCGTGGTCGACTTCGTCCGGTCTTGCGGCAGCCACGACATCATCCCACGCAGCCGTGCGCCCACTTCTTCAATCTGGTGCCGCTTCTCTTTTTCCCTCAGCGTGGCAAAGTTCTTGCCACCCTTCCTGTTTTCCTCGATCCACTCGCGGGCAAAGGTCCCGTCCTGAATGCGCGCCAAGATGTCTTTCATCGCAGTGCGGGTAGCGTCGCCGACGACTTTCTCGCCACGGGTCAGGTCGCCGTATTCGGCGGTATTGGAAATTGAATATCGCATCCGGCCAAGCCCGCCTTCATACATCAAATCAACGATGAGCTTCATCTCGTGGAGACATTCGAAGTAGGCAATCTCGGGCTGATAACCAGCCTCGACTAAAGTCTCGAAACCTTTCTTAATCAGCGACGTAAGGCCGCCGCAGAGCACGGATTGCTCTCCGAACAGATCGGTTTCGGTTTCTTCTTTAAAGGTAGTTTCGAGAACACCGGCCCGGGCAGAGCCAATGCCATGCGCATAAGCCAGAGCGCATTCGCGCGCGTGTCCGGTGGCGTCCTGATAAACCGCCAGCAGGGAAGGAACTCCGTTGCCCTCGCGGTAAATCCGGCGCAGCAAATGGCCCGGGCTCTTGGGAGCAATCATCACGACGTCGACATCCTTCGGCGGCTCGATGGCTTTGAAATGGATACTGAACCCGTGCGAGACGCCTAGTGTCTTGCCAGCATGAAGAAAGGGCTTGACCGAAGCTTCGTAGAGTGCTGCCTGAGTTTCATCCGGCGTGAGGATCTGAATCCAGTCCGCCCGCTTGGCCGCCTCGGCCGGGCTAATGACGACCATTCCATCTGCCCGGGCCTGCTGTGCCGATCCTCGTTGCGGATCAAGCCCGACAATAACCTTGTAGCCGCCATCGCGCAGGTTCTGCGCCTGGGCATGTCCCTGGCTGCCGTAACCCAGGATGGCAATGGTTTTGCCCTTCAGGGCGCTGGGGTTAGCATCGCGTTCGTAAAAAATTTGGGCGGGCACTGATCTCTCCTCTTACATGTCGTGATCGAGCAACACTCTCCGCAGGATCTCGCGGGCAGCGATTCATGGCCCCTAGGCGACAAACCGACCGGTCGGTCGGTCTGGAAATGCTACGGGTTCCGGCTCGGCAAGTCAAGAGCGAAACCCGGTTCTCCTAAATCAGCCCAGCAAATTAGGCAAGCTCGGAAAGCGATCCGTCGGGTCAGAGAGCAGCCTCCATACACCCAGGCTGGCATTTGGCATTTCTGGGACTGCTGGTTATTCTTTCTGCGCGCATGCCCCGAGAACTCGTAACCGACTCCCGGCAGGAAATTCTGCGCGCCTCTGCACGCCTGTTCCGGGAGCGCGGTTACGATGCCACCTCGATGAACGACATCTCCGCCGCTCTCAAGCTGAGCAAGGGCGGCCTCTACCACCACTTTCGCAGCAAGAACGAGATCCTGTTCCACATCATGAACCACGCCATGGACCTCACCGAGGAGCGCGTCCTGGCGCCGGTCCGCAAGCTATCGGATCCGGAACAGCGGCTGCGCGCTCTGATCCGCTTGCACATTCAGCTGGTGCTGCGCGCCCGCGATCGCGAGATCACGGTAATCCTGCACGAGAACCATCCGCTCCCGGCCAGCCTGCATAAGCGAGTCAATGCGCGCAAGAAGGAGTACATCCAATTTGTGGAGAACCTGATCGGAGAGGTGCAACGAATCCGAAATGTCCGAGGCCTCAATCCTCAGGCCGCGGCCTTTGCACTGCTAGGAATGATCAACTGGATTCATCAATGGTACAGAGCAGAGGGACCGCTGCAAGAGGAAGACTTAATTCAGCAGTACACAGAGATCTTTTTTTCCGGGGCGTTCCGCTAACTCAGATTAACACCGAGAACACCAAAGCTAGGATTTGTGAGTTCCTCCGCGGTGTCGGCGTGCTCGGCAGCGAAATGCTCTTAAGTGGCGACAGCCTTCTTTGCAGGAATCCAGTAAATCTCTTCCTTCAGCGCTTCTTTGGAAAACCCTTTTCGCTTCAGGATGCCCTTGCCGTGCTCGATCATATCCGGATGCCCGCACAGATAAGCGATAGAGTTTTCGCCGGTAAGTCCCCACATATCTGCGTACTTGCGCAATAAATCGTCCACGCGTCCCGTTTCACCGTGCCACTTCTCGTCTTCCCACGGACGGCTGATCGTAAACACATTGGTCAGCCAGGGAGATTCCTTCGCGATCTTTTGAACTTCGTCGTAGTAAGCGAATTCCCAGGAACGGCTGGCCCCGTTGAGGAGGTACAGCTTGTGTCCCTGCGGAAATTTGCCTTCGCGATAGTCTTTGCTGAGACTGCGCATGTAGCTCACAAAGGGCGCCAGTCCGGTGACCGTTGATACGAGCAGGTGGTTAGTGCGTGAGGTCTTGGTCTCGAGCATAAACCGGCCCTTTGGGACCTTACGCATCAACATGGAATCGCCCAGTTGCAGTTTGTAGAGCTGCGGCGTGAGTTCTCCCTGGGGCACCAGCTCAAAGAAAAACTCCACCTCGTCTTCATAAGGCGAGGAAACGATGGAATAAGCTCTCTCGCTGCGCTTCTCCGGCCCCTGCACACCCAGGGTAGCGTACTGCCCGGGCTGAAAACGGAACTCGCCCCCGGGATTGACGCGGATGCTCCAAAGATCAGGGGCGTAATCCATGCGCTTGGTAATTTTGGCGTGATAAAACTTCTCGTCCGACGTGGGCATACTTTTCCTCTAAGCTCGATTGGATGAATTCTCTATTAGTTTACCGAAGATGGATGCGGCTGGGGTTCCTCGACACTGCTTTTATAGAAAAATCGCGAAACTGATTGGTGCCTCAAAGGTTCGCGCCCGTGCTGGGAGATACCTAGCGTCACTTGAATAAAAGTGACGACCTTTCCTTCTTATGGTTGCGACCCGGCCGGCTCATTTTCCCATTACCAGCACCACGAACGAATCAGGAGTAAGGGAAGGCCTGGGGCGCGGGTTCTGCTCCGTAGGCGCGGGCCGTGGTCCAAATTTTGCCGTGACCGTATAGACCTGATGAGTTTTCGGATCCAGCGCCATCGTCCTCGCCCCTTCCTGGGTGGTCGCATTCTCCACCACGCTAAACTTGTCGGGCGATTCTTCGCGAATCACGGTCAGCTTGCCATCATGGCAAGACGCAAATGCCATCTTCGTCTCATCATCGTAGGCGGTTGCATCAACGCCGTCACAAATCGGCAGGCTGCTGACGATTTTCCCGCTATCCGCATCGACAATCGCCATCAACTTCTCGCATCCGGAGAACAGCCGCCGGTTCGCGCGATCCAGCGAAAGTCCGCTCGGGCCTTCACACGGCGCCAGGGGCCAGCGGGCCTTCACTTCCAGCTTATTCGAATCGAGCGCATCCAGTTGATTCTTGTCTTCAATATTGACAAATAGTTCGCCTTTCCCGTCGCTGACCGCAAACTCCGGCTTCCCTTCCAGCTTGATCGTGCCGACGACCGTGCCCTTGGCCGCATCGATTGCCGTGGAATCACTACTCCGTCCGTTAAAGGTAAAAACACGTTGACTGGCCGGATCGTACAGAATCGCGTCCGGATTCTGCCCAACCTTCACTTTGCTTAAAGTCTTAAATGTCTTCAGATCGAAGATGCTGACCGTTCCTTCGCGGCCGTTACTGGTAAAACCACGACCCAGGTCCGGAGCAAGTGCAATCCCATGCACGCCAGGTGTGTCGCCGATCTCCCCAACTTCTTTACCGGTATCCACATCAATAACCGCAACGTGCGTGCCGCGTGAGATATACAAATAGCGGGTTGAATTGTCGAGGGTCAGATAATCCCAGCCGCCCTCGCCGCCCAGTTTGTACGTCTTCAGCAAGTGATACCCGGCGGACGACTGCCCCTTTGCCGAGCTCGTCAGGATTAGGCCCGCCACGATCATCGCAGCACACACTACATAAGAGATACGTCTCATCGTCTCCTCGCTTCCTAACCAAGGGTTTGGTACTTCATTTTTCCAGTGAGGGTATCGGCCTTCACCCGGCCAATACAGTCAATTGCTGTGCTGTTTGTGCTGTGAAGCATCCCGTATGGGCCTTGTGGGTTAGCCTTGACCGAGCAAATTCTTCGCCGTAAAGGAGCATCTAACCAGTATTCTTCGACCATGAGGAGGACCTGTTATGCGCAGCGCAGCCGCGCTTGGAATTGTCTCATTTTTCCTGTTCGGAGCGGTCGCGAATGCCCAGTTCGTGCCGTCCGGAAATATTTCTATTGGCTACTCCTATGTCAGAGCCGATCTTTCGACCAGTCGACCGCTCTCCCCTTCTTTCAGCACTTCCAACTTCAATGGTTGGGACGGAGCGCTTGAATTGAGATTTATACCGTGGATAGGAGGCGTAGCCGATTTCGGTGGCAATTACGGAACGCCGCTCGTTACCCCTCCGTGCGAGGCAATCCCTTCGCCACCCTGCGGCCCTTTTGACGCCCGCACCCGCGTGCACACGTATCTATTTGGACCGCGCGTTTCCTTTTCGATCAGCCGATTCACCCCATTCGCACATGTCCTGCTCGGTGCCGGACACATCAGCGCCAGTGGCACGATTCCAGGCGGCGGCAATTTCTCAACTTCGGATACAGTCTTCACCACGGCGGCAGGCGCCGGTATAGATTACAAACTAATCAAAGGTCTGGCCTGGCGCCTTCAGGGAGATGATCTGCACACTCGCTTTTTCAATAGCGCGCAAAACAACTTTCGCTTCATCACCGGAATCGTGGTTCGCTTTTAACTGCGGTGCTTATCCTTTCGAGTTTCCAGGGCGCAGGTCCAAGATGTCGGCTCGCAGGTCTCCGGGCAGGCAGCAGGCCTGAGACCTGACAGCTGGGAGTTTACTTTTGTGATGGTGGAACGAATTCCTTAGGCAGGGCCGTGCCTTCCCCGAAAAAGTACTGCTCCAGTTGCTGTACGATGACCTGCTGGTCTTCTTTGCGGGCTGGGTTCAACCGGTACTCGTTGAGCAAAATCTTGCAATGTTCCATCCACATGTTCCAGGCATCCTTGGAAACATGCTCGTAGACTTTCTGGCCCAGCTCCGTGTCAAAGGGAGGCTCGTCCAAGCCGGGCAGCTCTTTTTGAAATTTCACACAGAACACTTTGCGACCGCTCATGAATCCTCCTCCAATAGGAGACGCTGGTATTATGCCATGCGAATTGGCGGTCATCGCTGGGCTTCAGCTCCGGATGGGACACTCGGGCGCCGACTCGGCTCGGTTCAAGCGACAGCTTCATCGAAGAAGGATTCGCCGCGCAGCAAGGCTTCGATACCCTTTACCACCTTGCCGGCTTCGTTCTTGTCCACTGCCCCGCGAATTCCTGAACCTTTTGCTTCGTCGACCAACTGGCTGGACATGTACATGGTGAACATCAGAATGGGGAGCGTTGGCGCGCTCCTGGTAATCTCGCGCGCGGCTTCCACGCCGTTCATTTGCGGCATTGCAAAATCCATGACGATCAAGTCCGGATTCAGCTCTCGCGTTTTCTGGACGGCATCGCGTCCATCTTCCGATTCGCCGCACACCTCCCACTCCGGATTCCGCTGCAGCAGTCGGCGCAGCTGCTTGCGTAGCAGCGCACTGTCATCCACGATAAGAATGCGCGCCTTCATCGATTGAACTTCGGAAGTCACAAGCAACACCAGGTCCCTTCGCCAGAAATACCGTTAGAGGATGCGCGAAAAGGCGTACCAGCGCACGAAAATCTGTGTCGTCATACGACCTATTCTGTAAAATCCCTTTACGCGGGACATTCCGAGGCGCACTCTGGGCCAACACTACGCCCCGGAATAGCGGAGTCGAAGGTTACGTCGTCGGGCAGACAAGCGTCAATACAGCAAAGTCCGGATAGCGATCGGTGAGAAGTTCGGAATCGCAAAGATCCAGGCAAGGAATCGAGGAAGCGCTCCGGTGCAGCGTCAGCCACACCGGAGCACCAAAATTACGGCAAGTAGTAGCGGAAGGAAGTGAAGATCATGTTATCGATGCCCTTCGGGGCGCCTCCAATTTCCGACCAAGTGTTCTTGGTGACGTAAGCATATTGCGCGCCAAATTGCAGTCTACCCTTCGGACCATTGTAAATGCGGTACCAGAACCCGGCCGAACCCTCCAGCAGGGCACGGGTATTAGCATCGCAATTAGCAGGGTTGGTAGGTAGGAAACCGCCGCTGGCAACCGGGAACTGTCCACTCGCAGACGTTCCCGGACCCACATCCGTGGAGCACCCTGTGTTCTTCCGTAGCGGCGAGCCATAGCCGATTCCGGCCCCGGACGCGTTCACGAAAGCTCGGCGGCCGTTGTACTCCCCGCCGCCGTACAAGTAGAGATCCCACTTGGGATTGTGGTATTCGATCGTACCCAGGCTTTGATAATTCCGGATCAGCGCTATCGTGCCCTCCGGGTGCAGCGTCAGGTCCGGCAGCCCTGCATTTCCATACCGGCCAACACCGTTGCCGCCAAACGCATGCGCAGCCAATTCGAGATGCTTATTCAAAACCACTACGCGCGCATTGGCGCCCACTCCGCCACCGGTTTTCATATCATTGAACGCCCCGCGCGTCGAGGCGCCCGTCACACCTTGGCAGATGGTTGTGGCCGACACTGAGAAGCACGGATAAATGCGATCCCGGAACTGACTGACCAGTCCAAACACCTCATAGTGTCCGATGCCTGGCTCAAAAGCCGCCTTCACGACAAAGTCAGGTGCAGCGTTGAAAGAATAGGTTGCGCTAGGGTTGTACAGGCCACCGCTAGCTCCGGCGGCGCCAAGGACGACATTGTTAGTCAAACCCTGCCCACCCAAGCCGTTGACCTGCGGGTTCTCGATGGAGAAACCCAGCCAGGCCTTGTTGTTGAAGCTCTTGGACACGCGGAACCCGAGCTGCCGGGCCCAGGTCATGCCCACGATGTATTGCGCGTCGATTTGCAGGGGAAACGCTTCCTGCCGTAGCTCCAGGCCCTTCCTGTTTTCCATCAGCAAGGTCCACATCTGCCCGCCGGTAACAGTGAGACCGTTGTCCAGAGCCGCTTGTCCCCATGCTTGGCGCTGGCGGAACGTGTAGCTGTTGCTCTGATTGTTATTGGAAGTGACGCCCGCCGACAGGAAGTCTCCCTCCACGTAGCCGGTCAGCTTAAGGCTCTTCACCTTCCCTTCCGCCAGCATTGAGACGCGCGACTGGCGCCCCGAGGCGTAGAACTCCGAGATATTGCTCGCCGACGCTCCGGGCATCGGAATCGCGTTCAGTGGGGTGTTGATGTCAGCCGCCAGCGCCCGTTTGCGCCACACGGTCTCGGCGGCCAGGAAGCCGCCCGGGGTAATGGTGATCCCCTTGTAGTGCAGCGCGGTGGGACTCTCCTGCGACCCCTGAAAACTCTTTTGTGTTTCCTGGAGATTTACCGCGACATTGGTTGCCGTTGCTTTCAGATCATTGATGTCGTTTTTCAGCGCCGTGACCGTCTGCTCCTGCTGGCTGGCTTGCGATGCCGCGGTGTCCGCCTTGCTCTGTGCCTGCGCTGCCGCGGCCTGGCTCTGGTCCAAACGTTGCTGCAACTGCTGCAAGGCCTGGTCACGGCTGTTTAGTTCGTCGCTCAGCTTTTGAATCTGCTGTTGCTGTGCTTCCAGGGCATGTCTCAGCTGCTGAAGCTCTGCCGAAACGTTGGTGGACTTCTTCGCTGCACTCGTGGTCTTACCTGTGCTAGTCGCCTGCGGCTCCGCCAATGCAATCGCCGTGAGCACGAGCGACAATGCGACAGCCGTAACTTGCTTCATTGCGCCTCCGTGGATCCTCCGTGAATGTAGGCAACCAACTCATCGTCACCTGAACCGCAACTGTTGCCCTCGCTGCCTTGTTTTCCCGAGAACGCTTGATCGTAGAGTGACTTTGTTAACAGCAGATGAATGGCGTGTAAATGCGCAATGAATCAGCAGACGGATGCACCGAAAACCCGATCGGGTGTGGGAATTGACGGCCGTCGCCCTGCGAATTTCGGACAACCTCCCTGCTTTCAATGGGATCAGCTCTACTGGCAGGCTGCTCGAAGTGCCGCCGGTTATCCACTCCGAGGGGGATGAACTAAATGCTGTAACCAGACCCTCCGCCCGTTCATCGAAGGGAGGGTCGTTTTCGCCCGCGGAGGCCCGAATATGCTCGTCGCGCAAAATGCGGTTCGACACCCCCTGTTGGAACGCTTGTCAGACGCTCGCGCCCTCACCGACCAACTCTTCAGCCTGGTAAAGCCCGAAGCGTTCTACGATCGCCCGATTCCCGAGAGGCACCGGATCATCTTCTATGTTGGTCACCTCGAAGCCTTCGATTGGAACCTGCTTCGCGAACGCATTCTGAATCTGAAGTCCTTCCACCCCGAGTTCGACCATTTGTTTGCCTTTGGCATCGATCCCGTGGATGGAGGCCTGCCGTCTGACCGACCGCCTGACTGGCCATCTGTGGAAACGGTGCGCGATTATGTCCGCCGCATTCGCGAGGCGCTCGATGCCCAACTGGATGCTGCAGTCTTGTCGGAAGCGAACAACGGATTTCAGCCCACCCAGTTGCTCAATGTCGCCGCGGAGCATCGGCTGATGCACGCCGAGACTCTGGCTTACATGCTCCATCAGTTGCCGCTCGATCAGAAAATTCACCAACCAGGCAGGACTCATCTTGCGACCACGGCAGTCGCACCACGCATGATTAAAATCCCTGCCGGCTCAGCTACTCTGGGGCTCTCGCGCTCCGACGCAAACGCCTTCGGCTGGGACAACGAATACGAGTCGCACGTCGTTACGGTTCCGGCTTTTGCGATTGATCAATACCCGGTCACCAATGGGAAATATCTTGAGTTCATCGCCGCCGGCGGATATGAGAGTCGCGATCTTTGGACGGAAGCCGGTTGGAAGTGGAAAACCGAGCACAGCCTCGCTCATCCCGCGTTTTGGAAGCGCGTCGGCGGCCAGTGGCAGTACCGGGGAGTGTTTGCCGAAGTACCTCTTCCCCTGACCTCGCCGGTTTACGTAAGCCACGCCGAGGCCAGCGCCTATGCGCGCTGGACCGGAAAATCCCTGCCGACCGAAGCCCAATGGCATCGCGCCGCTTACGGCACGCGTGATGATTCAGAAAGACCGTTCCCCTGGGGCGCAGACCGTCCTGAGCCAAGCCTAGGCAATTTTGATTTTCAGAGTTGGGACCCAACTCCGGTCAATGCTTTCCCGCAAGGTCAGAGCGCCTTTGGCGTCACTGACCTGCTCGGCAACGGCTGGGAGTGGACTTCTACTTTATTCCAACCGTTCCACGGGTTTGAGCCGTTCTCGTTCTACCCCGGGTATTCCGCCAATTTCTTCGATGGACAGCATTATGTGATCAAAGGCGGCTCGGCCCGAACCGCAGCCTGCATGTTGCGGCGCTCATTCCGCAACTGGTTTCAGGCCCATTTCCAGTACGCGTATGCCGGATTTCGTTGTGTCGAGAACTGAGCGGAGGCTCTTATGCTGACCCACGCTATCAATGCCAACCCGCTGTACGAGTTCGCCGCCGACGTCCGTGCCGGGCTTACCCACCTCGGCCAGAAAGAACTCCCGTCGAAATACTTGTACGACGACGTCGGCACCGCACTGTTTGAAGTCATCAGCGTGCTCCCTGAATACGGCTTGACGCGCGCCGACGAGCGGCTTCTCAGGCGCCACGCCATCGACATCGTCGACCGGCTCCAAGATCCCGTGATCGTGGCCGAACTGGGCAGCGGTAGCGGCAAGAAAACGCGCTGGCTGCTGGAGGCGCTCTGCAGCCGTCAGCAAACTTATTATTGTCCGATTGAAATCTCGGCCACCGCGCTGGCCATGTGCCGCCGTGAGCTCAGCGATCTGGAATCGATCAGCATCGTAGGCTTCGAGCGCGAATACCTGGACGGCCTGTTGGAGGTCGCTGCGCGCCGCGAGGAGAATGCGCACCTGCTGGTATTGTTTCTCGGCAGCACGATTGGAAACTTTGATCGGCCCGCCGGAACCAAGTTCCTCCGGCAGGTGCGCCGCATTCTGCAGCCCGGCGACGCTCTTCTGTTAGGAGCGGACCTGGAAAAACCCGTCCCGCAATTGATTGCCGCTTATGACGACCCGCTGGGAGTCACGGCTGCCTTCAACCTGAACCTGCTGGCACGCATTAATCGGGAACTTGACGCTGACTTCGATCTGCAACAATTCGAGCACGTCGCCCGCTTCAATCCCGAAGCCCGCAGCATGGAAATGCACCTGCGATCAAAACGCAAACAGACGGTCGCTATTCCCGGCGCCGATCTCGCAGTCTCTTTCAACGAAGGCGAAACCATCTGGACCGAGAGCAGCCACAAGTACTCCCGCCACGAACTGCTCCAGATCGCCATGGCAGCGGGCTTTCGGTGTCAGGCGCAGTGGATCGAGGACGAATGGGGCTTCGCGGAAAACTTGTTCATTGCCCAGTGAACGAGCAAGGCGTCAGTCGGGCTGACCTTTTATGAGGCGTACCGCCCAGACGAGCAAAACCGGCTCGTCTGGGGCAACCCCCACGCTTTTGCGCCCAGTCTATGCCTTAGGGTACCCCCGTGCTCTTTTCGTTAAACCTATGTAAACAAAGACCTGAATCTCGCGCGAAATTCAAAAAGGGCATCCCAAAGCAATGAAAGCACGTCGATAACGCTTCGCGAATGCTCGAAGCAGCACAAGAGCAAGAGCGGGCGGCTCTGGAAAAAGCGGCCATGGATCAGTTTGGTTATACTTTGGTTACGAATTGCCCAAAACCTGCATCAGAACC
>DATEPX010000231.1:0-38399 GCA_035272945.1 Terriglobales bacterium
TGTCATCAATGAGCACGTAACGATCAGCCGGATAGCGCTCCACAACATCGTCCAACTCGAATTCCTTGTGGATGTAGATCAGCACATCGCCATTGACCGCGTCGAACAGCCCCGAACGCCTTATCTTGAGAGGCTGGAACACGACGTCGCCATCCGACAGGATCACCGGCTGGCCAAATTGTTTCACATGATCCACGACATCGAGAGAATTAGGGAAGAGCCGGTTGGCAAAATGATATTCGATGAGAAAATCGGAAACAGTCAGCAGATGCGGGTCGCGAGGATACTCGCTGCGATAGCGTTGCAGCGCGCCAAGATAGTCGGCGTATCCCAACTCCGCGCGCAACTCTTCGAAGAACGCCCAGTAACGCTGCTGCCGTTCGTGGCCTACTTCCGTTTCGAGGTGACGCTTGAGGTCGGCGGCGACACGATCGTTGTCCAGCAGCGTATTGTCGACGTCAAAGAGAAAAACCACACTCTGGTGCATGTCCATTCCTCTGCCAGCAAGAATTCGCGGGCGACTACGCGGCAGCTTGAGCTGCCGCCATTGGCCGCCACTCTCGGCCATTGCGAGCCAGCAATTCGTCTGCTTCCCTTGGACCCCATGTGCCAGCCGCATAGTTAGGGAAGTCGCGCGGCTGCAGCGCCTGCCATACATCGAGCACCGGCGTAATGACACTCCACCCGGCTTCGACCATGTCCGCCCGCTGGAACAAGGTCGCATCTCCAATCATGCAGTCGTAGAGCAGCCGCTCGTAACCAGTGCTGGGCGCCGACCCGAAGTAGTCCGCGTAGTTGAAGCACATGTCGACGGCGCCTTGCTGCATGATCGGCCCCGGCACCTTCGCCCCAAACCGCAGCGAGATGCTCTCCTCCGGCTGAATGGTGATGACCAGGCGGTTGCTGCGAAGCGCGTCCACATGCGTGTTGCGGAACAAATGGAACGGGGCGCGCTTGAATTGGATTGCGATCTCGGTAACCCTGCGGGCGAGATGTTTGCCGGTTCGCAAGTAAAACGGAACGTCCGCCCAGCGCCAGTTATCAATCAGCAGCTTCATTGCGACGAAGGTTTCGGTGGGCGAACTCGGGTTTACGTTACTTTCATCCCGATAGGCTGGTACTTGCCTGCCATCCATTGTGCCCGTGCCGTACTGACCGCGCACGGTCTTGGTTAATACGTCCTCGGGAGTGAATGCTTGGATCGCATGCAATACCTTGGCCTGCTCGTCGCGCACGGCGTTGGCGTCGAAAGAAATCGGCGGCTCCATTCCGGTGAGAGAAACCAACTGAAACAAGTGGTTGGGAACCATGTCGCGCAAGGCGCCCGAAGTGTCGTAGTAACCGCCGCGTTGCTCGACACCGACCGTTTCCGAAGCGGTGATCTGCACGTGATCAATGTAGCGGCGGTTCCAGATCGGCTCGAAAATTCCATTGCCGAAGCGGAACATCATCAGGTTCTGCACTGTTTCTTTTCCGAGATAGTGGTCGATGCGGTAAATCTGGTGTTCATCGAGCACCTGCTTGATCTCGGTATTCAAAGCACGCGCCGACTGCAGATCTCGACCGAAAGGCTTTTCGATGACCACGCGGCGCCATTGGCCGTTTTCCTCCCGGGCCAGACCCGCCGCACCAAGTTGCTTGACAATCTCCCCGAAGAAGCGCGGTGCCACTGCCAGGTAATAGAAGTGATTGCCCGGAATGTGATCTTCCTTCGCGATGTCGCTCAGGGCTGCTCTTAGCTTCTGATAGGTGGCAGCATCCCCAAATTCTCCGCGCACGTAGTACGTATGCTGGATCAACCGCGTGCTGATCGCGGGATCGACCGGGCGAAGTGCAAACGTCTTGATGTCCTCAGTGAGCCGCTCGCGGAGAGACTCCGTCGTTAAGTCGGTGTAGGAGACAACCACGAGCCCGAACTGTTGCGGCAAGAAGCCTTGTTCCGCCAAGTTGCACAGGGCGGGGACGAGCTTGCGCTTGGTAAGGTCCCCCGCTCCTCCAAAGATCACCAAGAGGCAGGGATCTGCCTTTCGCTGAGATGAAGAAGCCTTGGTGATCATGTTTTTCAGGTTAGAGTCAGGAAGCAGCTCTAGCTCGGGCATACGGCTCTCCCTCCCATATTCGAAAACCACCAACAAATGCATTGCCGTTGTCTCCGGCTCGGGTGCAGGGAGGCAATTTCTTAAGCTTCTTAACGTTCCCACCACCGAGCACGACCTCTTCGGCTTGCAAAGCTGCGCGGAGTTGCTGCACAACTTTGGCCACGTGCTGTTCCCATTTCTTTCTGCCCAGGCGCTCCAGTCCCCGGATCCCAACATAATCCTCAAATGTGCGCCCGTGCCTATAAGGCAGGTGAGCAAGTTCCATGGGCTCGATAATGCCATCCACAATCATGGCCGAGCCCAGGCCGGTCCCCAGACCCAAGAAAAGCATGCGGCCGGTTTTGTAACTTCCTAGCGCTTGCATGCTGGCGTCGTTGATGATTTTCACCGGGCAGCCAAACCCCTTTTCGAAGTCGAACTCCACCCAGCCCGGCGCCAGATTGTGCGGGTCGCGCAATGGCCGGCCGTGAACCACCGGTCCGGGATAGCCGATCGAGATCGCGTCGTAATCCCAATCCTTCACCGCCTTCTTCACCTCCCGCACCATAGTCGCGGCGTTCATGTTGGGACCAGAAGAAAACCTGCGCGGTTTCTTCTGACCGCTGGCCAGCAATTTGATATTCGTCCCACCGACATCAATCACCAGGATCTTGCGCCCGTTGCCCTCAAATGTCTTCCGATCATGGTTGCTGCGAAACATCACCATCTCCTGTGTAACCCAATCGGGGAAGCGCCTGCGCCCCAATGGGCAAGGCACGAATCCTTGTCAAAAGTTACGCGAGCGCCTTCGCGAGGGCGGAAGTGAGGTTTACCAACCCAGCGGTGACGTCCCGGCCCAGGTGAACCCGCAAGGCTCGCCGATTCCGCTCTGCCAGAACCTGGAAGTCGCCGCGCGCCTGTGCCGCTTTGACCACGCCGAATGTGTATTTTTGTCCGGGAACCGACAGGTCGCGAGCGTCGTCACAAGTGACCTGCAGGAACACGCCTGAATTGGGACCACCCTTGTACGCCTGTCCGGTCGAATGCAGGAAGCGCGGCCCGAATCCGAGACAAGTGGCCACCCGCTTATGGTCGCGCACTTGATGGCGCATGTTCTCGAGCGCCTCGTCATGTTCACCGAACATGGGCAGGTAGGCGAGCAGGGCAAAGTAATCACCGGCCTTTATGCGATTCAAGTGGGCGCGCAGATATCCAACTAGAGTCTGGTCCGACCCAGCCGCTTGTGCCAGAGCCGCTCTATTCTTCTCGTCCGTGAAGAGCCTGATGTCTCCTTCTTCGAGGATGGACTTCTCCGCCGGCAGCGAGCCGGCGCGCTCGTATTCGGAAGTTAGATTTCGGGTGGCGATTTTGCTGGCCTCCACATCGGGCTGGCTGAAGGCATTGATGCCGATAATCGATCCCGCCACCGCGGTGGCAATCTCCCATCGGAAAAATTCCTGGCCCAAGTCGTAGAGGTCGCCTACCGCGATGCGAACCACCGGATGAGCAGCCCGCTCGAGTGCCGCTACTTTCTCGTCTTGCGTGCGATCGGGCGCCGATTCCAAACGCAGGTAGGCGAAAACACGGTCCTCGCCATAGACCTCAGGCGGACCCAATTGCTCCCGGTCCACGGGAATAATTCCCCGACCCTCTTTGCCGGTAGACTCAGCAATCAACTGCTCGAGCCAGGCACCCAGACCGGAAATGCCCGGCGAGGTAGCGATGGTGACCTTGTCGCGGCCGTTCGTAGCCAGGGTTCCTAGAATAATTCCCAGAATGACCCCGGGATTGTCCTCGACCGGAACACACGATTTGCAGGCCTGCACCATCTCTTCGGCGCGGTCCAGGAATTTCTGCGTATTCATGCCCATTACGGCGGCGGGCACCATCCCGAAATTGGAAAGTGCTGAGTATCGGCCGCCGATACTGGGCAGACCCTGGAAGATGCGCCGGAAATTGTCTCCTCGAGCAACGTGCTCCATCTTCGAACCTGGGTCGGTGATAGCGACGAACCTAGACCCAGCCTTCTCGGCACCGACCGCCTGCTGCACCCGCTCAAAGAAATATTGTTTGAAGATGTTCGGTTCGAGCGTGCTTCCCGATTTGCTGGACACGAGGAACAGAGTCTTGGCCAGATCAATCTTCTGCTCCGTGGCTTGGATCTGCGCCGGATCCGTGGAATCCAGGACGTCGAGTTCCGGAGATCCAGGGATTTTGCCGAAGGTCATCTTCAGAACCTCGGGACATAGACTGGAGCCGCCCATGCCTAGCAGCAACACGTGGGCAAAGCCGCCGCTGCGCACATCTGCAGCCATCTCGGCGAGCTTGTGCTGGTGAGCCAACTGATCATCGGTTATGGTCAGCCAGCCGAGCCAGTTCCCTTCGTCCGAATCAGTCCACAGTGATGGGTCACGCTCCCACAACCGGCTCACCTTGCCTTCAGCGCGCCAATCATTCACGTGCGCGCTGACCAAATTGGCAGCATTGGCAGGCAGCTTGTAAGTTTGCTGGCTCACCTTGGGGGTGGTGCGACCCTGAGTGGATTGCTCAACCGCAGCGAGCAACTTGTCAAATGCTTCCGAAAACAGCTGAAGTCCTTCATCCAGCAGTTTGGCAGTGACTTCGCTCATTGAAATCCCGACCTTCTGCAAGGTGTCCATGTGATCCTGCGCGGCTTCGAGGTCTTCGGTAAGGCTGGGCCGCGGCTTGCCATGGTCGCGGAAAGCGCTGACGGTAGCCGGCGGCATCGTGTTGACGGTATCCGGACCAATCAACTCTTCGACATAAATCACATCGCTGTAATTCGGGTTCTTCGTGCCGGTACTGGCCCACAGCACGCGCTGAGTCTGGGCGCCATGTTTTGCGAGATCCAACCAGCGATCCTGCTGAAAAATGCTGCGGTAACGTTGGTAAGTCAGCTTCGCATTGGAAATTGCGATCTTTCCCAGAAGGCTGCGCAGCAGGGCCTGCTGCGCTGGATCTTTTTCCGCATTCAGCCGGGCAGTGGCCATGGCGTCCACGGCGGAATCGATGCGGCTGATGAAAAAACTGGCGACGCTGGCAACTTTGCCGACATCGAGAGCGCGACGGCCAAATTCTTCGAGCCCGTCAATGTAAGCCTGCGCCACCTGCTCGTAAACCGCCTGCGAGAACAGCAGCGTCACATTCACGTTTATGCCTTCGCTGATGAGCTGCCGAAAGGCCGGGATTCCCTCCGGCGTCGCGGGAACCTTGATCATCACGTTCTCGCGACTCACAGCCCTCCACAGGCGCCTCGCTTCTTCGAGTGTCCCCTCGGTGTCGCGTGCGAGATAAGGCGATACCTCCAGGCTCACGTACCCATCGCGACGCTTGGTCGCCTGGTAAACCGGACGCAAAAGATCCGCGGTATCCTGGATGTCGCGAATCGCCAGTTTCTCGTAACGGGCTTTCGCGTCGAGCTCGCTCTGGCTGGCCAAAGATTGCAGCAGGTCGGTGTAATCCGAGCTGCCGGCAATCGCCTTCTCGAAGATGGCGGGGTTGGACGTGACTCCGCGGAGACCGTCATGATCGAGCAGGCGCTGCAGTTCCCGGCTGGTCAGCAGACTGCGCCGGATGTAGTCCAACCAAACCGACTGTCCGTAGTTTTCGAGTTCGCGTAAGGGATTGGATTGCCTGGAGAGTTTTGGTTCCACGACAACTGCTGGCTGCATAGTATCACTCCGATTAGGGGCGTTGAGTACCTCTGACTATGGGGGCGTCGCCAGTTCGGCTCTGCCGTCTCGCTTGTAACTTGGCCTGCGGCAGATGCGCATGTATTTCTTGGGCCCGAGAACTAAATCCTCTCTGAACCGAACCACGGGTGGTCCAAGGCGAAAGCGCCATGCACGTAGCTTACTGCTTACGCGATAACAATTCCCGTGCAGTCACCAACAAATTGTCGGGCGTGAAGCCGAACTTCTTTTGCAATTCCTTCAGAGGTGCGGAGGCGCCAAAGGTTTTCATACCGATCGCCCGGCCGCCTGACCCGTGATAGAGCGCCCATCCCAGGGTCGAAGCCTGCTCTACCGAAATGCGAGCAGTCACATCCGGAGGAATCACCGCGTCGCGATAGGCCTGCGATTGCTCTTCGAACAGTTCCCACGAGGGCATGCTCACGACTCTAGCCCGCACGCCTTCAGCCGCCAACTTTTCGAAGGCTTCCACCGCCAGTCCCACCTCGCTGCCCGTCGCGAGGAACAGGATGTCCGGCTTCCCTCCCGGCGCATCCGCAAGGATGTAGCCGCCTTTGGCAACACCGGACGCAGGAGCGTAGCGGTTACGATCTAGCGTAGGCAGCGCCTGGCGCGATAAGACCAAGACCGCCGGCTTGTGACGCAGCTGCATAATGACCCGCCAGGCTTCAACAACTTCGTTGGGGTCTCCTGGCCGCAAGGTGATCAGGTTAGGTATCGCGCGCAGAGAAATCAGCTGTTCGATGGGCTGGTGAGTCGGTCCGTCTTCGCCCACCCCGATCGAATCGTGCGTAAAAATGTAGACCACCGGAATTTCCATCAGCGCTGCCAGCCGGATCGCAGGACGCAAATAGTCGCTGAATATCAGGAAGCCCGATCCAAACGGCCGCACCTTGGATAGCGCCATCCCATTAAGAATCGACCCCATCGCGTGTTCGCGAATCCCAAAGTGCAGGTTGCGTCCGCCGTAGTTCGCCGCAGTGAAGTCGCCGGCACCGTCAAAGGTGAGGCGAGTCTTGGTGGAGGGCGCCAGATCGGCTGATCCGCCGACCATCCAGGGCACATTACGGGCGATCGCATTCAGGATCTTGGCGGATGCATCCCGCCCGGCCACACCTTTCGCGTCGGTCGGGAACTTGGGAAGATCGCGGTCCCATCCCTCGGGCAATTCACGGCGCTGCATTTCGTCAATCTGTGAAGCCAGTTCCGGATTCTGGTCTGCGTAGTGGCGGAAAGTCTCCTGCCACCGTTCCCGCAATTCTCCTCCGCGCTTCCCGATTCCCGCGCGGAAGTGTTCCCTCACGCCATCAGGCACATAAAACTTTGCATCTTCGGGCCAGCCATAATTCCGCTTGGTGAGGCGAATTTCCTCTTCTCCGAGTGGTTCGCCATGCGCAGCACTGGTGTCCTGCTTGCTGGGCGCGCCATAAGCGATGTGGCTGTCCACGATGATCAGAGTCGGGCGATCGTTGGTATGCAGAAAAGTCTGAAAAGCGCGGGCAAGCATTTCCTGGTCATTTGCATCCCCTACGCGCGTGATATTCCACCCGTACCCGATAAAACGGGTAGCTACATCCTCGCTGAACGCCCAGTCCGTATGGCCCTCGATCGTGATTCGGTTGTTGTCATAAATCCAGCAAAGATTCGAGAGTTTGAGATGGCCAGCCAGCGATGCGGCCTCGCCGCTAACGCCTTCCATCATGCAACCGTCACCGCAAAGGGCATACACGTTGTAGTCGAAGATTTCATGGCCGTGACGATTGAAATGATTCGCCATCCAACGCTCGGCCAGTGCCATGCCGACGCTGGTGGCAACACCTTGGCCCAGTGGACCAGTGGTGGTTTCGATGCCGGAGGTCCAGCGATACTCGGGATGTCCCGGACACTTGCTCTCTAATTGCCGAAACTGCTTGAGGTCATCGAGCTTGACGCATGGTTCCCCAAGCCGTTCATATTCCGCATCAACCGCCTTGACGCCGCACAGGTGAAGCAGCGAATACAGCAGCATCGAAGCGTGCCCGATGGAGAGAACGAAGCGATCGCGGTTAGGCCAAATGGGATCTTCCGGATCAAAGCGCAAGAACTGTTGCCACAAGCAATAGACCACCGGCGCCATGCCCATCGGAGTGCCCGGATGGCCGGAGTTTGCCTGCTGCACCGCATCCATCGCGAGGGTGCGGATCGTACTGACGCACAGGTCGTCCATATGCCTGCCGGGATATGTGATCGGTATCGCGCTGGCTGCCATAAAGCTCTCCTACGAACCTCGGATTCGAGATCGCACTCTTTTGAGACTGCTACGCAGCCGTCGTTTTCGCCTTCTGCTGCAGCACCTCAGCCTCTGCCCGCAACCAATCTTCCAACTCGTGACCCTCGGTTCTTCCCCGTTGCTCGAACAACCCATAGGCCCGGACACGGATCTGCTCCAGCAGTTCCGGCGTGGACCCAGGCTGGGTCGTTGACCCAGCTGGCGTGCGCGATACAGGTCGATTTTTCATTTTGGTTAGCCCTCCTCCTAATGCTACGCCAAATCCAAGTTCCTGAGCATTTGCTTTTCCGCGGCTAAGTTTGACTCGTCAGCGATCCAGACAGACGGTTCGCCCACCTGGGCGGTCCGGAACTTACCTGGAATGAAATGGCTGCTGACGGACTGCGCACCTAAGTTGCGGTTGAATAACTCATCGCTGGTACTAAGTAGGGGAGAGCCTCCAGTACTAAGTAGAGGAGAGCTTGGGGCGCTCCGGGCAAAATTGTTGGCGCCTTGATAGCTCGAAAATAAAACCAGAAACACCGCTGCAGGGAGCGGGCTTCGTATTCTTTTTTGGGCGCACGCTGCCAGGACCCTGGAGAACGGATTCCCGCTCTTCATCGAATCTCCCCGGAGGATCTGACAGACACATTCGAGGTCGGCCCGGTTCCATCGCTCACATCATCAACATCAACGCAGAGCCCGTCCCCTCAGCCAGAGACGCGACGAACTGGCCTAGCTCCCATGCTCGATAGAAATTTCGGTTGGACCACCGACGCATCTACATCTCCATTTTCGTGCGAGGAGTATGCATACGGGTTGGAATGCTGTCAAGACTAAAATCAGTTTTTGTCTTAGAGTTACCAAAAATCCTCAGCTTATTTTGAGAGACGGATAGGTTTCATGGCGGTAACCGGCCACGGCTTCGGTCTAACTTGCAGCGGCTACTGAGCCGTGTTTTCGATGGGATGCTGCTGGTGCTCGCCAGGAACAACCCGCAAAGAATGCGGTTCGTACCCGAGGTAGTTGAGCCCCGACAGGAACTCGGCGACATCCACCGTCTTGCCGGGCTCGAGGAAGCGGGCATACGCTATAACGATTTTCTTTTCGTGGTTCAGGTTGACGCTATCCAGCCACTTGAATTGGCCGCCTAACCCCTTGGTTTTCAAGAAAGCAACGCGTTCGTGAATAGCCCTGTCGCACATGCCGCAGCACAGGTGATCCAGTTCCGCCTCAAGGCGAAAATGTTCTACGCCACTTAGTTCCATGCGTCCGGCAACAAAGCCTTTGTCTCGAAGAGCCCGATCAATAGCGACCAGGTCCAGTTGGTCCAGGTCTGTGATCGGAAGCTGGATGGTATTGCCATAATCGGGCAGTGACGTACTCGCACTCTGCACGTTTGCCTTCTCCTGCGTGAGCAGTTGCTGGGGGCTCGTGGCTTTGGCCAGATCTACTCCCTGAACGGCAGCCAGGGCTTGGCGGATGTCGGACAGGCATCCCGTACAACACAGGTGGTTCATCCAGAGTACTAGGCGCGCTCCTTTTCCCGAGGCTTCCATCTCGTGTGCCGGGTGATGCCATAGCTGCGGATTCTTGTAGTAGTCCAGACCGTACAAACCCGCACAGGTCACGATGATCAAGATTGTGGCAAGTCTTGCGCTGATGAATTTCATGAGAGCACTCCCTGACTTACAGATGCGATCGGTCAATGAATGTAAACGCGTAAAGCAAGACGTAGACCGTCAGCACTGAAATCACCAGTGAAGCAACGACGACGGTCGCAAGTCTCAGCAATGTTCTTCCCTCACGGGCTAGTCGTTGCTGGATCCTCTCGACAAAGGCGAACTCGCTGTTCACTTTGTTGGAAAAAACTACCGCCATCGTTGCGGCGATCGGGTAAATGTGCGGAATCTCATCCCAGCCGAAGTTAACCAACATCAGCTTTGTAAACACCCAGAGCATCAGCGATCCCCAAACTCTGGTGAAAACCCCGACCATCAACATGAAGCCGCTGAGCACTTCCGCAAGGGCGAATGCGATGATCCAGTTTTCGCGACGAAACAGGGGGTTGGTCCCCATGGAAAAGAAACTGATCATCGGATCGTCCATCACCGATGGATAGTTGTCGGCCACCCCAGCCGTGAGGTGGTAGTTGTAGATCTTGAGCCAGCCCAGGGCGAAAAAACCAAATCCCAGCACCAGCCGGACCAGTTTCACCTGTTTTTCGCTCATTTCAGTAATGGCTACCCTGTGGGATTGCCAAGGCGCAGAGAGATACAAGACTGCCACCGTTACAACCGGGATCGCATCTGCAGCCACCATCCAGCCCCAGCGCCACAGGTAGATCCAAGTGCCGATTACCAATGCCCCCGCCAGAGGAAGCGCCGTCTGGGTGAGCATCAGGATGGCGAGGAAAACCTGAATGTACTTGAAGTAAATCGCCGAGGTCGGCTCCAGCGGATAACTGGGCATCACCATCGAATCGTTGGTTGCCGAATACATGAGAACCAGCGCGGGACTGCGCAGGAAGAAGACAACGGCCCACTCCCCGACGGTGTGGAACCACCGCAGGTTCATGGGTTTATCCGTGAGATAGTTCGCCACGTGGTGCAGAAATCTCTGTGCGGGGCCGCGCAGACCTGATAGCACCCGGTGTTCGACAAAGACATCGAGGTTCTGCCGAAAGAAGAAAATCACCAGAAAGACGAATAGTAGAACGCAGCTCGTCGTCGCGATACGAAACATGTCTGGCTGAATGCCGAGAAATGCCCCGGGGGTTCGTCCGAAGTAACGCTCATGCATCGGGTACTTGAGGTCGTGCCGAATGAAACGCTCGTGGGCGTAAACGATGGTAAGGGGAAGCAGCATGAGTGCTGCTGCGGAGAAAGCGACTAGCCTCGGCCGCATAGTCCTCCACCGGTGTTCGATTTCATTCCAACCTCAACGTAGCCAATGGCCCCAACGCTGATTAAGTCCCGCCACGATATATACATTTGTCGCCACTTGCAACAATGTTCGCTGCATGAACCGGAGAGCTGAAGTCCGCCTTGCGACCGGTCAAGGTGTCTTATGCGGACGAAGCGTCGCATCTAGCTCGACATTATCCGCCGTAAGTCAACTGGGTCCGGTTTCCGGGATTCATGCGACAATGACTGCGCTAGGGGGCGATCGGATCACCCGACTTTTGTGGCAATGCGACAGAACACACTCGTCACGAAAATTCTTCAACTCTCGCGTGAGGACCCCGCGGTTCTGCAACAGCTGGAAAGGTTCCGCTGCGCAGTCACGGTTATGTTTACTGATATCAAGGGTTCCACGGAATATTTCGAAACTTTCGGTGACATCGCCGGACTCGCCATGGTCCACGAATGTAACGACCTGCTACGGTCAGTCATCGAACAGCATGGCGGGCGAGTCGTCAAGACCATTGGCGATGGGGTGATGGCCGTTTTCGACGACTGTGACAAGTCAGTTCAGGCGGCCGTGGCGATCCAGCGACGATTGCGGGAGAGGAACGCACGCGGAAAAAAACCCGACGAGATGCTGGTTCGGATCGGCCTGCACTACGGGATGGGGATCGTCAAGTCGGATGACGTCTTTGGTGACGTGGTGAACGTGGCATCCAGGGTGGAGAGCGTCGCTCTCCCGAGGCAGATCGTCATTTCCGACTCCTTAAAGCAGCAGCTTTCCACATCGGAGTTTAAGGTCGTGCTTCTTGGCCGTTTCCGCTTGAAGGGCAAAAGCGAAGACCGCGATCTCTACCAGGCGCTGTGGGGCGACACGGAAGCTGTGCCTTTGAAGGCGGCCCCTACCCCCATCAGCCAGGATGGCATCGGCACGGCAAAGCTGCAGCAGCTCAATCGTGATGGCGCGGTGATTGCTGAATACCCGATTGCCGCCGCCGGGGTGACGGTCGGCGGGACAGACGCAGATGCAAGAGTTGACAGCAAATCTCAAGAGGTGCGAGCGCGGTTCTCACTGGAAGAAGGTCAGCCCATGGTTGAGGATATCGGCAACAAAGGCCGCATCTTCATCCGCCTGGCTGCGACGTACACCCTGGAGGAAGACGACGTAATTGCCATGGGCACGCGCCTGTTCAGGTTTATTTGCAAACCGGATCTGGTGGCTGCGGCTACGACACTTGGGAAAACGCTGTTGGCTGTCGGCGAGCTGGTTAAAGAATGGCCCGCGGAGTTCGCGGGGATCAATCCGGATGGCTCCGAACGGCAGGAAACCTATCCGCTCCAACACGAAGAAATCACCTTTGGCCGCACCACTGGCACGTTTACTTTCAACAATGACCCCATCATGAGCCGGTCGCACGCCCGAGTCTACCATCGGGGGGAGGACTTCTTCCTCGAAGATCTTGGCAGCCGAAACGGAACCTTTGTCATGGTGCGCGGCAAAGCTCCGCTCCCATTCGCTGCCTCGGTTCTCGTCGCGGGACAAGTGTTCCGGATGGTGCAGTAAATTTGTCCAAATTCACTAGCGCCGGCGGATTTTGGACACGATTTGGAGTGCCACGCCGAGTGGTTTGAGAGCGGATTCTATGCTAATGTGTGGGCCGTTTAGAAGCGGGGATGCGCGCCTCGGCGAGCATCCCCGGAGCGTGCAGTTACGCCAAAAATGTTAGGACAACGCTAGTTCATATTCGCCTCCCCTGGAACCGATCCTCTCGACGGCGACCTGCAACAGATTGCGTAGGTGGAAATCGGCCGCCTGTTCTCGAAGCCACTGCCATGCCCAAGAACGGACCAAAGAGACTGGGTAAGTACGAGGTGCTCGAAGTTGTAGGTCGAGGCGGCATGGGAGTCGTCTATAAGGCAATCGATCCGGAAATCGGCCGCCTGGTTGGCATCAAGATGATGACCAGCAAGGTCATCAGCGATCCCGGGCTCCTTAAGCGCTTTTACCGGGAAGCCCAGTCGGCAGGCAAGCTTCAACACCCGAATATAGTCACGATTTATGATCTCGGAGTTCATGAAGCTACTCCCTATTTGGTAATGGAGTTCCTCGAAGGTGAGAGCCTGGATGCGTTCATCCGCTCCGGTCGTGCGATTTCCCTGGAAGAGAAGTTGAATATCATCATCCAGGTTTGTAACGCTCTCGCCTATGCGCATGAACAAAAGATCGTTCACCGGGATATCAAACCCGCGAACGTGATGGTGTTGAAAGATGGCACGGTCAAGCTGGTTGACTTCGGTATCGCTCGGATAGGGGAAGAACATGTTACTCGCGCTGGTCAGCTCCTGGGCAGCATTCAATACATGTCCCCGGAACAAATCCAGGATGCTCCGGTGGACTTGAGAACCGACATCTTTTCGACCGGTGTCTCGTTGTACCAGTTGCTGACATACCAACTCCCATTCGAAGGAAAAGATGCTGGCGATACACTGCTGAAAATCATTCACGATTCTCCTCCCCCTCTCGACAAGTTTCTGCCCCGCTGCCCGCCCGAGCTGGATACTATCGTCCAACGCGTGTTGGCGAAGAATCCGGACGAGCGGTATCAGACGGCTGCCGACCTTGCTTTCGACCTTTCTCATGTACAGGAGCGGTTCAAGCGCGAGAGGGTCTCCGAGTATCTGCAAGCAGTGGAACGAAGCGTTGTCGAAGCACAGTGGGACAGAGCCAAAGAACAGTTGGTCCAATTGTTGAAGATCGACCGGCAGAATGTCCGAGCCGGTGACCTGCTGCGCGAAGTACAACAACAGATCCAGAAGCAGCAGCGCTCCGATCGGATTAAAGATTTGCGCTTACAGGCCGAGCAGGCCGTCGGGCGCAATGCTCTGGATGAGGCGCTACGTTATCTGGACTCCGCTGTCGGCCTGGATGAGAGTAACTCGCAGGTACGTGAATTGCGAGACTCGATCAAAGAGAGGAAAAAGCGTGCTGACCAAATCTCGGAACTGCTGACGCGGGCGAGATCTGCTTTTGATACTGAGGATCTCGAAGATGCTTTGGCTACGGTAAAGCAAGCGCTTGCCGTCGATTCTGAGAGTCGAGATGCCAAGGAACTACACGCGGTCATCGCCAAAGAATTAGCTGAGCGAACGAAGCTGAAACAGGTTCAGACTCTCTTGGAGGAGGGCCGGAAGCAGATATCAGGGCGTCATTTTACGGCTGCGCTCGATTTCCTCCGGAAAGCAGAGGCGATCGATCCAACTGCACCCGGTGTGAGTGATTTCATCGCCCTGGCCTCCATGGGCCAGCAACAAGAAAGGCGCCGCAAGGAACTCGAAGAAGTCAGCGCGGAGATTGAAGAAGCTCTGAATACCAACAACTATGCGTTGGCCTGCACCAAAGCTTCGGACGCATTGGAGAGATTCCCCAACGAGCGCGGCCTGCTTAAACTGAAGGCAATCGCTGACAAGGAGCGCGAAGCCACCGAGAAGCGGATGTATGTGGAGGGTCAGATCTCGCTTGCCAGGCGGCTATTGGAAGAAAAAAAGCCTCTGGAAGCTCTAGTTCCGCTGGATCAGGCTCTAGCCAGGTATCCAAATGAATTTGTTCTGCAATCGATGCATTCCTTGATCACCGAGACGGTTGAGCGCGAACGTGCAGAACAGTTCAAGACGCAAATTGTCCAGCAGGCGAAAGACGCGATTCGCCGCAAGGCCTACACCGAAGCGATCGAAGTCCTGCTAGCCGCACAGCGACGGACTCGGGCAAACGAGTTTGACGACTTGCTCCAATTCGCGCAGGAGGAAGCCGCGAGTTTTGCCATGCGAAACAAGATTGATGCGGCCGCAAAAGAAGCCCATCGTCTTATGTCAGCAGACGAATACCAACCCGCGATTGAACTACTGGAAGCGGTCCTCAAGGAAGTTGACGATCAGGAATTGCGCGTTGTCCTGTCCGATGCCCGCCGGCACGTTGAGGAGTTTAATGCCGGCCTTCAAGAGGTACTCGCCACTGCCTGTCGCCTAGTTCACATGGAAAGGCATGGCGAGGCAGCGAAGTTTCTGGAGGCGCAGGTACTGCGCTACAACAAGTCACCCGAGATCTCTCAGCTTTTGGAACAGGTACACCGTGAACGCCTCCGGGTCGAGGCGTTTTCGACGGTCAAAGAACAGGCACGTGACGCGCTGGGCAACTCTGATTTTGATGCCGCCCGCGCCCTGCTGGAGAAACACCGCGCCGAATTCGGGAATGGCTTGGACACGCAACTGCTACAGCGAGAGATTGACGTCAAACAGGCCGACGCTGCGCGGATCGCAGTCGCGCAAGCGCTGCAAGACTGCCGCGTCCTGTTGATTGTCCGCTGTTATCAGTCCGCTCTGGATATTCTCGACCGGGTTTCCCAGGCAGTGACCTTCGTGCCGGACCTGAAGCAGGGGTATGACTTCGCGCGCGCCACAGCCATGGCGGCAGTCGAGCGCGAACGTCTGAGCAATGAGCGGTATGAATTGCTGAAGCAAAGGGTGGCCGAAGCCGCCGATCAAATGACGCTCAACAACTCGCAGTGGGTGACTGCGCCCTCGTTGACGCCGGTTCCGGACCCGGGGCAGGAAACCGAGCTCGCCAGGGTCGCGCAGCTGGAGAGCGTTTTGGGAGAAGTTACCCTTATAGCCGAGCATTATCCAGGGGATCGGAAGATTCAATCGGTCGTAGGCGATGTAAGGCATCAGCTCACACTGCAAATCGCAGCTTTGCGTCAAGCCGACAACCTTCGCCCGATCCCAAATCCAGGGAATGAGTCGGATGTTCGAGAAGGGTTGGATGGGCCTGCCCGTCCGGCCGATCCTACCAACGCGCTGGAACACGCTGCGGCTGATGCTAAGCCGCTGCGCGCGTGGCCGCTGACCAAGCAGGAAATCCCGGCGATGGGAACTGCTCCTGAGCCCAAGCCGACCATGCTTGCCCTCTTAAGCACAACGGTGAGCCCAGCCCCGCCCGTCAAATCGGAAGTGCCGCCAACCGAACCTGTTCAAGAACCTCTGGATCTCCCAAGGGAAGCCCGCAGGTGTCTGGTGGATGCCCAGCAGGCGTTCGCCAACAACGAATGGGAGAAGGGGGGCGCATTTCTCAAACGCGCCAATGAGATCGCGAATCGCGATGAAGCGATCCGCGAGCAGACGATCGGTATCATCCTGGCCGCTTCCGAATCTGCTCTCCAGACACGCTGGGAAACAGCTGAGCTGCTTCTGGGACTCGCAGCCCAATTCTATCCGGAATCCCCGCTCGTGCCGGTTCTGAAAGGCAAGATTGAGAATCGCAAGCGAGAGCAGATCATCGAGCAGTGCGTAGTGGCAGCCAACCGTGCGCAATCTGCTGGCGAACTTCGAGACGCGCTTCGCGAAGTTGAACGGGTTCTTTCACTGTACCCCAACTCTTCTCACCTGATGCGTTTGAACGAAGATATCCAAGAACGCGCTCGTCACTTAGAAGAGCGAGGTCAGGAAGAGAAGGAGAGGGAGCGACTGGGTGAAGCCAAGTCACAACCGGCGGAAACCAAATTGGCGCAAGAGCTCGGCCAGACGCAGGTAGGGTCCATTCCTGCACCTGGTGCCGCAACGGATTCCTACCGAGGTGAAACAAAGTTTTTCCCCCGAGAAGAGCCTCCTATCGCGCCTTTTCCCCCTTTGAAGGAACCGCCGATTGCATCGTCGGCTGAAAAGCGGGTCAAACGGCAGCCCTCCGCGACACCCAAGTCCTCAAAACTGCCTCAGCTAGTTGTGGCTGGGACCTTGTTACTTGCCGTCGCCGTTTACGTTTCATGGAAAACTACGCGACCCGCCACACCGATGCTCGTGCCCGTTGAGATCAAGACCAATCCCCTTGGTGCATCGGTGCATGTCCGGGGCACCGACCAACACTGTGTTACCCCACACTGCGCATTTCAGCTTGCCCCCGGGCAGTACACCGTGGAAGCCCAACTGCAGGGTTATCAGACAGTGACGCGGTCCTTGTCGGTGAGTGCGCCTGGACTAATCGCCATCACGATGCCACCGACAGACCTCACGAGCAAGCCATCAGAACCGGAGAAGCCGGCGCATCTGGATATCCGCGGTGCTCCCCCCGGAGCGAAAGTTTTCCTCGATCGCGCACCGATAGGACGGATTGGTCGTCAAGGAGCGTTCTCGACTCACCTGCCCGCCGGTGATCACGAGGTTAAGGTAATGGCGAATCGTCGCGATGCACCCATAGTCTTTCGCCATTTTCCCGCTGGCGGTACCGTGGAATTGCATAAGGCTGATGTTCAGTTCCTGCCGAGTCCGGAGAGAACTTCGCCCACGCCGAATGCCGAAGAAGTCGACTGGCAGAGAGTCAGGCTTACTACGAGTACTACAGATGTGGAAGGCTTTCTGAAGCGCTACCCAGGCGGTGTTTTTCGCTTCCAGGCAGCCGAGAAGCTGGAGGATCTGCATTGGGCAAAGACGAATGAGAGCCCTAGCCTCACGAGTCTTCGTGACTATCTGAACAGGTATCCCGGCGGCCGATACTCAGATTCAGCCCAGCGGGAGATCGCGAGGATCGAATTTGAAGCAGTACAAAACACGGCCGACGCGGCGGCTCTGGAAGCTTTTCTGAAAACCTATTCCTCCGGCAACTATCACGATCGAGTCATGAGGCGATACGACGATCTGATTTGGGAACGCAGTGGCCGCGGCAAGGACCTCAAAGGCGTGCTTGCGTACCTGGAGAGATTCCCGAATGGCAGCCACGTCGAGGACGCGCAGCACGCTAAAGTCGAGCTCACGGGCGTGGTGGAGCACAACCCCGAGCCCGTGCGTCGTTCCATGGCCGCAGTGTTACCAGAGATAGACGAGAAGAAAGCTGTTCTCGACGTGTTGGAACTCTATCGCAAAGCCTACGAAGACAGGAACCTCGAGGAATTGAAAAAGATTTGGCCCGGCATGACGCACCAACAGATCCGAAGCCTGAGTGACTTCTTCAGGATTGCAAACGCGGTGAACCTTACCTACAGCGTCTCCGGTGAGCCGGAAGTAACCGGCAACGAAGCACAGATCAAACTGAAGCAATCTGTGAGCTACGTGGTGGGTGGCAAGTCGGAACGAGCAAAGCCCGCAACGATGATCGTGAAATTGAGAAAGCTAGGCCTGGCACAGCACGGCACCACGACTTGGCAAATCGATTCGATCCGCTAAATGCGGCGGGTTAGAACGGCGCGTTGCGTTCCTTTGCGCCTTTGCGGATGGATTATTTCCCCTGGCGCGCAGCGCGATCGGCCCAGGTACTCTGATCTAGAGTCGGGTCGCGCGACAAGACAGTCACACCCGGGTCCGACCCAGCGGCGCTCGCCTGAGGCTGGCGATCTTCAGCGCCCCCGCGGAGCCGCTGCTCAATAATCGCCTGGAACATGCGCCGCAGCGGCGGATGATACTCGAACAGGGCATGGAAAGTCTGTTGATCCACGCTGAGCAGGTTCACTTTGGTGACAGTTCGTGCCGTCGCCATACGTGGATTGTCGTCCACCAGAGCCATCTCGCCGAAGCATTCGCCCGATCCGACGCGGCCTAGCAACTGGACCTGCTGCCCGGGGCCTTCCTTAACCAACTCGACTTCTCCTTCGACCACAATATAAAGGCGATCACCACGGTCCCCTTGCCGGAAGACAATCTGGTGTGGCTCGAAGTGTTCACGACATAAGCTCGCACCTTTCTCGAGCTTGAGCTGGACAATATCGGGTGGCAACACTAGATCGAGGAGCCAGTCAGTCGAAACTCGGAGCTTGCGGTCCAATCCCGGTAGCTTCATCAGGTAGATCGTGCGCCACAGCACCCAGGCGATGAATCCGGAGAGCTTGAATCCGAACACCTCTGCCACAGCCGACCGGTGGCCGAGTGCCGCCAGCTTCCCCAGGGCCTCGAAGGCAAACGCTTTTTTCGGTTCCCCACGCAGCGAGGCCACGAGGTTCTTGGCCAAGCAAGCGGCCTGCCGCGTTGCATGTTGGGCGGTTGGCGGGCACGGTTGCCAGGTGTTGTGATCCACGACCCATGCACAATCGCCGAGCGCCCATACGTCCGTGTACTCGGGCACTTCCAGATGCTTATTGACGACGATCCTTCCGTGTTCTTTCTTGCAAGGCAACTGAGAAACCAGCGGATTAGGTCCTGACGGGACGGTGCTGACGAGGGTCTTGGTCGGAATCCGTGCTCCGCCTTCGAGAAGGGCTGATTCGGACGTGGCTCCCGCCAGCCTTGTATTAAGGCGGATTTCAACCCCCCGGCGCTCGAGCAGTGTCTGGGCGAACTGGGCGAGACTTGCGGGCAGCTCCGGCAGAATCGCTGAACCGGCGTGAAGCAGGATCACCTGCATCTCGGCCGGGTTGATGCGCCGAAAGCTTCGGGCACCTTCACGCACGAAGTCGTTTAGCTCGGCGACCGCTTCTACGCCGGAGAATCCTCCACCGGCGACGACAAAGGTAAGGAGTGCACGCCGGAGTTCAGGGTCCGATTCCATATCGGCTTCCTCGAGCACATGGATCAGGTGGTTGCGCAACAGCAGCGCATCGCCGAGGTATTTGAAGGAGAGAGCATGCTCCGCGAGGCCTGGCTGGCCGGCAAAGCTGGTGACGTTGCCCACCGCGATGACAAGATGATCGTATTCCAGCTGCGAGGGTCGCGGACGAAAGCCGGCGGTCGTTGTCACTGTTTTACTCTTCAAGTCGATCGCCTCGACTTCGCGGGTGTAAAGATTGGTCTTTGGGCAGAGACGGCGGATGGGCGCGATCGTATCCAAGATGCCGATGCTCCCTGAGATCACCTCCGGCAGCATAGGCTGGAAAACCAGATAATTTTCTTTGCTGATCAGGCCTACTTCTACACCTGGATCTTTCTTCAGTAACTTCTCGAGCGTGATGGCAGTATAGACGCCCCCGAAGCCTCCGCCGATGATAAGAATCCTCTTTTTTTTCTGCATCTCGCGACTCCTGAGAGCCAGCTTGACCGAAGTCCCAAGATTGCTGGCAAATGCGGAATCAAGGCTTCGGCGCCGTCTACCAGGTGTTTAGGACCACTCGGAGCTATACTCCAACGCTCGGGTCAGGGCCTTCGCGCTGGGAATGATGAGCTGTTTGTTCTTGCCAAGTTCTATCAGTCCTTCCTCCTGATAGCGATGCAATAGCCGGCTAACCACGTCGTGGCTAGAGCCGACCATAGCAACAAGATCCTGGACACCAAACGTCCCGCTGATCAGACACGAGCCGTCGGGCGCCATCTGACCGTATTTTTCTACCAATTGATTTAGCGCGGCCAGCAGCCGATAGGGAACTTCGCGCGACGAAAGTTCAAGCATATCTGTGCTCGTCTTGCGGATACGTTCGCAGAGAGCCTCCAGAACCTTCCACAGGACCTCAGGGCGTTTCGCGACAAAGCTACGGAAATCCTTGCGCGAGATCGTGGCCAACTCGCTCGGCTCGCAGGTCGTCACCGTCGCCGAACGCGGATGTCCGTCCAGCATCGCGAATTCTCCGAAGATTTCGCCCGGTCCCAGAAGGTCCAGGATCTTCTCGCGCCCATCCTCGGCGGCCTGAGTCACCTTTACGGAGCCTCGGATAAGCATGTATAGAGCGTCCGATGGATCGCCTTGAAAGAAGATGGCAGCATCGGCGCCATACTTCTTTGTAGTAACGATTTTGGTGAGTTCCTCTATGTCGGTCTGGCTTAGCTTTGAAAAAATCGAAACTCTTGCCGTTGCGCTCAGTTCCTGGAGAAGCTCGAGTTGTTCCGAACTCGTGGGATTGAAAACGAGGTACGGGCCGCCCTTGGCGCCGAACTCGACACGATCGTTGTAGTTCAGTTTCCGGCGGTCGATCTTTTCGCCATTCACGAACGTACCCAGGCTGCTGCCTGCGTCCACGACCACAAAGTCGATGCCGTCGGCCTGAATGACAGCGTGATCGCGCGAGACCCGCGCGTCGGTCACGACCAAGTCTTTATCCGGCTTGCGACCGATAGTGAAAGGCACGTGATTGAGCGAAATGGTCCGCTGCTCCGAGCCGTTCACAAAGACCAGCTCCGGAAATGGACCAGGAGTCGCAGATACTGTGGTAGAGGCAGTTGAAACCGACATCGCGGCCTCCTTCGGTTTGGCGGAGAAGGATAGCACCATTGTCCAAACATACCAACTGGCTTGTTCGAGTGGCTTGTTCGAGTAGGTTGCAGTACCTGCCGTACCTATACTTTGCGCGCTTCCTTGCAACGGTATCTAGTTGCTAGCTGGCAGTGTTCGTAGCACAATATGGCGGATTATGCCAAAGGCGAGTTAACCCCAAGCGTCTTGGGCATGCTGGCGAGCTGAGCACGCCGTTCTTTTAGACAAGCTTCGCGAGTTCCTTGGGCTTTCACAGCGCGTCTAGGAGCACACTGCTCGATCTACTCTTAGTTGCTTCGGTCCAGGCCCGTTATGGCCTCGAAAATACCAACGAAGATTGGTAAGTACGACGTCACTGGCATCCTCGGTCGAGGCGGCATGGGGATTGTTTACAAGGCTACCGATCCCTTCCTCGATCGTCTGGTCGCGATCAAGATGATGACGGGCGGCTACGCTGACAATCCCGATCTGCTCAAGCGTTTCTTTCGCGAGGCCCAGTCCACTGGTAGCCTGCAACATCCTAATATTGTCACAGTCTATGAGCTGGGAGATCACGGTGGAAATCCCTATCTGGTCATGGAGTTTCTCGAAGGTGAAAGCCTCGATTCGATTATCTGCTCCCATAAGCAACTAACTCTGCTGGAAAAAATCAATCTCATCATCGAAGTGTGCCAAGGCTTGGGTTATGCACACCAACGCGGCATCGTGCATCGCGACATCAAGCCAGCCAACATCATGGTTTCCAAAGATGCCAGCGTCAAGATCGTGGACTTCGGCATTGCCCATTTGGGAGACAAGAACGTAACCCTCACGGGGCAGATCCTAGGAAGTATGAGCTACATGGCCCCGGAGCAGCTCAATGGTAATCCAGTGGATCCTCGGACTGATATCTTCGCCACAGGTGTTGTCCTGTATCAACTAATCACTTACGCCGCTCCTTTTGACGGTGACAATACAGCAGCCACGCTGCTGAAGATCCTGCACGAGCCCCCGCCGCCTCTTAAGAATTTTCTGTCGGTGTACCCGCCAGCGCTCGAGATGATCCTACTCAAAGCACTGGCAAAGAATCGCGAAGAGCGGTACTTCTCAGCAGACGATCTTGCTCTGGACCTTGTCCAATTACAGGGACAACTGAAACACGAACTCGTCAACAAGCAGCTGCAGGAAGCTACCGTCCTTATTGAAAAAGCAGATCTCTATAAGGCCAGGGATCAACTGCTGCAGGTGTTGAAAATCGATCGCCAGAGTACCCAGGCCAATCTTCTCCTGCGGGACGTACAGCAGAGGATCCAGAGAGCGGAAATCAGCGAGCAGGTGAGGCAGCTCCGGGTTCAAGCGGAGGACGCCCTTGCTCAGGAACAGTTCGAAATTGCCCTCGGACACGTGGAACGCGCCTTGACCTTGGATCGCGGCAATGCTGGACTCCAGCAATTCCGCGACTCGATCGACGCAGCCTGGTCGCGAGCGCGCAAATTGGCGGAAATAATCAAACGAGTCGAGTCGGCGCATCAGGAAGGAGATTTGGATTATGCCAAGCAGGCCGTGGAAGAAGCTGTGGAGTTGGCGCCGGACGACGCTCAGGTTAAGGCGCTCCATCGGACGATCCAGTGCGAATGGGCGGAACGCTCGCGCCAGCGGCAAGTCGAGAGCTGCCTCGACCAGGCCCGGCGGGAAATCGCTGCTCGAAACTTCACGTCTGCTTTGGAGATACTGAAGCAAGCGGACTCACTTGACCCAAGCGCTCCCCAGATAAAAGTACTGGTCGAATCTGCCACGGCCGGGCGGGAACTGGAGCACCGCCGCCGCGAACTGGAAGCTGTTTCTCGCCGAATCGAGGAGGCTCTGAACCGCGATGACTTCCTCGCTGCTTGCCGGACCGCCGACCAAGGGTTGGAGCGTTTTCCCGAAGAACGCACCCTGCTTAAGCTTAAGGCTCTGGCGGAAAAGCAGCGTCAGATCGCCGAGCGCAAGCAATTCGTAGACGAACAGCTGGCCAACGCCCGTTCCCTCTTGGAGCAAGGCCGCGGCGAAGAACTCCTGGGTGCATTGGAAGCTGCACTGGCAAAAACAGGCCCGGAGCCGCGTCTCGAGTCGCTGCTCCTTATCGTGCGCGAGAATGTCCAGCGCGAACGCACCGAACGCCGCACAGCTGAGTATCTCCAGGAGGCAAAGGATGCGCTGCGACGGAAATGCTACGACGAGGCCATCCAGATCCTGCAGACGGCCCATGCGGAACTTAAGGACGCGACGGAGATCGCAGAGCTCTTGCAGTTTGCGAAGGAAGAAGCCATCGCCGAAAAGCGCCGTGAGGTAGTAGAACGAGCAGCTACCCAAGCGAATGATTTCATTGCCCGCCAGGAATACGAGCAGGCTATCAAACTGCTGGAAACGACTCTGCAAGATGTCCGTGATGAAGAATTGCGTATCATTCTCGCCGAAGCCCGCCGCGCCTCTCTCGAATATCAGAAGAAGCTGGAGGCGACGATCGGCACCGCGGAAAGGTTTTTGCAAGCCGGCAAACCTGGAGACGCACTCCGGGTTTTGGAGTCGCACAGCTCTGTGTTCGCACGCAATCCTGGTTTCCAAAACCTTCTTGAGACCGCCCGCGCAGAGTCGGAACGCCAGCGCAAGATCAACGAGATCATAAGCCGCGCCACACAAGAATTAGAAAAAGCCAATTACGCGGCGGCCTTCGCTTTGCTTCAGGAAGGCCGTGAGATCCACGGTTCCAGCCCCTCACTCGAACGTCTGCTTGAGGAAGTCGCCGAGAAGGAATCCCTGGCGGCAGAGCAGGCCATTAAAAAACTTCTCAGCGATGCCCAAATTCTGGTGATTGCCAATCAGTATCAGGCGGCACTGGATAAGTTGACGCCCGCTTCCGATCTTCTGCGCGTGGTTTCACCTGCTCTGAGATCTGACTACAAGGGATTACAAAAGCAGGCTCTCGACGGCCTTGCCTCTCAACGCATAGCTCAGATTGAGGACCACATTGTTGCCGGAGACTTCACACCGGCTGCAGAGTTGCTGAGGCAGAGCCTATTGCAGTTCCAGGGCCATCGCGGCTTGCTTGAGGTTGAAAAGTTTTTGCACGAAGAGGCGAACCGCGTCTCCGAAGCCCAGCAATCGATCGCGCAAGCTCAAGAAATGTTCGCAAGGCGCGAGTGGAAAGCAGGGGGAGAGCTGCTGAAAAAGGCTTTCAGGGCAGCGCCAGGTACGCGGCCGGTCCGCGAGCAAGTGATCGCCGGTCTTGTGCAAGCTGCGGAATCTGCGCTCGAGGCTGACTGGCGTGCTTCCGAGGCCCTCCTCCGACAGTTGACGGAATTACAGCCGGACTACACGCAGCCCCCGAGTTTGCAAAGCAGGATCGGCCAGCGCAAGCGCCAGGAGTCTATCAAGCAGTGCCAGGAACAGGCCAAACGATTCCAGATCTCCGGCGATCTCCAGGGAGCTCTTCGGGAGGTGGCACGGGGGCTTACCGAACACCGCGACGAACCAGGGCTACTCGAGTTGCGCAAGGAGATCCAGGAACAAGTTTACCAACAGGAGGAGAGGGCCCGGCTCGAACGCGCCCGGCAAGAGAAGAAAGCTTTCTTCGAGACCGTCGCGCAGCGCGTCCAGAGCGAGCCGGGGCTCGACCAACAGATCCGGATCCTGGGGGAGGCCCTGGCCAAACATCCGGGGGAATCGCGGCTCCAGCAGCAATTAACGGAAACTCGCGAACTGTGGGCGCGGGTCACGGCGATCGTCAATGAAGCCTCCGCTCTGGAGGAAGCAAAGAAATACCCGGAAGCCATCCAAAAATGGAACGTTCTTCGTAGTGTCCATGCTGAGTATCCTGAGTTGGACAGCAATGTTGCGCGCCTTACAAAGCTCAACGAGCAAGCAAGAGCGGCGGCGCAGGCGGCATGGGTTCAGAGGGTCAGGAGTGCTCTGGACTCTGCCGACTACAACGGCGTTAGGGATCTGCTTACCCAGTCAAAGCAGGAATTCCCCGAAAGCCGCGAGCTGTCGGAGCTCAATAAGGAGCTTCAGGACGTCCTCAAGCTCAGAGCCAAGGCGCAGAAGATTATTGGCGATGGCCACACGGCCTTGAGCAAGCGGCAATGGGGCAGAGCTGCGGATTGCCTAACTCGGGCCTGTGAGGTCGCCGGCCGCGACCCAGTGGTCAGGGAAGAGGTGCTGAGTGAACTGGTGGAGGGTTGTCAAGCGGCGATCGACGTGGATTGGCAGGCCGCCGAGATGCTTCTGGCTCAGGCCGCTGGACAGCAACCATCCTCGCCCCTCCTCGCGCCACTCAGGAATCGGCTCGAGAACCAAAAGCGGGAACAGAACATTGAGCGATACCTGGCAGCCGCTGTGCGCGCTCAATCGAGTGGCGATCTCGAGGGCGCTGTTCGCGAACTGGACCGAGGCCTCTCACAGTACCCCGATGAAACCCGTCTGGTTCAGGTTAAGGAGGACGTCGAAACCCGTCGGCGGCAGCTGGAGGAAGAGCAGCAACGGCAACGCGAGGCAGAACAGGAACGCGAGCGCCAGCTGGGATTGGAGCGTCAGCGGCTGATTGAGCTGAAGCGACAGCGGGAGCTCGAACGAGAAAAGGCAAAAGCAGCTGACGAGGAGCGGAAACTTGTGCGCGCGCGCGAGCTCGAGAAACAACGTGAGCAGGAACGCGGCCAGCAAGAGGAGCAGCGAAAACGCCAAGCAGAACTTGAGCGGATCGAGCAAGAACGGCGGCTGAAAAAAGAGGCGGCGGACAAGAACCTTCGCGTCGAAGCAGAGCAGCGCGCCGAGGAAGCGCGGCGCCAGCGCAAAGCGGCCGAAGGGCTCCGGGCTGCGGACGAAAAGCACCGCCGCGCAGAAGACCTGGGGCGGACCAGTTTTCCGGGAATAAACGCGCCGGAACGCCGGCCTTCATCAGATACGGACGCTGCTGCTGCTCCTTCTGCCACGAGGATTTCTGCTCCGGTGGGAGTTGAGACCGACCCCAGCCTGTCGCGAGATCGGATCTCAGCAAGCCTGAGTAGCGCGCCGACGGATGCGGCAACCGTTACGACGCCCTTGCCGGAAGAGACAAGACCAGGTTGGCAAGCGGTCCAGGAATATGCGTCCAAGAATGCTCGGACGCTGGTCACTGGCGTTGGCTTATTAGCTCTCGTTCTGCTCGCGGCGTGGCTACTTAGGCCGCAGATGATACCGGTCCAGATTACGACCATTCCCCCAGGTGCAACCGTTCGGATTAAGAACACAAACCAGGAATGTGTTACGCCGAATTGCAATTTGAAGTTAAAGCGGGGGAAATATGAAATTGAAGCTCAACTTGGGGGCTACGAAACAAAGACACAAACAATCACCGTGGACACCAAAAGTCTTAACATGACGGCGATTGCACTCTCAGCTCCCCCACCCCCACCCCTGCCAGCGGTCCCCGTGAAACCTGCTCGGATAGTGATCCGGGGCTGGGACTATGGAGCGGAAGTATTCTTAGACGGCAAGTTGGTGGGCGCGGCGGGAGCAACTGGGACGCTTTCGACAACCATACCAGCCGGCGAGCATGAAATCAAAGTAGTAGACAAAGCGGGAAAATCGGGTAAAATGCGCCGATATTTCGCGTCCGGCGAAAGCGCGGCTCTGGCGACAAAGGATTTCACGCTCGGCACCCCTTCTCGTCCCCCGGCTCCCCCGCCTCCGCCGCCAAGTTCTGAAGAAAAGGACTGGCTCCAGGTCAAAGACTCTGGAAATGTTGACGACTTAACGAAGTTCCGGGCTCGCTATCCTGACGGCGCTCATCATGGCGAAGTGGAAGCCAGGCTCGACGACTTGTACTGGAACCGGGCGAAGCAGGCGAACAGTGCCGAGGAATATACGCGGTACCTGAACGAGCGTCCCGGGGGGACCCATCGCGATGAGGCAAAGGTCGGGATAGATAGTCTCGCCTGGAACAGCGCTGTGAACGGCAACACTGTCCGCGCATTTCAGGATTACCTGGCACAGTATTCTCAAGGGGCGCACGCCGGAGAAGCAAGGAAGATGATCGAGACACTGAGATTCCAGCAGGCATCGAACTCGGAAGAGGAGGCAGTGTTGAAAGCTTTTCTCAGAGACTACCCATCAGGTGATAGTCATGCCCGGATTTACGGACGCCTGGATGACTTGGTCTGGCTGAGAACCAACAAGGGTGATGTGACCGGCCTCGAATCGTATGCCAAACAATTTCCCGACGGCAGGCATATGAGCGATGTGCGTAGCGACCTAGACAAACTAACCTTGCCGAGACCGTCCAGGCCAGTCGTTGACGACAAAGCTGCTGTGCTCGAGGTGATCGAGCAATACAACCGTGCCTACAACAATAGGAATATCGAAGAACTCAGAAATATCTGGCCCAGCATGGACAAGAAACGGATCGTCAACCAGCGTGATTTCTTTAAGACGGCGACGAGCGTGAGGTCAACTTACAGCATTGACGAGGAACCGCAGATCACTGGTGACGAGGCAACCGTGAAATTCACGCAAGTTGTGGATTATGTGGCGAAAGGCAGGCACGCAAAACAGCCCCCCGGGACGAGGGTAGTGAGGCTGCGGCGGGTCCGGGGTACGCCAGGAGGTTGGTACATAGATTCGATGTCAGGGAACTGAAAGTCCACTTAGGAGAGACGTCAATGTCAGGAGCCGCCACTTTTGTCTTAACGATCCTTGTCTTTCTCGTAAGTTGCACTAGTTCGCAGGCGCAGGCTGTCTGCGGGGCCCCGAGCGACAGATTGGTTTGTGTCCTCCCCCAGTTATTTAATTCACAGGGGGGAGTGAACCTCCCCAACCAGGCCCATCGCGCCCACTTCGATAATGACTTCGAAGGTAATACTGCGGCCTTGACCGCCTCGGTTGGAACCGAGCTCACCTCTCTAAGGTTGGCTTCGCCCGCATCCGGCGTCATTTTCACCTTCGACAAAACCCTAGGTGTAATGAAGCGTTCAACCGAAAGCTATGGTCCTATCTTGGGCGAGCGTGCTGAGACGCTTGGACGTCATCGCGTGTTCTTCGCTGCCACTTACCAATTCTTCCCGTTTAGCACTTTGGACGGAATTGACCTTAAGCACGTCCCGGCAGTATACCGACACGTCGATGGACTCAATCCAGATGGCACCAAGCGCAACCCGGCTGTCGATCCGCCTTCGCCGGGGCAACCAGGTGTTGAACTGGAGTACATCAATACCACCACCCGGATCGACTTGAAAGTGCATCAAGTGACGTTCTTTGCGAATTATGGTCTCACAAATCGTATTGACTTGTCGGTTGCCGTGCCCGTCCTTAATGTCCGTATGGGAGCTACTTCCCACGCAACCATCGTTCGCACGGCAGACCCAATCGCCCAGGGACCACCTTTGCAGCAGGCTTGGCAGCAAAGCCCTACCACGCTCCCGGGTATTCTCTATCCCAGTACCGGCCCCGCCGAAGGGTGTGCACCAAATTGTTCCGGTTATTTTCACTACTTCGATCCAAACAATCCTGCCACCAGCCTGACTGACACTTTTGCGAACTTCCACACAGCAACGGGATTGGGGGATGTCATCCTGCGTGTCAAGGCGACTTTGCTGAAAGGCGAGCGGGCGGCCGCAGCGCTCGGCACCGATGTCAGGGTGCCCACGGGCGACGAAAAGAATTTTCTGGGCTCCGGTGCGCCGGGCGTCAAGCCGTTCATCGCCGCATCCTACCGCGCACGGGTTTCGCCACATGTGAACATTGGCTACGAATTCAACGGCAGCTCGATCCTAGCTGGCAGCTTGACGACCGGACAAAAAGGTCGTCTTCCCGATCAGTTTTTTTATTCGGGCGGAGTGGATGTCGGTTTCACCAAGCGGCTGACATGTGCGCTGGATCTTCTGGGCGAGCGCCTTTACGGTGCCCCCCACGTAGTAGAAGGCCCGTTCGTGGACACGGTTGGGGTTTCGCATCCGGACATTCCCCAAACTACGCAAACCCACCGCTCCTTCAACGTGAACGACCTTGCAGTAGGTGCTAAGATCCACCCGGGTGGCAACTTCCTGCTGACGGGCAATGTGCAGTTCAAATTGGATCGGGGCGGTTTGCGCGCAAAGGTAGTACCGCTCGGCGGTATCTCGTATACCTTTTAGCCAGGGCAGGAAGAAAGGCAGTCACGCCGGAGCAATCTGGAAAACCGGTCGGACAACTCGAGCGACGTCTTGTATCTGCGGAGGGCGGAAAATGTCCGGAATACGGATTCCGCTCTTACGATGCTTCCAGCGATTGCTATCGTATGACGTCTTATTCCGTCTGGTTCTCCTGATTCTTGCGCTGTAAGGCAAAAGAGACCATTGACAGTGCTTCCTCTATCGCATCATCTATCGTGTACAAGGGTTGAATCGGCCCCTCCGGCCATCGCCCTCCTTCGTGAGCACCCTGATCCGTGACGCCGGCTGCTTGTTTTGCGTCATCCAGCGTGTGATGTAGCGTCCAGCCTTCCCCTGTATTGACGCGCCACGCAACCGGTTTCGCCATTTTGATCATTTGCATTAACCTTGGCGCGAAAGCCGTAAGAACCCTCTCTTCTGACACCTCCAGGCTAGAGCGCCCACTCACTCGCGCGAGTTCTCAATCCTCAACAGAATCTGGCGAAATGACGCTCTGGTCGCGGCTATTTTGCAACCGGGAGCCTATTCTGTTCCGAGTGTGTTTACAGGGGGGAGTGTTGTCGGAATCGAGCAAGAACCGGCTAGAGTTCCGACTTCATCGACGCTCTTCAGTTATGCGATCGCCTCCGAAGCCAGGTGATCACCGAAGGACTTAATCGCTCTGGCTTCATCTTCTTCAATACAAAAAACGGAGGAAAGCCTCGTCATCTGGAACAACTCGTGGACCCTCCTGCTCAGGTTCACCAGCTTCAGTTCGCCGCCTTGACTGCGAACCGTCTTACATGTCCCCACCAACTCTCCTAAGCCTGAGCTGTCGACGTATTGCACCTCGCCTAGATTCAACAGGATTTTTTTGCTTCCTTTCTCCAGCAGGTCACGAACAATTTCGCGGAGCGCGACGTTCCCTTCACCGAGGGTAATCCTTCCACTGATATCCAGAATCGTAACATCGCCGACTTGTCGGACGGCGGTTTTCATTTTCATGACCGTGCGTCGCTCCGTGCTTAAGCCCAAGTGATCGAGTATGCCGCATGCGACCACTGCAATCTGCTGCGAATCTGTGCGCACCACGATGAGAGACCGACCCTCCTTCAACACTTCGCGGAAGAACGCCGCGTCTTCCGCACATTTTTCGTCGGGAGTCGGTTGAGCAGTAGGAGTCCCTTCGGAAATAGCTTTGCTCACTGCAGCCCCCGTACCGGCGCCAACGAGTCCGAGCAGTGCTGCGGCACCGAAGCCGAGTGCAAATACGGCACCGATGCCGGGAACCAACAGCGTAGCAACCGTGACGCCGGCCGACCAGCCAAGAGCTCCTCCGGCAAAACTCCCCACGTATTTGGCGAATTCTTCGCCGTCCCGATTGGCATCATTCTCAGCACGAGTCAGAAAAACGATAGATTCTTGCGGAACGTGCTGCTTCAACAACTCGTTTACCGCTTCCGCCGCGCGATCGCGCGAAGCAAAAACTCCAATTGCAGTCTCCAAGTGACCCTCCCCAAGCGGTGATTCTCCCAAGACCGATCGGAAGCGGGCGAACCGCCCCGCCATCCTGCCCAAGGTCATGCCTCCGCACCCGTCGAAGGCATTCACCGTTTTCGACCGACAAAATCTGTGCTTCCGGTTGCAATTTGTCAAGAAAATACTACTTGGTGTCCTAACCTGGAACAGCCGAACGGCTGCTCCGGCGGCCATTTCCTGCCTATAGTCGCAGAATTTGGGATGATCGAAGGAAGTCCAGAAGAACGAACTCCCTGGGATACAACATGCTAAGTGCGGTGGCTGGCGGCACAGTTACGCGCCCGACAGGCAGGCCACTTCCGCATCGTTTTCTGCCCAAGCCTTGGGAGTTGTCTGGACCAACCGCTACCTCCAGCGTGCCCTGCCAGCGGGCTCTCTAGCTTAATTAAGTTAGAGTTTCAGGCATTCTCTGGTGCTACATCAGTCAGAATTTTTGACACCCCAAGTCCTCGCTCGCCTCTTCGCGGCCTAATTGTCGGCAGCTTAGGCAGTTAGAGACGGGGCGCCCATCCCGCCACTGAAAACCTAGGTTGCACTTCTGTGTTAATCGTCTCCCGTGAATGCGAATCTAATGAGCAACGCTGGTTTAAGTAAGCTCCTCTTGGTTGGTCCCGGTGTTCGCGCCACCACACTCCGAACAGAGATGCATCCAAGCTAAAAAGATGTGGAGGCAAGCCCATGATCAGGGGGATTGTCAGGAACCCTTTGATAGCCGGACTGCCGCTCGAAATGAGTTGTCGCGAGCCTTCGATTTTGCGTATCGATTGCAGTGATTCCCATGATGCGCCGGAGGGAAACGGGATACCCCGACCAACCCCGTCCATGGCTCACCGAAGAATCGTCTGCCACTGGCAGGGCGAATCGGACCGACAGGAGAATGGTTATGACGCAAGAAGAGATCCGCATGTCAGAATCGGCCTCTCGCAAGAAACACTGGAAACGCTGGGGCCCGTATCTCAGTGAGCGTGCCTGGGGGACGGTGCGCGAAGACTACAGCGCCTACGGCAACGCTTGGGAATACCTCCCTCATGATCATGCCCGTTCGCGTGCCTACCGTTGGAACGAAGATGGTTTGGCGGGAATCAGCGACCGGCGGCAAATGATCTGTTTCGCATTGGCCCTGTGGAATGAGCGCGACCCCATCCTGAAAGAGAGGGTTTTTGGCCTCACAGGGAACGAGGGAAATCACGGCGAGGACGTCAAGGAATACTACTTCTACCTCGACAGTACCCCCTCGCACTCCTATATGAGCTATCTCTACAAGTACCCGCAGGCGGCGTTCCCCTATGCGAAATTGGCAGAAGAGAACCGGCGTAGGGACAGGCTGCAGCCAGAATATGAATTGCTCGATACCGGCGTCTTCGACACTGACCGCTACTTTGACGTTCTTGTGGAATATGCGAAGGCCGATAGCGAGGACATCCTCATCAGGATCACAGCCACGAACCGTGGCCCGGAAACCGCTAATCTTCGCATTCTTCCCACCATCTGGTTCCGCAACATCTGGTCGTGGGGAGAGCCGGAGCGACGCCCCGAGTTGCACGAGTCACGCCCGGGTCCTGACCCGGTCATCGAACTGAACCAGACTCAACCTGCCAGCCGGTGGCTGCACTCGGAAGGCAATCCGGAACTGCTCTTTACCGAGAATGAGACTAACTATCGGCGTCTGTATGGCAGCGAGAACCGTACTCGATATGTCAAGGATGGAATCAACGACTATGTGGTGCACGGTAGCACCGGCGCCGTGAATCCAGCGCATGCCGGGACCAAAGCGGCCGCTCATTACAGATTCGCAATCGGTGCGGGAAAGGCGGTCGTCATCCGCTTGCGACTCGCTGAATGCGACTTCAACGGAAAAAGCGCATTTGACGATTTCGACTGGATCTTCGGCCTCCGCCGGCTTGAGGCGGACGAGTTTTACGCGACCGTCATACCGCAAGACCTGTTGCCCGATGAGCAAAATGTGATGCGCCAGGGCTTTGCCGGAATGCTCTGGTCCAAGCAGTTCTATCACTACGTCATCAACGACTGGTTGCAGGGCGATCCAGGCAACCCTGCGCCACCCGAGGAGCGGCACAAAGGTCGAAATCATAACTGGACTCACCTGCACAATGCCGACGTGATTTCCATGCCAGACAAATGGGAATATCCCTGGTATGCCGCTTGGGACTTGGCATTTCACTGCATCCCACTTGCCCTGGTGGACTCCGATTTCGCAAAAGAGCAGCTGACCTTAATGCTACGCGAGTGGTACATGCACCCCAACGGACAGATTCCGGCTTACGAGTGGGCGTTTGGTGATGTCAATCCTCCGGTGCATGCCTGGGCAGCCTGGCGCGTCTACAAAATCGACAAGAAACGCCACGGGAAAGGGGATCGCGCGTTCTTGCAGCGCGTGCTGCACAAGCTGATGCTGAATTTCAGTTGGTGGGTGAACCGCAAGGACGCCGAAGGCAGAAACATTTTCCAGGGAGGTTTTCTCGGTCTGGACAACATCGGCGTGTTTGATCGCAGCGCACCTCTGCCGACCGGCGGTCATATCGAGCAGTCTGACGGTACCAGTTGGATGGCGATGTACACCCTCAACTTACTAACGATTGCGCTGGAATTAGCGAGGGAAGAGCCTTGCTATGAAGACGTCGCCAGCAAGTTCTTTGAACACTTCATTCACATCGCTCATGCAATGAGCCATCGTGGTCGTGACAGCATGGGGTTGTGGGATGAAGAAGATGGTTTCTTTTACGACGTGCTGAGATTGCCGGATGGTTCTCAAATCCCCATGAAAACTCGCTCGATGGTGGGGTTGATCCCGCTGTTTGCCGTGCAAACGCTCGAGCCAGAGTTGCTCAACGAGCTGCCAGATTTTAGGCGACGCCTGGAATGGTTCATCGATAATCGTCCCGATCTCACTCAGAATCTCGCCTCGATGCGCACCGAGGGGATGGGCGAACGTAGATTGTTGTCGATCGCCGACGAAAACAAACTCCGCCGAATCCTGGGGTACATGCTGGACGAGCGGGAGTTTCTCTCTCCCTATGGGATTCGTGCGCTCTCCAAGATTCACAGCGCTCAGCCGTATTGCCTGGCGGCAAACGGCGTCAAGCACTGTATTTCTTATGAACCGGGAGAATCAGCTACCGGTCTATTTGGCGGGAATTCGAATTGGCGCGGACCCATCTGGTTCCCGGTGAACTATTTGCTCATCGAGTCTCTCCAGAAGTTCCATCATTATCTTGGCGATGACTTCAAGGTCGAATTCCCAACCGGATCGGGAAAGACAATGACATTGCAGGAAGTTGTCGCCGAATTGTCGAGCCGCATGAAAAGCGTATTCCTTCGCGATTACAAGGGACGCCGACCACTGTTCGGAGATTCAGAGAAGTTTCAAACCGACCCCCATTGGCGCGACTTATTACTGTTCCACGAATATTTCCACGGCGATTCCGGAGCTGGGCTGGGTGCCAGCCATCAGACCGGCTGGACAGGTCTGATCATCAAGTTGATGCACCAGAGCGGCGAATCGTCAAAACGAGCGAACGTTGAAAGTGTGGTTCCCGAGTTTGCAGGCGCAGCCTGAATTCAGCAAAGGAGAATCGAAATGAGTGCTACTAGTGTATTGGAAGTGAGATTCAGCAGTTTCCACGAGGAAGTGTCTAAGCCTTCACTGCACGGCGTTCCCAACGGGAAGGGCGTGCTCGTTAAAGTGCTGCGCGTCGGCGTGGACCTCACCGACGAAGAATTACGCGGCAAGTATGGTGCTGAGCATCCCGGATACGACTTCCTGGTTCTTGGCCATGCGGGTTTCGGGCGGGTAGAAGGTGTGGGCCCAAATGTCACTCAATTGAAACCCGGAGACTATGTGATAGCCACCTCGCGCTACCCGGGTACGGCCCATTACAATCCAAGCGGTAGCAAGGCTGCGAGCACTAACGGCTCTCACGATGAGCGGGGCCTTGATTTCTTGACGGAGTACTATGTTGCTGATGCTGGTTCTACGATCAGAGTGCCGGACGCTCTAACGCATGTCGGCGGACTTCTCGAGCCCAGTCCGACCGGTACGGCGGCTATCAGTGGCAAGACTTCGGCGCTGCTCTTCCAGGCTACCGTGACTGGAATCACGCCCTTGCGTCTGAATCCCAAGTTGCCCGAGCAGCTCGAGGAGATCATCAGCAAATTGCTCAATAAGGATGGCAACTTGCGTTATCAGGGTGCGGACGAGTTGCGAAACATCATCGCGCGGCTGGGGCGCGCCGCTGGGCCAGCCCGGATCAAAGGGCTAAGGGCAACTCTGGCCTGGCGTACACCAGGTGCGCGCTGGCACTTTGCACCTGCGGGACGTTTTTGCATGGTGATCTCTAGGCTATCTGAAGCACCGCAATGCGGGGTAGCAGTGAAACCAAAGCTGGGCCAGGACTGGCATCTCGGATTAGATTGGTTATCGCCTGAAACTCCCGCTAGTGCGCCCGTTTCAGGAACGGAATTCCCAATGGCCGCAAGGTGAACCTCAGCGAGCAGGAGGGGCTTTGGTGGACAACGGCCTCAGCCATTGCCCGCGCCGCTGCGGGCCGCGCCACCGTCTGCCTTCAGGAACGCCGAAGCGGCGGTTCTTTCTTTGCGTGGGAATAAAGTTGACGACCACCAGGATAACACCGTGGTGGTCGGGGCAAAAAACGAAACGCGGTGAAGTCGGATCGAACTAGCGCTCGTGTAGGCGCTATCGGGGCGTCGCGTGCCGACGCCGCTCGTTCCTGAATGAATGCCTCTTTTTGGCGGACGACAATGATTCCATGCTTTCGCATGCAGAGGTCTCGAAATAACTTCAAACCGTTGCGTCAGGGATCCTCTGGCCCTCGCCGCGGAATGCAATAAAGGAGAGACAGACAGGCAAGTAGAGGTGACCGCCTCACACCAGTCCAAGAACAATCAAGTCCGCATCGGACAGGACAACATCGTGAATGAACGCTTGGTGGTGGATTTTTAGTTCGCGGAAAGCGGACTCGACTGCGGTCGCATCAACCCCGATCTCTGACCTTAGAAAGCTCACGAGTTTTTCCGCTCCAATGATCTGCGCCATCTTCACGGCCCCATGCGTAGAGCTCTGATCGTTGAAGCCCACCTCGTATTCCGGCGCCCTTTGTCCCTCTTCCATCTCCACAATGAGCAGTGTTCCCCCTCGGTCCAGTGAGTTTGCCGTCGTTTGCAGGTACGATGGCAGGTGGAGCTTGTTGGTCTGAGGATCAAAACACACCAAGCCGTACCTCTCGGCCAGCTTTAAAATCAGCGGGACCACCTCGGCCAACTTCTCGTCCAGCATGGAAACGATAACGTGGGCACCCGATCGGTCGTGGGTACAAGACCAGGGAGAAGCATCCAGCGCTTCTTCTGCGACCATGTCGATTTCGGGGTAGTAGGCGGCTAGCTCGTTATAGAACGCGTACACATCGATATGCTGTTCGATGGGTATCTTTTTCTGCTCGAAGAGCTTAATGTACAGGTCGGCAGCTTCCTTGTCAGAAACCGCTCTTTCGCTGTGCCAAATGGCGAGTTTATAGCTCACGTTCAAAACCTCCCTTGCTTCAGATCGATAGAGTTCCGCGACGAACCGCGGTGGGGAAGTGAAGACGTCAGCTAGTTAAAACGATGACTCCCGTAATTGCGGGCGTCAAGTAAAATGTTGTAAGGACGATTCTGTAGAGCCAGACCAGGGAAGGCCCGCAGAAATACTTACTTCCGGTGTGATTCCAATGTCTTCTGAGTAACGGTCGGCACCGCCAAGCGGCACGAGAAACGTCACCGCCCCAAAATACGCCGCACTCCGAAGAAGTGCTGCGACTTGTCCCGGATGCCGGGAGTAAGGTGCAAGGGAATTAGTGCTACGCGCTAGGTTCTCTTGGGCCCCTGGGCTGAAATATTGCGTACGCGTCTCTTCCGGTTTCCTTCCAAAGATTTACGATTTCCAGTTTCCGCCACACCCCTGGACCTATGAAAGCGATAAATTGTTGGAGTTTGTGGACTTTATTGGGTGTACAATCTCGGCTCTTTAATTTGTCGGTTTGGCGCTTAAAAGGTTCATTCTCTTATTCATAGAACTAAATTATTCATAGAACTAAATTATCGCGGTCCCTACGGACCGGCGGGAATCTCTCCGAACAAAAACAAATGGACCCGGGCGAAGATGGCTCCATCGAAACTGACGTTCCCCATGAACCTCAACTCGGCTACCACAAGCTGAAGGAACACGATGACTCCAATCGGGTTTGACCAACCTTTGTATATCCTGCCCTTCGACCATCGGGGTTCGTTCCAGACCAAGATGTTCGGTTGGAGCGGTACGCTAAGCTCAGATCAGACTGCAGAGATAGCCGCTATCAAGCAGGTCGTCTACGAGGGCTTTAAAGCTGCAGTCGAAGCCGGCGTGGCCAAGCAGAAGGCTGGTATCCTCGTCGACGAACAGTTCGGTGCTGCCATTCTTCGCGATGCCAGGGCGCATGCTTACACGACTGCCTGCCCGGCAGAGAAGAGTGGCCAGGAGGAGTTCGATTTCGAATACGGTGAAGACTTTGCGAAACACATAGAGTCCTTCCATCCAACCTTCTGCAAGGTTCTGGTTCGCTATAACCCCGGGGGCGATCGCGCTCTAAACCGGCGGCAGACAGCCCGTCTGAAAACTCTGTCTGAATACCTGCAGGCTGACGGCCGCAGCCGATTTATGTTCGAGTTGCTGGTGCCGCCGGAGAAGGAACAGCTCGATCAGGTCAACGGAGACAAGAAAGCCTACGATTTGCAGCTTCGCCCCCGCCTGATGGTCGAGACCATTCTGCAACTCCAGGATGCACAAGTCGAGCCGGACGTCTGGAAAATCGAGGGACTCGACCGCAAGGAGGACTGCGAGAAAGTGGTGGCTGCTGCGCGTCGCGACGGACGCGACAAAGTCGGCTGCATCATCCTGGGCCGTGGAGAGAACGACCAGAAGGTGCGAAACTGGTTGACTACGGCGGCCTCCGTATCGGGTTTCATCGGGTTTGCAGTAGGCCGGACCAGTTTCTGGGATTCCCTCGTTGACTTACGGACAAAGCAGATTACACGCGATGCTGCGGTTGCGCAGATTGCCCGACGTTACCAGGAATTTGTCGACATTTTTGAGAATGCTCGCGGTAGGACTTGGGCCGCGTAAAACTAGACAGAGAGAAATTCACGGGATAGCGAAACCATGTCCTAAAGGTCGCTCCGTCCTGGGGGCCGACTTTTTGCGAGTAACTGCCAGCGGGGGCGCAATCCGGAGGCGATCGGGTGCGTTGACTTGCCGTTAGTCAGCCGGCATTGTGCAAATGTCGTTCTCCAGTTCCAGAGTGTGCAAGGCACGAGACGAGAGCTCGATGGCAGCTAGGATGGATCTCTCTCGTCTACAATACTGTGCCCAATAATCCCCTTGGACCAAGTTGGCGGGTGAGCGGGGAACATGGGAACAATGCTGGCAACAAGTCGGGGCAGTGACGAAGTGGTTGGGAGAACCGCGGGCCCTTGCGCACTGGTTATTTTCGGAGGGGCAGGCGATCTGACGATGCGCAAGCTGGTTCCTGCGCTTTTCAACCTTGTCAAGGCGAACCTTCTGCCTAAGGATTTTGCCGTACTCGGCTTT
>DATEPX010000232.1:0-13401 GCA_035272945.1 Terriglobales bacterium
TCAGAAGACTCTGTACGTGGTGGACGACAATGACTCTCCCAAAGGCTCGCGCAAGGTTTACGCCTACGAGTTGAAACCGGATGGGTCGGTTGGAGGCCGGCGGGTGATTCACGATTTTGGCACCGGCCGCGGAGGCGACGGTGCCTGTCTGGACAGCCTGGGCAACCTCTACGTCGCGGCCGGGCGGAACACTCCCAATCTCCCCGCTGAGGACACTTCGGTGCCGGGCGGGGTTTACGTGTTTTCTCCCAGCGGGAAGCAGATTGACTTCATTCCCGTGGCGGCTGAGCCGGTCACCAACGTGGCGTTCGGAGACCCGGATCTGAAGACGCTCTACATCACGGCGGGACCGGCCCTCTACCACATCCGGCTCAATGTGTCCGGGTATGTCTTGTGGCCGCCTGCTTCGACTGCCGGCGTCAAGTAATTAGGAGCGGGCACGCCACCGGGCTTGGGACTCAGACCGGAATCAAAGAACCGGGCGAGCAAAAGCAAAAAATCTTCTTGACACGAGCTTCCCGCGTTTTATAAGTTTGTCCCGCATTTCGGTACTTGATTCTGTATTACAGAACACGCGATTCGCAGCCCAGTTACCGATTTCGGAGACGCGGATGAGGCGCAAGGGAATGGACGCCTTGCCGCTATGGGGTGCAGTTCGACAAAGCCAGGCACAGGCCGGAGGGGACGGGCAATGCCAACCGAACGCTTGACAGGGCATGGTCAACGTCATACAGTCTGTCCTCATGGTGGAATAAAGTTCTGTATTGCAGAACACCCAGACTTGCTGCGGGAGAGCACTCTTCCAACGGCGCGTGCAGGCCGTGCAATGCCTTCGGCCGTCCCGCAGGAGGCGAGTCTCGTTGCGACACCGTACACCAGAACCAGTTCTTTGCGGGGAGGGAAACATGCGGCTCAGGCGATTCGGGATCTTTCTTACAATCTTCGCGCTTTCGACCGTCAGTTTGGCCCAGCTCGATAAGGCGACGATCCTGGGAACAGTCTCCGATCAATCGGGAGCTGTCATACCCAACGCCAAGGTCGTTCTGCAAAACATGGGTACGTCAGTGGGAACTGAACTGACGACCGACGGAACGGGTTTCTTCATTGCGCCCGTGCTCTCCTTAGGAAAGTACAGAGTGACGGTGACGGCACCAGGATTCAAAACCTATCGCCAGGAGCGGATCAACCTCAGCGTAGCGGATCGGTTGAACCTTTCGATCGTCCTCCAGCCCGGCCAAGTAACGGAGACGATGACGGTGGAGTCGGGTGCGGAGCTGGTGCAGACCGCCACCTCAGCCCGGGGCGACGTGATCAACGAGCAACTGACCAAGAACTTGCCTCTCAATGGGCGCTCGGTCACCGATCTCATGCTGTTGGTGCCGGGCATGGTAGCCTCGGCACCACCGACGATCAATGGCGGAGCCGATGGCCGGTTGTTCCAGCCGGGATTGAAATACCTGGTGGACGGCGGCGATTCTTCGCAGATCGATTCCGACTTTGCCAGTGGCGGCTATCTGACCAACGCTCGAGTGAATCGGGTCAGTGTGGATGCGGTCGGCGAATTCCGCATGGTGACCGGCACCTATTCCGCCGAATATGGACAGTCTACCGGGGCGGTAGTCAACTTCATCACCAAGTCAGGGACCAATGCTTTCCAGGGGGGCCTTTTCGAATTCTTCCGCAACGAGCTCCTCGATTCCCGTCTTTACTTCAACCGTGCGCCGGACAAGAAACCTGCTTTCCGCCTGAACCAGTTCGGCGGCTCGCTGGGCGGGCCGATTGTCCGCGACAAGCTCTTCTTCTTCGGCAACTACGAAGGCGTCCGCCAGCGATCGGGAATCGCATTATCCCAGTATGTGTTCACCGGTGCGTACCGCGCCACGCTCGCACCCGAACTTCAGCCCGTGGTGGCGCAGATGCCATCGCCCAACGGGGCGGTGTCCCCCGTTGATAACCGGTTGGCCCTTTTCACGGAAGCAGTTTCAGACTCGCTTCGCGAAGACACTTGGACAGGAAAAATTGATTATCAAGCCAGCGCCAAGGATCGTGTCACATTCAGCTACAACGGGGATAATTCGTTTACCAAGAGTTTCTTTGGGGTGTCAGACGGGCAGTTCCGGCCCATTCCTTTCACCAAGCATCTGGTCAAATTGGGCTACACGCGGACCATCTCCACTACACTCCTGAATGAGGCCTCATTCGCCATCAACCGCTTGTCCTCCGACCCGGCCGGAGCGGGCACTCCGGAAGCTCGGGCCTTCCCCCAGACGACGTTTGTGGCCGGCGGCCTCAGTTTCGGAGCCGGCGGTTTGGCCACCGTTGGTCCTTCGACATTCGACTTGCAGGTGGATAACACCGCCTATCAGATCTATGATTCCCTGTCGTGGGTGAGGGGCCGCCACCAGCTCAAGTTCGGGGCCCAGATCGTCCGCAATCAGGACAACAAGGCAGTGCTGTTTCAGCAGTTTGTTCAGTTCTTGGGCATCAGCGGGCCCTTCGGCTTCGAGACCAATACACCGTTTTTCGCTTATACGCTAGGTTGGCCGCGAGTCGGCATGCGCGGGACCTACTGGGCGTTCTTTGTCAATGACGACTTCAAGGTGAGCTCCCGCCTGACCGTCAATGCCGGCTTGCGTTATCAGTACGACAGCACTCCTACCGAATCGCAGGGCCGCGTCGCCAACTTCAATCCCGCCACCGGGGCACTGGACAGGGAGGGCACTCCCATGCTGGATGCGCCCAAGACGAACTTTGGCCCACGCCTTGGGTTCGCTCTTTCACTCGATAGAAGTCAGCAAACGGTCCTTCGCGGCGGTTACGGTATCTTCTTTGCCAACCTGAATCCGGCGCTGGCGCAGTACATTCCCAGCAACCTCCCAGGCGTTGGGCAGAATGGCTTCGCTCTATTCCCTCCCGTGGGATTTCCGTTTCCGAACCTCGGCGGCGGGAGTGTCTTGCCGCTGTGGGCCATGAAGAAGGACTGGAGCGGAACCTATACGCAACAGTGGAACCTCGGTGTGCAGCGGGGACTCGGCAAGACGATGGTGTTTGAGTTGAGCTACATCGGGAACCGCGCCCTGCATGTCTTGACCGCCGGTAACGGACAGGAACTGAACCCCATCGACCCCACAACCGGCTTACGCCCCTACACGGCCTTTGCCAGCATTCAGATGCAGAACCCCTGCTGCAATGCCAACTACCACGGCTTGCAGGCAAGCTTCAGACGGCAGGCTGCCGCCTTCACCTTTGGAGCGCACTACACCTGGTCGCATGCGCACGATGAGAACACGCTTACCTTCGCTGCGCAGGCCCAAAACCCAGCTGATCTCACGCGCGGAGAATACGCCACCGCCGACTACGACGTGCGCCACAACTTTGTGTTCTATACCGACTACCAGGTTCCGAAGCTGGGCCATTTCCCAGCGTGGCTGGGAACGGGATGGTCGATCCGGGGAGTCACCACCATGCGCTCCGGACTCCCCATCACGGTGATCTGCGGCTGTGATCCCGTGGGCAACGGGTCTGCGACGGGAAGGCCGGATCTCGTGCCGGGCGTTCCCTTGCGCCCCGCCTACTATTCTGTCCCGGTCAACCAGATCAACCTCGCTGCTTTCACCACTCCGGTTGGACATTTCGGCGACGCCCGCCGCAACCTGCTGGCTGGACCGGCGGTCTATAACACCGACTTCGGGATCTCGAAGATGTTTCGCCTGACCGAGAGGCAGCGACTAGAATTCCGGGCGGAGATGTTCAACATTTTCAATACGCCGCAGTTCGCCAATCCGGAGGCGAACCTCGCGAGTCCGGCTACGTTTGGCCAGACCTTCAGCACGATTTCGACCAACGCGGGGTTCGGAACAAACCGGCAGGTGCAGTTTGCGCTGAAGTATAACTTCTGAGTGGGCAACTGCTGGGGCCGATAAGGTCAGGCTTGGGAGCCCTCACGCAGGAGAAGGCTCCCGAGCACCTACCCTGGCCGGGCAAGAGCGGCGGTTGTGAGCCGGGAAGGGCTAATGGAAAATGAAGACGCACTGTCCCGGCCTTCTCAGATCGGGTCGAGCGGATAACTGCAGAGAATCGCTTGGGGCCCTGGTGGAGCCGCTTTTCCATCACGACTCCTGTCGAGAAGGAGCTTGGGGTTGATGAGGCTCAAAGACAAAGTCGCGATTGTGACCGGCGGCGGATCCGGCATCGGGCATCACACCTGTCTGCAGTTTGCCCGTGAGGGGGCCAAGGTCCTGGTGGTAGATCTGCTGGGGGACAAGGCAAAGGACGTATCACGCCAGATCAAAGATCAAGGCGCTGTGGCGGAGCCGATGGCCGAGGACGTCTCGACGGAAGACGCCGCGAAGCGAATCGCGTCCCGTGCCGGGGATTTGTGGAAGCGCATCGACATCCTGGTTAACAACGCCGCGTCTTTCCATCACCGGACCGTTGAAGAGGCAACTGCCGCCGACTGGGAAGCGGTGCTTAAGGTCAATGTGCTGGGCACCAGCTTCTGCACCAAGTATGTGTTGCCCTACATGAAGAAACAGGGCAGCGGATCTATCATCAACATCGCTTCCATCAATGGACTGGTTGCCATGCCCACGGGGTGGACCAATTACAGCGCAAGCAAAGCCGCGATCGTGAACATGTCCAAGTCCATGGCCTATGACTATGCACCGTTCGGAATTCGGGTCAACTGCCTCTGTCCGGGCATGATTCATACCCCGGCCATGGTCGACCTTCTAAAGACGATGAACATGACCCGTAAAGAGGCGGAAGACAAATTTCTCGGGCCGCGCTGCATGTTGAAGCGCTTCGGAGAGCCGCAGGAGATCGCCGCTATCATTCTCACCATGGCTTCCGATGAAGCGTCCTATTTGACGGGAGCTACCATCGTCGTGGATGGCGGGTACACCAGCTGATATTTCGGCGAACCTATGCGGGCGTGCAAACTCTTACCGCTGCTCTGGTTTGGTGCAGTATCGCTGGCCGCCGTAAGTCCGAGCCAGCAGCCAGTCGTGTTGGAGAATTCGGAACTGCGCGTGGCTCTTTCCCCACGCGATGGCTCGCTGGTCAGCGTCGAGCGAAAGTCTGACAAGCAGTCGTACCTCGGGACCACCCCACAGGCAGGATGGTTCAAAGTTCAACTTCCCCTGCCGCATTGGGAAGGCCATACCGTGGCGGCCAAGGATGCCCCGAGCTTCACCATTGCCAAGCGGACAGCGGACGCGGCCGAGTTTCAGGTCAACGAGCTCTCTTCCAAAGAAGGACGCTACAAAATCTCGGCGCGGCTCGGGTTTCGCCTCGAGAAGGACAACCTCGTCTGTTCCCTGCGGCTGGAGAACGGTTCCAAGCAAGCGATCGACCGCATCGTCTTTCCGGTCGTGGACGTTCCTCCGGGCACCGACGGAGCGGAAGCCTTGCAGATGCCATACGGCGCGCCCTTCTCCACCTGGCCGCTGCGCCTGGTGTTCAGCCCGAATGAGATCCAGTCGACGCACAGTCCATTTGACAGCCTTGATCCGCTCGATCTCAAAGCGTGGTTCTTCACCGACCCCAAGATTCCGGTCAAAGGGATCAACTATCCGATGGACCTTCCCACAGCATGGTTCGCCTACGTCGCCAACGGGAAGGGTATTGGGTTTGACGTGCGCACCAAGGACTTCGAATTCCAAAAGCTGACCTTCGAGCGGCGCTTGTACCGCGACACCGTGTTGCGCGCCGCCAACCGCCTGGACTACGAATTCGCCTGGAACTGGTACCCGCTGGTGCGTCCGGGGAAGTCCTGGCAAAGCCCGGAGGTGTACATCAAGTTCGATTCCGGCGACTGGCACAGCATTGCCAAACAGCACCGCGACTGGCTACGTCCCTGGATCCGGCGTCCCAAAGTTCCCAAGGAACTGCAGGAGTCCATCGGCTGGATCAGCCGGGGCATTCGTTCGTTTGACGATATCCCGCGAATTGCCCAGCAAGGCGTTGAGGTCGGGGCCCCTTACTTCATCATCTACGGTTGGTCTGCCATTGGCCCTGCCGGAATGTCCTACAATAACTATCCCCGCCAAGAATTCGGTGGCATTGAATCGCTCCAGCGCAATCTACTGAAAGCCCGTGAGCTGGGGGCCTATCCGATGGCCTGGTTCAACGGCACGGTTACGGTCGAGACGAACTTGGGCCATCTCCAGATGGGGCATGCATGGACGGCCATTGACCGCTGGGGCGGGCCGGTGGAAGACGGGCGCTGGTCGTTCTTCGAGCCGTTTCAGATTGCAACCAATCAAGACAACGATTCGTGGTTCGAAGTAGACCCCAGTTCGGACGCCCAGAAGTATTTGCTGGACGAGGCCCGGCGCTTCGTCGAGGACTATCACTTTACCGGCTACGAAATGGACCAGGGCCACAAGAATTTCCTCAGCTACCGCGACCACTCGGAGAACTTTCGTCCCGAAGCCGCTTTCTCTCAGGGCTGGTCGGAATACTTCTCGCAGGCTGAGGAGATCGTGAAGAAGGCCAACCCGGCCGGGATCATGGTAGGCGAAAACCCGTCCGAACTGATGAACCAGTACGTAGATTCCACCTGGATTTTCGAAGGCGGCGCCCTGATTCTTCCTTCCCTCACCACGCTACGCTACAGCTGGCCCTGGCTGAATATGCCGGCGAAAGCGATTGCAACGGACCGGGGACACGCCAACCAGTGCTTCATGATGAATTCATACCTGGATATTTTCGATGATTTGTCGAAGTATCCGGACTATCTGGAACACCTGAAGCATCTGCATGGCTTGAAGAAGGAGGTTGCAAAGTATCTTTATCAGGGCGAATTCTCCGACGGAGAGGGTTTCTCGCTGGTTTCTGCCCCACCGGAAGTGATGGCGAAGTCCTACCGGGAGCCAGCGGGCAAGTTCACAGCATTCGTCGCGATCAACACCGGAGCCACGCCGCGGGACGTTACCTTGAAACCGGAGCCGGAGATCGCAAGCAGGGCAGCTCACCACTATTTCCTGGATGGCCGGTCCGAGAACGAGCCGGCGGCGTCGGAGTTTCCGCTCAAGTTGGCCCCATACGACGTGCAGGTGTTGGTTTTTGAGTCGCAATAATAAGGAGAGTCGGTTGCGATCCTTAATACTACTTTCGGTGATGGCTCTGTCCCTGTCCATGCCCCTGAGCGCGGCAGATGCGCCTGCTGTCCTGGAAAACGGTGCACTCCGCGTCGAAGTGTCTGCCCAGAATGGATCCATCACGCGCATCCTCCATAAACGCAGCAACACGGAGTTGATTGACGACCTGAAGCGTACCAAGCTGTTTCGGCTCCTCATACCTGAACCCGGCTATCTGTCGCGTCGCATCAACTCGTGGGACCAGAAGCCGGTTTCGCTGGACGTCTCCGGCGAAACCCTCACTGTGAAGTTCAAGAACCTGCAGATCTCCCGGCAGAACTACATTTTTCAGGCGGGGACGGTGGACGTGCCTGAGGGGCAACGGCCCATCGAGGTAACGGTCACGCTTCGCCTCGAGGATGAGCACATTCTGAGTTCCATCGAAGTCACCAACCACAGCCTGGATGAGGTCACCGACGTCACGTTTCCTTGGATTGATGGACTGGTGCGCAGCTCCCACGGGAGTCCGCCGCAAGTGGTTCTGCCCTCGCTCTCGCAGCGTGTGCTCTCCAGTGCGCCAGAAATTCTGGTGGGCGAGCACGCGAAACCTTATCCCGCGCTTCTGGCTACCAGCTGGCTGAACTTCGGCAATGCCAGCCAGAGTATCGGCATCGAAGTGCAAGGGCCGCCCGAAACTGCCGATGCCTTCGTATCTCTGAACACGAATGGTTTGGAAGCCAACAGCCCCAGCGCCTGGGATACGCCCGATTTTCCTTACATCGCCTGGAATTTCTATCCCCATATCGGGGGTACGGTGTCCTGGAAGTCGCCGCCTGTGGTCATCCATGTGCACGGCTCGGACTGGCACACCATCGCAGCCGAGCATCGGGAATGGTATCGGCAGCAGAACCGACCTGACCGGGTATCGAACTTTGACCAAAGTGTCGGTTTTGCAACCTATCGACTGAAAAAAGATGACAACACCGTAAATTGGACATATGGCGAGCTGCCCAAGCTGGCCGAGGCCGCAGGGCAGGCGGCGATTCATGACGTGGTCATTGAGGGCTGGCGAGAGCGCGAAGGCCCGGGGAATGAATCGCCGTTCGCCGAACTGGCTGATCCCCGAATCGGCGGTGCGGCAGGCCTCAAGGCGGCGATTGCGAATCTCGCCGGACAAGACGTGAACCTGATCTTTGCCTTCCATCCGGCCGTAATGAATACCACCTCGGAGCCATATCGAAATTTCGGCCAACGCTGGACGGTAAAGACCCGTCGCGGAGCCAATCAGCTTCCCCCTGCTTATACCTTCTATACCTTCGATTACCCCTATCAGGAATACATCGCACATTACTGGGCCGTCGTCGATCCTGCCTCTCACGCGACCGACATGCTGCTGCGCGACGGGCAACGGCTCAGGGATGAGTACGGTTTCCGCAATCTCCTGCTTCGCAGCGTAGGACTGCAATCATTTCTCTCCTACAATCGCGAGGACCCAGTTCCTCCGCAGAAGGTCTACCTGGCCGGTTATCAGCGTTTCCTGGGTGGATTGCGGAAGCTGTATGGCAACGGGATCCTCATCATGGAAGGGTTCAATGACCTGGTGAATCCTTACGCAAATGGCGGCTACACCTGGAGTCAGACCGGCGACGCGGAAATCCTGGCATACAGCATCCCTTGGACACCATTCTCTAATGACGTCGAAGCCTTGAATTACGACCAGGCCAATGCCAGTTTCGCGCGCAAGATTTTGGTCAATCTGATCGTGGATGGCGGTGACGGGACCGTATCCCGCTATCCAGATTTCGCCAAGCACCTGAAAGCTTTGGGACAGCTGAAGGCAGCCGCGGCACCGTACTATGCCCAAGCGGAGTTTCGTGACCACGACGGCGTGAAAGAGGTGGCTGCGGATCCCCAGATCATCGTCTCCGCCTTCCGTAATCTTGCGAGCAAACAACGCGGGATTGTGCTGGCTAACCTTTCAGACCAGAAGAAGCGGAGCGTGCTCGGGTTGGATCAGGCGGCGGGCAAGGGTCATCTGCTCCGGCTGGCAGGTCAGCGGGAGGAAATCGATCTGGCTCCACAGATTTCGCTCGAGTTGGCTCCTTACGAGGTGGTTGTATTGGGAATTGACTAGCGTTCCCTAGGAGAAGCCTCTTGAAGATTATCAAGGTTGATGCCTTCATATTGCGCGTACCACTCGGCAGGAAGGTCGCCGACTCTTTCAATGCCACCGAGCATGTCGGGATGCCCGGAGTCCGCATTCATAGCGACAGCGGCCTGGTCGGAACCGGCTTCACCACTACCCTGGGTGCGGGGGACGATCTGATTCATGGCGCCATTGCCACCTACTACGCCCCCGTGCTCATGGGACGCGATCCCTTCTACGTCAAGCAACTTTGGCACGAACTCTACTGGTCGTCGCTGCACTGGATCGGACGCCAGGGAATTACCACTATGGCGATGGCGGCCGTGGATGTCGCGCTCTGGGACCTGATGGCCAAAGCCATGCAGCAGCCCTTGTGGCGTGTCCTGGGAGGCGCGAAAGAGAAGAAGATCAAGACCTACAACACTGACGGCGGATGGCTCAACAAACCCGTCGACGAAATGGTTGATCACCTGAAGCGCCTGGTTGATCAGGGGTGGACTGGCGTAAAGATGAAAGTGGGCAAGCCTGATCCGCGAGAAGATTACGACCGCGTGAAACGGGTTCGCAAAGCGCTCGGGGACAGCGTTGACTTGATGGTGGATGTCAACCAGACCTGGGACTTGAACACGGCGCTGGTGTGGGGAAAGCGTCTGGAGGAGTTTCACATTGGGTGGCTGGAAGAGCCGCTGGCACCCGAAGATGTCCGCTCCCACCGCATCCTGGCGAGAGAACTCAACACTCCCATCGCCCTGGGCGAGCACATTTATAACCGGCAAGCCTTCCGTGACTATCTGATGGAAGAGGCTGTGGAGATCATTCAGGTGGACGTCACGCGGGTGGGGGGGATCACCGAGTGGCTGCAGGTAGCGGACATGGCGCTGTGCTTTAACTGTCCCGTGATCCCCCACACCGCCGATGGCGGGCAGGTGCATCAGCATCTGGTGGCGGCTACCCAGAATTCTCCCATGCAGGAGTACGTGCCGCTCGCGGGCAAGCTTTGGATAGACCAGGTGGAGATTCGCGAGGGATGGCTGCAGTTGCCCGAAACTCCCGGTGCATCCACCGATTTCATACCGGAAGTGTTCGAAAAACACCGAGTCGCCTGAGGCGCACGTGTTCATTCCACAGACGTTTCTGGCAGCCTTGCTGCTGATTGTCGTCTCCATGCTGTGCTGGGGATCATGGCCCAACCTGCTGAAAGCGCTTCCGGGCTGGCGGCTTGAGTATTTCTATTTTGACTACACCTTCGGTTCCCTGCTTACAGTGTTTGTCTTGGGAGCGACCCTGGGCCCCCATGGATCGAAGGGGGGAGGGTTCCTAGTCCAGCTGGTGGAAGCGGGAGGCCGGGAGGCAGGCTCCGCGTTTCTAGGCGGGCTGCTGTGGAACGTGGGCAACATTTTGCTGCTGAACGCGATCATGATCGCGGGCCTGGCAGTCGCATTCCCGGTTGCGTCGGTGTTGGCGGTCATCCTGGGCGTGGGGATCGGCTACTGGTCGCAGCCGATCGGCAATCCGACGTGGCTGGTCGCGGCGGTGGTAGTGCTGGGACTTGCCGCCCTTGCCAACGCTGCGTCGTACCGGAGCCTGGGGCAGACCGCCGGGCCAGGTACGGTGAAAGGGCTTGGCCTGTCGTTGGCCGCCGGAATCCTGGTCGGCTCGTTTCCTCCCTTTGTCGGGCGCGCCATCACCGGCCCGTACGCACTGGATGCGTACCGGGTGACCACGTTCTTCACCCTGGGCGCGTCGCTCGCCGCCTTTGCCGGCATGCCGCTGCTGCTGGCCAGGCCTTTGATTGGAGACAGGAGCACCCTGCTGGGCTATTTCGCGGGGACCGCGAAGAGCCACATCTTCGGGCTTCTCGCCGGAGCGATCTGGTGCACGGGCACGGTCGCGAACTTCGCTTCCGCCGGGGTGGTGGGTGTAGCCATCAGCTGGGGCATCGGTAGCGGAGCTCCCATGGTGGGTGCGTTATGGGGGGTCTTCCTGTGGAAGGAATTCCAGGGCGGCGGCCGCAAAGCAAATGCGCTGATCACTATCAGCATGGTGCTTTACATTTTGGGTGTGGCCATGGTGGCAAATTCATATCATTCACGGTGAGTGCAATATCTGCCAGAATTGAGGTTTGAGAACCCAAAGGGGGTAGACGTGGCCGGCTGGCAAAAAGGCAAGGGTTGGGGCTGGGTCTGGGGAGCGGAGGACGAAATTGGTGCGCTGAACGCGATCACTCCAACCAGCGTTCTGGCAGCCATGAAGCTGGTCAAGAAGGGACAGATGGCTGACTTGGGCGTGATGGTGGATAGAAAATCGTTTCGCTGGGCGGGACACGCCCCCACGGAGGTGATGGCCTACCGGACACCCCACGGCGAGCGAGCGGTCAAAGACGACGTGCCTGGCGCCGACGACCCGCGTTGGCACAGCACCGCCATCTTCACCTGCGACAATGTCGGAACCCATCTGGATGGCCTGGCGCACATCACCATCGGCACGGGAGCGGATACTCACTGGTATAACGGGTTTCGCGAAGACCAGCATGGCGCTGACTTTGGAGTGCTCAAGGCCGGTGCAGACCGGTTTCCCCCCATTGTGGCTCGCGGAGTACTGATCGATGTAGCCACTTTCAAGCACATGGACGCTCTTCCTGGGCACTACGCTGTCGGTTCCGCAGAGTTGCAGCAGACGCTGGCTTGGGAGAAGGTTGAGATCCGACCTGGTGACGTTGTGCTGGTTCGCACTGGAACCGGCCGTTTCTGGGGAGAAACGGGTACGGATCACGAATCTATTGCCAGCCATGACACGGCAGGGATCAACATCGAAAGCGCCCGCTGGCTTGTGGAGCAATGCGGAGTTATCCTGCTTGGCTCGGATACCTCTACGGTGGAAGTGGTGCCCTATGAGGAAAGTGTCCACGTCTATGCGCTGGTGAAACAAGGTGTGCCCCTCGGGGAATTGCACTACCTGGAGCGGCTTTCGCAAGAGAAGGTCTACGAGTTCGCCTATATCGCTACCACGAATAAGATAAAAGGAGCGGCCGCGGGAGTGGCTATGCGGCCGATTGCCATGTACTGAATGTCTGTAACGGGTGGTTCGGATAGAATCTTCTCGAAAGCAGGTAGGTAGGGAAAAAGGCATGAAGGCCACCAATGGCAACAAATATCCCGTCAAGTCCGTGGTTAAGACACTGACCATTTTGGAGCATCTGGGGCGCTCTCCGAACGGCACCAGCTTGACGGAAATCAGCACCAAGCTGCGCCTTGGGAAGAGCACCGTCCATCGGCTGCTGGCCACTTTGCGCGATCACGACTTCGTCTGGCTCGAACCGAATTCCTACCGCTACATCCTGGGAGCGAGGATTCTGCAGCTTAGCGAGCAGCTCAACCATCAGAGCATCCTGATCCGTTACGGCGAACCCATCCTGGCGAAGCTGGCCCACGCCACGGGGGAGACGTGCAACCTAGGCGTGCTGGACCGCAGGTCGGTGTTGTACCTGATCATGAAAGAATCGAAGAACCCTTTTCGCATGAGCGGGCAAGTCGGCAAGCGCCTGCCGGCCCACTGCACCGCGCTGGGGAAGGCGCTGCTGACCGGACTTACCCGGGAGGAACTGAGCGAGTTATACGGCAAGGAGAAGAAACTCGAAACCTTCACGGACAATACAGTTTCGACGGTATCCGATCTTCTGCAGCATGTGGAGAAGTCGCGACACAACGGCTATGCCGTCGATAATAAGGAAATTTACCCCGGGGTATCCTGCGTGGCTACTCCGATTCGCGATCATTCGGGCCGCGTGGTGTCTGCGATCAGTGTTTCTTTCCCCAAGCACCGTGTGGATGCGCGAACCCTGCAGCAATTCAAGTCTCTCGTGCTGGGGGCCGGCGGCGATCTATCGCGCCAGTTAGGTTGTCAAGAGCCGGTGGCGGCGGAGAGCAGGCGTTGACCCTGCCATCCATCTCTCCTCCGTCTGCGCGCTTGCGGAGCAATTCCTTGCGCAGCAAGCTGCAGACCCAGAACTTCGTGCTGGGCACGTTTCTCCAGATACCGTCTCCGGCGGTCGTGGAGCTGCTGGGTCTGGCGGGCTTTGATTTTGTGGTGGTGGACTGTGAACACGGCCCAATCACCGTGCAGGGAACTGAGAACCTGATAGGGGCAGCACTTTCCAGCGGGATCAGCGTAGTG
>DATEPX010000233.1:0-3024 GCA_035272945.1 Terriglobales bacterium
TGCGCCGGGACTGCGTTGACGCGCTCTTCGGACCTTACTCCAGCGGTTTGACCATGGCCGTCGCCGCGCTCGCCCACGAACAGGGGAAAGTTCTGTGGAACCACGGTGGATCCTCGGATGAAATCCTCAATCGCGGCTGGCCGCACTTGGTCAGCACACCTACGCCCGCGAGTGACTATCTGCGCGACCTTCCCCGCTGGCTGGAAAGGCAGGCGGCTGCTCTGCGCAAGATCTGCATCGCGCACTCCACTCGCGGCACATTCGCCCCCTACGTAGCCCGGGGAGTTGCACAGGCGGCTGCCTCCGAATACTCGGTCCAGCTCATGCCTTACTCTGCCCTTGACGTTGACGTCCTGGTGCGGGAACTTTGCGCTTCGCTACCGGAGATCCTGGTCCTGGCCGGGAACTTCGAGCAGGAGATCCAGATCATGCGGGCGCGCCAACGTTGGCCTGCGTCGATTCAGGTCGTTGCCGCCGTAGCCGCAGGGGTCCATGCCTTCTATGACGAGCTTGGCCGCGCTGCGGTGGGAGTCATTGGGCCCAGCCAGTGGGAGGCTCAAGCGAATTTCCCCGCTGACATCGGGCCGGACGCGGTCTGGTTTGCGCGCAATTTTCAGCAGCAGTTTGGATGCAAGCCGGAATACGGCGCCGCCGGCAGTTTTGCGGCGGGCTTGATCTTCCAGAAGTGCGTGCAACAAGCCGGTTCTTTGCAGGATAACGACCTACTGGCTGCTGCCGCGCAACTCGACTGTTCTACCTTCTATGGCAGGTTCCGCCTGGATTCGGCCAGCGGCCGGCAGGTCGGTCACCGGATCCTACTCACTCAGTGGGACCAAGACAGCAAGGTGGTCCTTCCGCCGTCCGGAAACACCGAATAAGACTGTATATTCGGCAGCACGTCAGCGCGGGAATGTTTAGGTGCTCTATTATTTTTTATTTTTGCGGGTGGACTGGATCGCGAATTTTGCAGGGCTTTGAAGCAATGCAGCGCCCGGGAGAGCTCTTTATTTGAGACGCCGAATTTGAGGTGTATCGATGAGGGCGTATGATTTTTGTCTGGCCAGAAGGAGGCGGCTATGAGCGCATCCAAGATTCTGGCGCTAACTACGTTGTTCCTGGCCACGACGTTTGCCCAAACCGAATGGAAAGAATTTACCTCTTCCGACGGGAACTTTAGAGTGTTGTTCCCCGACAATCCCCAACAACAAACGGGCACTGAGCGGAACCTACACCAGTTCAGCGCCACTGCTGGCGACGAATCTTACGGATTGGAGTACGCAGACTACTCGCCGAACACAGATTGGGAAAGCGCGGTGGACGGCGAGCGTGATTCAATTGTGAACGGCCTCGGCGGGTCGGTGATCGACGAGAAGCGTACCTCAGTCGAAGGTTATCGTGGGAAATGGATCCGGTTTGTCGGGCAGAATACAAGCGGGGAACTGGCTATCTACTTCGTCGGGCACCGGTTGTATGTCCCACATGCTTTTGCTCCGAAGAGTGCGTCTCGGCCCGGAAAACTTTTCCACGTTTCTAAACTCGTTTCGACTCCTATCTAAGCCGAAACTGTAGCAAAAGGTGGGGCGCGAGCTGGCTGGCGCTTTCTCCTGCCGGTATGCGTCACGGATTTGTGTGGTTCCGCGATGAAGAAGGCGCGTGAGAGAACGCGCCTTTTTCAATTTGTGATCTTTTCCCTGATTCTTCAAGGGCAATGCCACGCGAAGGCTGCTCTTCATGCGATTCCCAACATCTGATTGAGGAATCCGACCGCATACTTCCACACGAGGTAATAGACCGCAAGGGCGACAAGGAACCAGAGCCCGATCAGAAAGTATGGGACGCTGATAGTCTGGAACCAGGTGACCCCGTGCGAGCCGACGGTCAGGAATCCACCACACATGGCGGCCGCCGCCCCTATCGCTGCCAACGCGGGCGGCAGGAGGGCGCCGTGGAAACCGATGGGCAAATGGCGGTGCGGCCGGGACCACACATAGAAGATGTTCCACAGGCCAAACGCGTTGGGCACCACTGCCATTGGGAAAATAATGACGCGCTCTATAGGAACGGGGACGTGGAACACAAGCCGGGTCAAAATGAACACGGTCAGTGCCACCAGCAGCCCCAAGCTGGGCACCACGATGCCTGCCATATAGGCACGAAGATAAGGGTGAGTGTTCATACCGTCCTCCGATCACAGGTGGTAGAGCAGTACCGGAATCGCTCCGGGAAAAAATACAAGCCACGCGACGACCGCTGCGAGCAGAGCCCAGTCAAACCACGGTACAGCGGTGGAGCGTGCTTCGAGGCGCTTCAGCATCGCGGGCCAGAGATCACGTTGCAGTTCTCCAACTCGGGTACTGATCGGTGGCAGTGACTTCTTCAGTAGCTGTTTGATTTGTTCCTGCTCTTGGGTATTCATGGTTCAATTCCGTGCTCCTTCAATTCTTTTCTGAGAAAGCGGAGGGCTCGGAAGACACGCAGCTTGACGGCTCCCGTGGAAATCCCCAGTGCCTCCCCGATTTCTTTGTACGGCCGCTCCTCAATCAGCGCCAGCACAGCCGGAACCTGCAGCTTCGGAGGAAGCCGACCGAATGCGCGCGCGGTTTTCCGGCGAAGCTCCTCGGAGATTGCCGGGTCTTGCAACGGCGTCGACGGCACGTCGTTGGGGAGGTCAGTTTCATGCCGAGCGGTCTTCAGGTAGTCCAGTGCAGCATTGGTAGCGATGCGTCGGGCCCACGGTCGGAAGCTGCGTGCTGGGTCGAAGCGGGCGTGCGCACGATAGATGCGCCAGAAGGTTTCCACGGTGAGCTCCTCCGCGCTTGCCGGATCGCGGACGATGCGAACGATCCAGCCGTAGACCTCGGTCTGATGCCGGCGGAACAGCGCCTCAAAGGCGTCGAGATCGCCGTGACAGAACTGCTGCAATGCGTCGGATTGCTGTTCCAGCACTGGCATCTTCCCCCTCTATATACGCTTACGCTGTCGAGAGGAAGAGGGTTACAACCACCTGTTTACCGAGCCCCAAGA
>DATEPX010000234.1:0-4211 GCA_035272945.1 Terriglobales bacterium
ACGAGAGGTGAGCTGAACGTTGGCCGGAATCACGCCGCGCTGCTTCTGCCGCGCAAATGTCTCCTCGCGCAGCTTGTCCCAGCCCTGGTCAAACTTGCCTTTGTATTTGTCGCTCCATTCCTTCGGTACTTGGTGCGGCGCATGAGTTGCTCCAGTCGAGAAGTAGAGAAAGAAAGGTCTGTCCGGCGCCTGTGCTTTTTGATCGCGAATCCAGGTAACGGAGTGTTCTACCATCGCGTCGTTTAGATAGAAATTCTTGTCCTTCGGCACGCCGATGATGCTGTTATTCTCTGCAAGGACCGGATCGAACTGTCCGCTTTCTCCGCCGAGAAATCCCCAGAAATAATCGAAGCCAAGTGCGTTCGGCCAGCGGTCAAACGGGCCCGCAGGCCCCTGTTGCGCGTCAGGTGTCAGATGCCACTTGCCGATCGCAGCCGTGTTATAGCCGTTGCCCTGAAGAATCTGTGCGATGGAAGCGGCGCTCGTTGGCCAGTTCGTGCTGTACCCGGGCCAGCCGCCGATCAACTCGCAAATCGAACCGAATCCGACTGCGTGATGGTTTCGCCCCGATAACAACGCTGCGCGCGTCGGCGAACAAAGCGCCGTGACGTGGAATCGATTATAACGAAGTCCCTCGGTCGCTAGTTTGTCGAACGTAGGTGTCGCGACGGGCCCACCGAATGTGGATGGATTACCGAACCCGGCATCGTCAATCAAGACAAGCAGAATGTTCGGCGCGTTGGATGGCGCCTTCACTGGCTGAGTAAAGGCTGCGATCGAGCCTTCCAGCGAGCGCTTGGTCACGCCTTGAAACGGCTGCGGTGGACGCGGTAACACTGTTCGATCCCATTCCGCATCATCTGCGGCTGATCCGGTCATTTGTAACGCAACGACAAGCGCGATTACATTGAGGCAGTCTATTGGTTTGAACATACTCGTTCCTCCGAGAAACACCGCGAGCGTACACAAAGCGATTAGTCAGCACAGGCTAAAAACTGAGCGATCCAGACTGCGATTTCGTCGTTGAACGATTTGAGGCGCTCGTAGAGAATGGAAATGGAAATGGGGCTGGAGCTGAAAGGGGTATGTGAAAAATGCGGAGCCACGCTCGCACTGGGTAGCGTCGCATACATTTGCAGTTACGAATGCACTTTTTGCACGGGTTGCGCCGGGGAAATGAATTTCGTCTGCCTGAACTGTGAAGGGGAACTTGTGCGGCGACCGCGTCGCAAAGAGACGCCTACTTCCGGCGCGGATTGAATCAATAACGCCGGCCGTGCCAGATTGAGCGATTAAGTCCGATTACATCGCGCTCCGTCCGATAGTCGCAGGCCAGCGCTGCGCCGGGCCGACGAGCAGCGTCAACGGCCACAATTTTCGCCTTCGAGTTTTGCAAGCTCAGCAGATGCACTGACGTCACGCACATGAACCACACGCACGTGCAACGACAAAGTGCTGAATCGGCTATGCCTTCACGCGTCTTTTCTTGCGGAGCTAACCTCAGCTAATCGGTGTGCGGTCGTTTCACGATGAACATTGTGATCGAGTCCGCTTTCCGTTCCGACCCACGCGCGACAACACGAATGAGTGGACGACTCGGCCTCACGACGTCCCACGCCACGACGCGGTCCGTCAGGACTGGCGCTTTTTCAAGCTGGCCGATCTTGTCGAACGGCATCTCCTTTCCAGGCCGCAGATAAGCGGCGATATAGATGATGCGCCCTTTCTCGTCAGCTTTTACAGAAACCGAGCCGTAGTCGCTTTTCACCAGTTGCCACGAAACCTGGTGCTCGCCCTCGCTCCTCTGAGACGCTTTGTCTACTTCATCGACAGGGCGAGTCGTGGATTGGCCTAACGAATCAAGCTTGCTGTGTGCATTCTTGAGAGTGGAGTCCAGCTCGATCCCGAGAATCGCCGTCTGCACCTTGACTGATTGGGCCGCAGCCAAGCGCTGGTTGAACGGCGCTAGCTTGGGAGACTTAGGCAGCGAAGGCGAAGCCGTCGACGAAGGAGGCGACGCAAATGTGTCACCATTCGGCCACCCAAACGCGAACAGACCAACGGCAATGAGCGCCGTCGCAAGCAGCGACCGGAGGATCACAGATTATTCCTGCTCACTTCACTTTAAACTCGGTCCCTCCGCGCGTGAAATCCTCAAGCGCCAACGAGCTCAACTCGAAGGTCCGGCCTCGCAAACCGCACAAGGTTGAACCGGAAACAATCGTCGGGTGGCCTGCTGACGTGAGAATGGCGTTGAGCTTCGTAGTTGAAACGCGAACCGCGATCTTGCGATTTGCCTGGTCGATGGAACCGAAGTCAGCATCTCCGACAATCGTATCGGTGGTGCTGCCATCGAAGTTACGCACCGTAGTGCCGTATTTATAACCAGGCACTCCATTCGAATCGGTGCTGGCCTGGACGAAGAATTGGTCCCCATCGTCGGAAAGACCTTTCGAGTAGGAGTTGCCACTGATGTTGACGATTCCCGTCTCCGGCGCGTTGGCCGCGAAATACATCCGCCAGGTGGCTAGTGGCGGGATAACAGCCAGGTCCGAGACCTGCATTGTCGCCGTGATGTTGAAAACACGGTTTATCTTGGGCGTGACATACTTAATAGAGATAATGTCCACCGCGCTAGGTTCCGGTCCGACCGCGAGCAGGCCGCTATCCTGGTCAAAGGCGAAATCGGTCACTTGTTCACCGGCTGGTCCCGGCTGCATCGCCTGCGGCGTAACCCCACCATCAGGAGGGGGAGTCGCCCCGGGCGGGGCAAAGGGCTGAGCGGGAAGAGATGAGCCTTCCCTGAGGCGTGGCAGGGTACCACCCTTAATCGAAGGGCCGGTGATCTGCCGCGCGACATAGGTATTCCCATCGAAGTCGTTATGGTCATCGGTATAGCCAATGACTGCCGCGCCTTGCGGATCGAAGTTCACCTGGAAATAATCAATCAGATTCCGGTTCGGCGATTCACCAGTGAGCGGCAGACCCTTGAGTGAGATGTTACTGGCATGAATCGAATGGTCGCTCGCTTGGACGATGCGGAAGGTGGGAGCCAGCGCATCGGCATTGAAGCTCTGGGCGAAATAGACGCGCCACCGGGCGTCGTCGTTATTGCCCTGGTTACCTGTGCCATACCAGGCGATCCCAACTGTGCCAGGAATTGGCCCGGTTGCGATCCATGGCATGAGATTGACTCTTGTGTTCACGTCTGCCGGATTATTAACTTTCACCGGGGCCTTCCACGTGGCGCCGTGGTCACCTGAACTGATGAGGAAGATATCATTACCGTCGGAGTAACAGAGATAGACTGGGTTGGGCGTGGCGCCGGTGTTAGCCACTCTCATGGCGACGAAAATATTCGCCGGATCGACCGTCGTTGGGATCGGCTGAGAGAGAGTGTAAGCGAGCGGTGGAAGTCCGGGCGCCGGCGGTATACCGAATGCTAACTGCCCATCATTACCACTGATGTAGACGGTGCCGTCACCCTGATCGACATCGAGCGCGCCGGTTTGGGACATGGTGCCAACCACAGTCGCAGGCCCGTAGGTAAGACCGCCATCGACTGACTGCTGAACAAAAACAACGCCCGCGCCAAAATTGCGATATTCAAGAAAGACCGTGTTCGGGCCGTAGGTCCCCATCCATTGGCGGTCGTTAACCGGAACTCCTCCGGCGAAGTTGCCGACAGGGTTAAATTCAAACGTCGCTCCGTGATCAAGCGACCGCCCGACCGTCACGTTGGCCGCCGTGAGACTGGAATAAGCCAGCACTGGTTCTCCCGTCCCGCCAATCCCGGTGAACGCACCAAAGCCTACGGCAAGGTCAATATCCCCGCCACCGAGCGCACCGGCCGACAATTCATCCTGCCCCGCGGCCGAGAAGGGCGAATCGGGCTGGCCGCGATAGGTCGGCACCCGCATTTTGGGATCGAAGGTCGTATTGAGAGCGCCCGCGATGGTTGGGCGCAGATCAAAATACCAAAGATCAACCCCAGCCGGCACGCCGCGGATGCCACAGACGTAGTAATTGCCTAACGAATCGACACGGCTGCTTGGTTCGCCATCGCGGGTCGCAGTCTGCGCTTTCACCGTTGAGTTCGGCGCGAAAGTCATCCCGCCGCTCAGGTAATTCGCCGTCCTCTGAACCTGGGCAGTCTCCACCGTGATCGTGCCGTGGGGCTGATCGACTCCAGGAGTATTTGTGAAGTAGAC
>DATEPX010000235.1:0-28381 GCA_035272945.1 Terriglobales bacterium
GGAACGTGGAATAAGACCAAAATGAGTTCACTGCCGGTTGCAGCCCCAGATCAGCATTCAGCTGTCTGCCACCGGCTGCTCCCGGCAGTGTACTCTCGCGTCGTGGGGTCCGTCAGGCGGCGGTTGCGATGCGTGCGATGCGCTGCATGAGGACGATGATGGGAGGGAATGTAGGTCCTCGCCAGTTAGCACAATCGTGAAAAAATACTAGAGTTGCATCAGGGCACGTCTTCAGTGTGTAGGTGAGAAGCAATTTCCGAGCCGGACGGGAGGCAGAGAAGTACATACAGACAGCCCGGCGGGGCGTAGCGACAATAGCCCAGCGCTTTCAGCGCTGGGGAAAATGGGGAAATTGGAGCAAGCCCCGGTAGGGACGTCAGAAACATCTCTTCACGTGCCTTTCAATCATGCGTCGGAGGAGACCCTCTAGAATCCACTCTCCGAACTGATCCCCTTACCCTCAACGCACCGGTACGCACGGCCTGCCGCAAGATTCTTGTGCTCTTCGGTTCTGCCGTTCGGCCATTGAATGACGACGCGATCAATTCCGTCGTGTTTCCCAATCCCAAAAGTAACCGGCAGCTCCGACTGCGACAGATAGCTCGATCCACTTTTGACCAGGCGCGACTGGGTTGTGCTGCCGTGATAAATGCGTACGACAGCTCCGATGGCGTCGCGATTGGATTCTGTACCGACCAGCCGGAGACGAACGCTGCGATTGCCGGCGAGTTGGTCGTTGCGGTAGAGAAACGCAGGTCCCTGATTGGTGGTCATGAGAAGATCAAGATCGCCATCGCGATCGAAGTCCCCATACGCCAGTCCGCGTCCGACCTTCGGCTGGCGGAAATCATCGCCAATTTCCGAACTCACATCGCGAAAGCTGCGAGCTCCGGTATTCAGAAAAAACTGAGGTGGCTGCGCGTAGCCAACATTGCCTCGGATATTGCGCACTGTATCGTCAATGTGGCCATTGGCGGCGGCCAGGTCGAGATTGCCATCCAGGTCGGCATCGAAGAACAGGCAACCGAACCCCAAGGTGGTCTTGGAAGGCAATCCAACCCCAGCCTGGGTAGCAACGTCTTCATAGACGCCCTTCGCTTGCGCCCGATACAACCCAATCATCTCGTTGTCGAAATTGGTGATTGCCACGCCAGGAACGCCTGAGTTATCGAAATCGGCCGCATCCACTCCCATCCCGGCCCGGGCTTTTCCGTCAGCGCTAAAGGCGATCCCTGCTTCCACGGCCACATCCTTGAAGGTGCCGTTACGACCGTTTCGGTAAAGCTTGTTCGGCTGGGTATCGTTGGCGACGAGCAGGTCAGGCCACCCATCCTGGTCGTAATCGAGCATGGCGACGCCGAGCGATTTCGAACTGCTGTCGAAAATTCCACTGGGAGCCGTGACATCTTCGAATGCTCCGTTGCCACGATTATGGAAGAGCCAGCAAGTTTCGCCGCGGTAAGCTTCAGGAGTGCAGTAGGACTTGTGCTTGCCGTCAAGACTGCAAAACACATCATGATCGGGCGACCACTTCACGTAATTGCAGACAAACAGATCAAGTAGGCCATCGCGATCGAAGTCGAACCACAGAGCCGAAGTACTGAGCGCCTGCCGTCCCGCCAAGCCACTGGACTGAGTCACGTCGACAAAGTTGCCCTTACCGGTGTTTTTGAACAGCCGATTCTGTCCCACGCACGTGATGAGGAGGTCAGGAAAGCCGTCATTGTTGTAATCGCCGACGGCGACGCCCACCCCATACATCTGGAGGTCGAGACCGGCTTTTCGAGTCACATCGGTGAAAGTACCGTTGCGATTGTTGCGATATAGCTTGAGAGTGCTCCGCCCCCGCTTGTGGCCTGCCCAGTCCATGCCATTGATCAGGAGAATGTCCTGCCAGCCGTCCCCGTCATAATCGAGAAATGCGCAGCCAGAGCCCAGAGTCTCGGGCAACAGCTTGCCGCCATACGCACCGCTATTGTGTTGAAACCGAATACCCGCAGGGCCCGTGACGTCTACCAGCCGAAATCCGGGAGATGAGGTTTGCGGGGCGCCGAACGACTCGAGGCCTAGTGCGGGAGCGGACGCCAGACCAGCGAGTCCCAGGAGGAACGACCTGCGATTCACGGAATGTTCACCAGCCCATTGCGGATGGCATAAACCACGAGTTCGGCGGTCTTATGAATGCCGAGCGCATCCATAATGTTGGCTCGATGCACGGCGACGGTGTTGGCGCTGAGATCAAGCTGGGCGGCAATTTCCTTGTTCGATTTCCCATCCACGATGAGCTGCAAAATCTCCAGTTCCCGCACGGTCAGGCCGTAGTCCCGCTCACCTTTTAGCGCGGCGGGACGTGCTATCTGGGGATCAAGTACTGTCTCGCCTTCGGCCACCCGCCGGATCGCCGTCACCAATTCCATGTCCACGGCACTTTTCAGAATGTAACCCCGCGCGCCGGCATCAAGCGCCTGTCGCACCCAAGTGTCTTCGGAATGCATGCTCAGCATGAGAACGGCAATCGCAGGAGACTTCTCAAGAATGCGCCGGGTGGCAACGAGTCCATTGATGCCCGGCAGGGCACAGTCCATCACAATCAAACGAGGCTTCAGTTCCTGCGCCAGACGAACCGCCTCTTCGCCGTCACCAGCCTCCCCAACGACGACAATGTCCGGGGCGTCCTCGAGGATGCGCCGAAATCCCCGGCGTACCAGGCTGTGATCGTCGACCAGCAAGACGGAAATCTTATTGGACATGCGACTCCGACTTCTCGATGGGAACTTTCAATCGTACGAGAGTTCCGCCCTCCGGCGGGTGCAGAAATTCAATGTTTCCGCCCAACAGTTCAGCCCGTTCCCGCATGGCTACCAGCCCAATGCCTGCCTTTGCCGGTTGTGACACAAAACCTTTCCCACGATCTTCCACTTCCAGTTCCAGGCCATTCGGCAAAAAGCGCAGCCGCACCCACGCCCGATGAGCCCCAGAATGGCGCGTGACGTTATTCAAGGCTTCCTGTAAGACGCGATAAATGTGAACTCCCAGGCTGCCATCAACGGGGAAGGAGTTCCCGGATTTTTCATAGGATATGTCAACTCCAGTTTGCCTTTCCACCACGGGAATATACCAGTCAATCGTGCTTTCCAAGCCCGCTTCGTCCAGCATGACCGGATGCAGCGCCTGCGACAGACTGCGAACGTTCTCGAGCGTTGATTGCGCCATCTCAGCCACTTCCCGGATCTCTCCGCGCAGGGGTGATCCCTCTGGCGCATGACTTCCTGCACGGCTGAGCATCGAACCAATCGCGGTGAGAATCTGGCCGAACTCATCATGCAGTTCCCTGGAGATGTAAAGCAGCGTCGACTCCTGGGTCGAGATCAGCTTCTGGGCCAGCTCGCTGCGCTGCTCCGACAAGGCGGCGAGTTGGGCAAACAGCCGGCGATTGGAGCGGATCAGATACAAGCTCGTGAACAGAATCGCCAGCAGAATGGCAATCAGGAAGATATACACCTGCCGCTGCACCCGATCATAAATCTGGCCGATACGGAGTGCAGCTTGCTCCTCACTCTCGTTGTTCTGCACCAGCAGGCGGGCCACGGCGGTGCTCAGGGCCGCTTGGCGGGCTTGCAACGAGTCTCTGATCTCGCTTTGTGCCTCTTTCTCGTTGCCCTCCCGCGCGAGGGCAAAGGTGCGATCGACGGCATCCCAGAACTGAGCCAGAGAATGCCCAAGAAATTCCCGCTGCTCGGGTGTGCGGTGGGCGACAGCAACCTGCTCCTCGCGATGAAGAGCGTCGTCAAGGTCCGCCCGGATGCGCTGGAATTGCGCGGACCACGCAGTGAGCGGGTAGGGCTCGTCGTTGTCCAGCATATCGCGCATCCCCAGCGCTAACGAATTCAAATCATTCTGGATACGCAGAAGCTGGAGTGAGTCTTTGCGGTTTCGGTCGGCAAGATCGTGCTGTAGCTCGCGCAGCCCGGAGATCTGCACGGTTATGTAGGCGGAATACGCCACCACTGCTCCCAGCGTGATGATCAATCCCAGGAATAACCCTGCAGTCGGAGAGCGTTCTGCGGCAACCGAGCGTGACACGAGGCGAGGATATAACGCAGGAGAAAGAAGCACCAACCGCTGTGTCGTTCCGCCTTGTTCTGAATCTAGGAATCCCAGGCCTTCGGAAGACCCAGCCGGCAAAGCCGTGAAACTACGCACGAATGCGACCTACTGCTTTAATTTCTTGTACTTAGAAGCGAGCCTGTGTTGCGTCTATTTCCGTTTTCCGGAACAGGAATAAGTTTTTCGTGGGACGGCAGAGGGGAGGGCTTAGGCTGCCCCGCAAAGTTGCCTCGTGTGGCGTAAACGAGCAGAGGTGAGATCGGAACGAGCCGATCGCGCACGTGAAAGAGCAATGGTCAGGTTGCTGCGGCCCCTGGACCCTCCCCAAAGGAGTTAGTCTTCTTCCCGGAAGACACGAGGGGCCGCGCGTGCGCCTCTTAAGCTTCTAGTTTTTTGTGCTTCTGGTCAGTTCCGCCAAGGCCTTCTCCGCCAGCTCGGAGCGTTCCCGCAATTTCTGCAGTGAAGCCTCCAGGGTGATTACCTTTTCGTTGAGACCACGTTTGTCGGCGAGGTCCAGAACGAGAGTGGCATTTTCTCGGGCGGTTCGGGCCGCCGCCAGCAGCAGGGTGACCGAGTCCCCGTGAGGTTGGGCCAGCTGGGTAAAACGCTTGCGCTTGAGTGCCTCGATTTCCGTGCTCATGCGCGCCACGATCGCCACCACGCGCACCAGAATGCGGGCATGATCGGCGCGAAAACTGTCTTCCTCCAGAAAATCAGCGCAAAACGCGTCTGCCTCAGCAGCCGTGAGAATCAGGTTGAAAGAGGTCATGGGCACGATTTCGCGCAGCTTGGGATTGGCAGCGCGCACAAAAGCACGGATGGATTCTTCTACGCTGCGCAGCTTGGTCTCTTCCAGGGTGATAAGGCGCGGGTCAGATGTCGGCGGCACAGCAGGCTTGGAAGGTGAGGTAGGACGCGCCGACGTCGCGGCGACGTCCGCAAGCTTCCCATGGACGAACGGCCCAGTTACATTGGAGACCCCCGCTGCAGCCGCCATCTTCACCTTCGGCTGTCCTTCCATCGACTTCTTGAGCTTGGTAATACGTCGGAAACGCGCCAGCGACGTGCCATAGTCGCTTCCCAGAAGTTCCTCTTCGTCCATCGCCGATATCAAATCGACGGTGACATCCCGGCCATCCACCTGACCCACAATACTGCCGCCCCGTTGCTCGACCGATTCGGCAAATGTCTTGATCTCGAAGCTGGCGGCGCGGAACAGAGTATCGAACTTCTTGCCCAGGCCCACGTTAAAGGGCGCCAGATAACCCAGCACCGCCGGGTGGTAGAACGAGGAACCCAGGGAACGCTTGACCTCGCGAACCTTCTCCAGCAATCCGGAATCGAGGAAGGCGCCAAAATCGCGAAAAATCTCAGCCTTGGCGCGCAGAATATCTAGGTCGGCGAGATATTGCATCTCTTCCCCTGACAGGGGCGTGACTTCGCCATCGGCGAGAATCTCGGTCAGAGCGATCTCAAAAGGCGGGATCGGCAGAATTCCGTCAAGGGCGTACCCTCGCCGCTCCCACTGTCCGGGAACCCGTGGATTGCGATAGAGAAATGTGGCCACCAGGTCCGTCCGGTCGCGGTCTGGGTCGCTGGGATCCTTTTTGCGGGCGTAGTAACGGAGCAGGGCCTCAGCCAATTCCGGGTCGGTTTCCGCGGTCAGCCCGCAGCGCACCATGGCCGGAGTTACTGCCATGTCGAGCAGCTGCAACCAGCGCTGCATGTTCTCCAGGGCGTGATGAGAATTGTCAGAAGCGTTGGACAGCGCGTCGCTGTCGAGGCCCGTGGGAATGGGCAGCTCGCCGGCAAGATAGTCCTGCAGCAGCTTCAAATAGAAGCCGTGGACTGTGGCCAGAATAGCCAGTTCCCATCTTTCCTCGCCCACGCGCAACGTCTTCCTCCGAAGACACACTTATTGCCCACACTTCGATCGGGTCAATCAGAACTCATCGGGCGGTTGTGGCGCAAGGTTACTAACGATTACCGACGTGCGGTCCCCAGGTTTTCCCAGGGTCCTGGTCGTGGGAATCAGCCGAAATATGCGCTTAAAACATACTGCTGCAGCATTCTCTGGGTATTGAAGAAGGAGCCGTTGACCGCAATGGCGTGGCGCATGACGTCAATGAAACGCCCCCGCTTCTGATAGAAGATGGGAATGATCTTCTGCTCCAGCTTGGTATAGAGCGAATCGGCATCCTGAGACCCGCCGTTGGTGTTCTCGTGCCCGTCCCGACCTCCGATGGCCCATCCCGTGGTGCCTTCGATCAGTCCTTCCAGCCACCAGCCGTCAAGGATGCTGAGGCTCGGAATACCGTTCAGGGCAGCTTTCATGCCGCTGGTTCCGGAGGCCTCGAGTGGAGGTTGGGGCGTATTCAGCCACAGATCGACTCCGGCCGTCATGAGTTTGGCCAGCTGCATGTCATAGTTCGCGACAAAGGCAATGCTGATGTCGTCTTTCAACTCTTCTTTGATGCGCAGGATTCGCTGGATCAGCTGCTTGCCATCCTGGTCGCTGGGGTGGGCCTTGCCGGCATAGATCACCTGCAGTCCGCCGGCCTCGGCTAGCTTCTTCAAGCGCTGGATCTCGGTGAAAAGAAGATCGGCACGTTTGTAGGCGGTCGCCCGACGGGCAAAGCCGATCGTCAGCACGTCCGGCATCATCGCCACCGCGGCTTTTTGGTTGACCACCTCGAGCAGCTGAGTCTTGGCTCGCATGTGGGCATCCCAGACTTCATCTTTCGGGATGCTCTCGGCATGGCGAAGACTAAAATTGTCCTGCCGCCAGTCCGGGATATGGCGATCGTACAAGGCTTGGAAGGCCGGCGACGTCCAGGTGCCGGCGTGGACCCCGTTGGTGATGGCATCAATCCGGTAGCCCGCAAACATCAGGCGCGACACTTCTCCGTGCTTCTTGGCTACTCCATTGACGTACCGGCTCATGTTGAGTCCCAGGTAGGTCATGTTCAGCATGCCTTGACCATCGGGGAACGATTTCGGCGCAGAACCGCTTTGCCGGCGTCCAAAAACGCGCGCCGCTACGTCGCTGGCAAAGGAATCCGAAAAATCTTCCTGATGTCCTAACACACGGCTGACAACGCCGAGCGGAAACTGATCGTGCCCGGCCGGAACCGGCGTGTGCGTCGTAAAGATACATTTGGGTCGCACTACCGCCAGATCATTCATGTCAACGCGCTCCCGTCCTTGTTTCCGCGCTTCTTCCTGCAATAGCTCCAGGGTAAGAAGGCTGGCGTGGCCTTCGTTCATGTGGAAGCGTTCGATCGCGTCGTAACCCAGGGCGCGCAGCATGCGTACCCCGCCGATCCCCAGCACAATCTCCTGGCAAAGCCGGTAGCAGGAATCGCCGCCGTAGAGCACATGCGTCAGTTCTTGATCCGCGTCGCTATTTTCTGCAAGGCAGGAATCGAGCAGGTAGACCGGGACCGAGTAACCACTCACACCCTTGACCTCGTATTTCCAGCACCGGAGATGGACCGTTCGCCCTTCGATCTCCACCCTCGCCCGGGACGGCATCTCGGTTAAGTAGTCTTCCAACCGCCACTCCGCTGCTTCCTCGACTTGCCACCCGCTTGCATCCAGACGCTGCAGAAAGTACCCTCTCCGATGAACCAGCGAGACCGCGACCAGGGGCACTTGGAGATCGGCGGCAGATCGAATGGTGTCACCGGCGAGGACGCCCAGACCTCCGCTGTAGGTCGCAATTCCGGATTCCAGGGCGATCTCCATGGAGAAATACGCAATTTTGCGCACTCCCTGTAGAGCCCGCATGACCGCCGGGCCGAGGCGAGGCAGTTCGCTCTTCAGGAGAAAGTCGGCGGCGCCTTCTTTCACCATAGCGACCGCACGGTCCTCGCCAATGGTGCCCGAAACCACAATGAAAGGGATTCCCAGGCCACGTTCCTGCAGGATTTCCAAGGCACGCGGACCACTGAATTGCGGCAGCGTGTAGTCGGCCAGGATTAGTTCAGGGGACTCGGCCAGACAGGCAAGAAAATCCGGCTCCTTATCGGCCCGCTCCCAGTTGACTTCGAACCCGGCCCGGCGCAGCTCATGGACCATGAGCTCCGCGTCGGGAGCACTATCTTCGACGATCAGCACTTTTAACGGCTGTCGGACAGGGGATGCGACTTCAGGACTACTCATGCGTTTGAATTTTCAGATTAGGGCACATTTATTTTGGACAGTGTCCATCAACATCATAACAAGAGGCTAACCGGACATAATACATTGTGTCCTTCTGGAGGTTTCTTTCTGCAGTCGTTTAGGAGATAATTACACTCATAAGCCGCTGTGGGGCCCGGCGGAAGCCACCCGCTGAACGCTTTTCTTCGTCACAAAAGCAAGCTGTGACTTTGAATTTCTCAAGGGGTTCTAGTCTCTGTAATTGCACGCCGGGGGCATCTAACATTGCCACGGCCGCTTGTTTCTGAAAAAATAAGAGCTTCCCATGTCACAAGTTGGCAGTTTTGCGCTTCTCATTGCTCTGGTTTTGGCCCTCTATTCGTTCCTTGCGGGCATCCTGGCCCTGGTGCGGGAAGGCCCGGATTCGGAACGGCTGGGCGAAACCGCCCGTCGCGCCGGAGTGGCGATTTTTGCAGCGGTCTTGTTTGCCGCCGTTGTGCTCGTCATGGCCGCGTTTCGTGACGATTTTTCCATCGCCTACATCTTCCATCACAGCAACCGCGACCTGCCTGGTCCGTACAAATTCGCTGTGTTGTGGTCAGGACAGGAAGGGTCTCTGCTCTTCTGGTCACTGCTGCTGGCGGCCTACGGCTTTGTGCTCCGGTTGCGCCACAAGACCGACCAGAGACTGTTCGCTTACGCTTCGGTCATTATCGCCGGCGTACAAATTTTCTTTCTCTTGCTGCTTAACTTCGCCGCCCACCCCTTCGCCGTCATGCAAGGCGAGCGGGCTGCCGACGGCAACGGACTGAACCCACTCTTGCAATATCCCGAGATGGTGATTCACCCGCCCATGCTGTACCTGGGCTACGTGGGAATGACGATCCCGTTCGCCTTCGCCTTTGGCGCATTAATCATGCGTTACCAGGGTGAGCAGTGGATTCACATTACCCGCCGCTGGACCATGGTGACCTGGATGTTTCTCACCATCGGCATTTTCCTGGGAGCGCATTGGGCCTACGCCGTGCTCGGGTGGGGCGGCTATTGGGGATGGGACCCGGTGGAAAACGCCTCCCTAATGCCTTGGTTGACCGGAACCGCTTTCCTGCATTCCGTCATGATGCAGGAGAAGCGCGGCATGATGAAAGTGTGGAACATGTGGCTGGTATTTGCCACCTTCTGGCTGGCACTCCTCGGGACCTTCCTGACGCGCAGTGGCATCATCAGCTCCGTGCATGCCTTCGCTCAGTCTTCCATCGGCGAGTGGTTTGGATGGCTTCTCGCGATTACTTTGGCCACGTTCACCTTCTTTTTCGTGAAGAATAAGGCGCATTTGAAGACCGAACACAGGCTCGAGTCGCTGGTTTCGCGCGAGTCGAGTTTCCTGTTCAACAACCTGCTTCTGCTGCTGGCCTGCTTCACCGTGTTGTGGGGTACCTGGTTCCCCAAAATCTCCGAGTTGGTCGAGGACAAGAAAATCACCGTAGGCGCGCCGTTCTATAACAAGGTCGCGGTACCAGTTGCGCTTCTGCTTCTGTTGCTGACGGCGTTGGGACCGCTGCTGGCCTGGCGCAAGACGTCCCTGGACAGCCTGAAACGCAACTTCCTGTGGCCCAGCCTTGGTGCGGTTGCCGTGGGCATCGGCATGATGATCTTCGGCGTGCGCCCATGGAATGACATTTCGTATTTCTACGCGCTGATGGCGGCTATGCTGGGCGTCCTTGTAATCCTGACCGTGGTCTCTGAGTTCGTACGCGGAGGCCGCGTGATCTCCCGTCACACGGGCCAGAACCTGGCGGCTTCGATGGTGCATTTGTGGCACCGTAATACCCGCCGCTACGGCGGATACGTCGTGCACTTCGGCGTGGCCATGGTGGTTATCGGAATTTTGGGTACCGCCTTCAATCAGGACAAAGAGAAGGAGATGGGTTTCGGCGATAAGATGACGCTCGGTCCCTACACCCTGGTTTGCCAGTCCTACACCCAGGACGACAATCCGAATTACGGCAACGAGTGGGCGATCATCAAGGTCTTCAAAGGCGACCAGCAGCTCACGACGTTATATCCTGAGCGGCGCTTTTACAAAGCCAGCCAGCAGCCGCAGACCATTCCGCGTATTTTTCCCACGTTCACCGGGAAAAATCCCTTACTGATCACGGACCTCTACGTCGTTTACGAAGGCCTTAACCAGGACACGGGGCGTCCGATCATCAAGGCGCACCTGAACCCGATGGTTCCGTGGATCTGGACCGGGTTGCTCGTCATGATTTTCGGAACACTGTCGGCTCTCGTGCCGAACGCTGCGGCCGTGCGGGTCACTGTACCTGCTCGCGCCCAGGCCGTTCCCGCCGGAGCCGGTGACTAGGCAGGGTATGGCTTCGGCCGTGCCTCATCAGGTCGGAAATCAGAGGCTTCGTATCAGGGCATGCCTTCAGGTGTGCCGCTAGATGCTCAGAAGGAACCGGCGTCAGCCGCTGAGGTGAAGTTGCTTACACGATCCACAATTCGGCGTTCCCGCGGGCTGCTTAAGTGCTCCCTGCAGTTCGCGGCTCTATTCATCGCCATCGTTGCGCTCATGGGCGCGGGAGACGAGGGCGCTCGTTTCAATCAACTCGGCCACAAGATGATGTGCGTGTGCAGCTGCAGCCAGATCCTGCTGGAATGCAACCACGTAGGCTGCTCATATTCAGATCGCATGCGCGGCGAATTGATGGCCGCCCTCGATCGCGGCGATAATGACGACCTCATCCTGCAGGGCTTTGTCCAGAAATACGGCACCGTCGTAATTGCCGCGCCCACCACCACCGGTTTCAACCGGGTGGCCTGGATCATGCCCTTCCTGGCACTTGCGCTGGGACTTGCCACCACCATCTTCATCGTGCGCGCCTGGAGCAAGCGTCCCGCGCCGGTGGCCCCCGGAGGCGTCTTGCCGGTCAGCGGCTCTGAACTCGATATCTTCCGTAAAAAAGCGCAGCAGGACACCGAAATATGACCCCATTCATTCTATGTGTTTGTCTCCTGTTCACAGCGGCAGTCGTGTTCTACGTCTTTTATCTGCCCGGCACACTGAAGCTGGATCCGAAAAAGACGCGCGCCGCCTATTTGCGCGAACGCAAAGACGTTGTGTACGAAAACCTGCGTGATCTCAACTTCGAATATAAAGCTGGCAAGTTTCCGGAAGCCGATTACCAGGCCATGAAAACTTCTCTGGAAGAGGAAGCGGCTGCCATCCTGGCTGAGATTGCTCGCCTGGAAGCCGCGGCTTCATCAGCCGGCCCCGCTAGTTCTCCAACTAAGCAGAAGAAAGGAGCGAGGATTTGAAGTCCTCCCTCAAATTTACCGCAACTGGTCTCATACTGGCCCTCAGCAGTTTCGCCTCGGCGCAAACCCTGACCGGCACGGTCAAGAATGGTACGAGCAACAAGCCCGCCAGCGGCGATGAAGTCGTCCTGCTCAACCTGGCGCAAGGCATGGAAGAAGCGGCCCGCACCAAGACCGATTCCAAGGGCAATTTCAGCTTCAAACTGCCGGCCGGCGATGCGCCCCACCTCATTCGGGTGATTCACCAGGGTGTTACCTATCACCGTATGGCGCCCCCGGGAACAACCTCGGTCGAGGCGGAAGTCTTCGATGTGGCCAAAAAGATCGAGGGATTGAATGTCACCGCCGACGTCATGCGGATCGAAGCAGATGACAGCAGCCTGAAGGTTGCCCGTCTGTTTGCGGTGGACAACCGGTCGAAGCCTCCGAAGACGCAGATGAACGACCAGAACTTCGAGTTTTATTTGCCGGACGGCGTGACCGTCGACTCCGCCATGGCCAAGACCGCCGGCGGCCAGCCCATTAACGCCACGGCCGTTCCGCAGAAGGAGAAGAACCGCTACGCCTTCATCTTCCCGCTGCGGCCGGGCGAGACCCAGTTCCAGGTGCAGTATCACTTGCCGTATTCCGGATCGGCCAACCTCGACCCCAAGCCGCTCTACGGTATGGACCACTTCGTGGTGGTGCTCCCGAAATCGATGCAGTTTTCCGGCCCGGCATCGTACCAGTCCATGCAGGACCCGGGACAGAGTGATTCCCAGGTGGAAGTTGTCTCCAACGCCCAGGCCAACCAGGGGCTCGCGTTCAAGGTGTCGGGCACCGGAAATCTGCCCGCGCGCAATGAGTCCGGCGGCGAAGCAGGAGGTGGGGGAATGGGCGGAGGCCAGGCCTCTGGCCGCGACTCTCGCCCGGGCGGAGGATTGGGACCGCCCATCGATGCCCCTGATCCGCTGGATAAATACCGCTGGTACATTCTGGGAGCCTTCGCCGTGATGTTGGCAGGCGGTGGTTATTACATCTCCAAGCGTTCCCCGGCCAAAGGCGGAGTTCTAGAGGGAATTGATCAGGACGAGACGGTCGAGGTTCCGCGCCCGTCCGCTGCGCGACTGACAAAAGCGGCGGCGGCTCCCGCTACTGCGGCGCCGACAGTCACGGCTCGCAGCAACTCGAATCATTCGGGACTGCTGTTGCAGGCGCTGAAGGAAGAACTGTTCGAGCTCGAAGTAGAGCGGCAGCAAGGGCGCATTTCTCAGCAGGACTACGAGAAAGCCAAGGCCGCCTTGGATCAGACGCTTCATCGCGCCGTGAAACGCGAAGCGCAGAAGGCTTGAGAACCTAACACTGTGGGGGACGGGTCTTTGACCCGCCTCCGCCGTTGCATACCTCCACTTCTCCGATCTTCATCCTGGGCCAAGCTTTAGCTTGGCCCAGGATCTCGCGTGCAGCGCCGAACTCTCCGCGGAACCGCGACCCTCCCGGCCTGGTAGTGGTGCAGTTTGCCCCCGGCCTCGTATCACAGCCTGAATCTCACCTGGGCGTGTAACATCTATATGGTTGAGGGTTTGTAGTTCATGGGCAACACTTTCAAGACCGCATTCTTGCTGACGGCATTAACTCTGCTTTTGCTCTTCATCGGCCGAGCCTTCGGCGGGCAGAATGGCATGATCTTCGCTCTCGTCATCGCGGCGGTCATGAACTTCATCGCCTATTTCTTCTCCGACAAGATCGCCCTGGCCACTTATCGCGCCCAGCCGGTCACCCGTGAAGAACTGCCTCGCGTCTACCAGGTAGTCGAGCGTCTGACCCAGAGAATCGGGCTGCCCATGCCCAAGATTTACGTGATCCCGAGCGATTCGCCAAACGCCTTCGCCACCGGCCGCAACCCGCAACATGCTTCGGTTGCAGTCACGCAAGGGATTCTCAACCTGCTGAACGACGAGGAACTGGAAGGTGTGCTGGCCCACGAACTCGGACACGTGAACAATCGAGACATCCTGATCAGCTCGATTGCCGCCACCATTGCTGGAGCCGTCACCATGCTGGCCAACATGGGCAAGTGGGCCATGATTTTCGGCGGCATGGAGCGCGACGATCGTGATCGAGGAGGCGGGCTGGCCGCTCTGTTCATGCTGATTCTGGCGCCGATCGCCGCCATGCTGATCCAGTTTGCCGTGTCGCGCTCGCGCGAATATCAGGCCGACGCCAGCGGCGCGCACTACACGGGAAATCCCTATGCTTTGGCCAGTGCACTGAAGAAACTCGACGCTTACTCGCGCCGCCTGCCCATGGTTGCATCGCCTTCAACGGCTCACCTGTTTATCGTGCAACCGCTGCTGGGAATGAATTTCGGTAATCTGTTTTCGACCCATCCGCCCATCGCAAAGCGTATCGAGCGCCTGACCGGCCGCCCGGCAGATTTTGAGCAGTAGCTTTCAGCTTTCAGCCCTCATTTCCTCGCTGTTGTTTTCGCTGAGAGCTGATAGCTGAGAGCTGACAGCAGCTTATGACTTCCGTAACCCAACTGTCCTCGGCCCTCCTCACCACCCATAGTAAAATCAAATTTAATGCCCATGCAGACGGGAACTGCCACGTCGCGCTCTGCGCAGCTGGAAAACGCTGTGCGCGCCGTGATTCGCGGAAAGAACGAGGTGGTTCGCCTGGCGCTGGTCTCGATGTTTGCCCGCGGCCACTTGCTGATTGAAGGTGTGCCTGGAGTCGGAAAGACTACGCTAGGCCAGGCGCTGGCTCGCGCGATCGATTGCAGCTTCCAACGGGTGCAGTTCACCAGCGACATGCTGCCCAGCGACGTGCTGGGCATTTCGATCTGGTCGGCCGTCGAGCAGGCTTTCGAGTTCAAGCGCGGCCCGGTGTTCACGAACATCCTCCTCGCCGACGAGATCAACCGCACTACACCTAAGACCCAGTCGGCACTCCTGGAAGCAATGAATGAAGGCCAGGTCACGGTGGACGTGCACTCGTATCCTCTGCCTCAGCCATTCCTGGTGATTGCCACCCAGAACCCCGTGGAGCATCACGGAACCTACCCGCTTCCGGAGTCGCAGCTGGACCGTTTCCTGATGCGCGTTCGAATGGGCTATCCGGGTGAAGACGCAGAGCGCGAGATTCTTCGCTCTGCAGCGGGAGCCGTGCAACTGGAGAAGATGCAACCGGTGCTCAGCGCAGCCGATGTGCTGGAGATGCAGCAGGCCGTGGTCCGCGTGCGAGTCGACGACGCGCTGGTCAACTACACGCTGGAAATTGTGAAGAAGACGCGGGAGTCCGAATATCTCTCGCTGGGTGTTTCACCCCGCGGATCCCAGATGCTCTATCGTGCCGCACAAGCCATGGCCTTTCTCGAAGGCCGGACCTTCTGCACTCCCGAGGATTTCAAACCGCTGGTCGTACCCGTGTTCGCCCATCGAGTTGTCGTCAACGCGCTCTATTCCTCTACGCTGAAGAAGTCGGAGCAAGCCGAGCAAGTTTTGCGGGAGATTGTGGAGAGCGTGTCCGTGCCCGTGTGAACAGCAGTTCTTGGTTTCCGAGTTCGCAGTTGACTTAGAAACAACCCCGGAGGGGTGCCCTGAAAATAGCCCAGGGTTTAGCGCTGGGATGAAGTCGGAAATTGGAACAAGTCCCATCGGGACGACACAAGCACTCACCAGCCCGTTTGCCATTCTGGATTGCTGACAGTCTCCGCGCTAGGCATAATGTAACCCCATGTCCTTGCTGCGATTCCTGATGCTGATGTCCCTGATCGTCTGGCTGGGCGGTCTAATCTTCTTCGCTTTTGTTCTCGCCCCCACCGTTTTTTCCGTGCTTCCCACGCGTCACATGGCAGGTTCCGTGGTGAGCTCATCTCTCAGCCGGCTGCATTGGATGGGAATCATTTCTGGAATTGTCTTCCTCGTTAGCTCGATGACCTGCTCTCGCCTGACCACCGGGGCCGCGCATCCTCTTGCCGCACGGCACGTCTGCGTCTGCCTCATGCTGGTCCTCACCCTGATTTCGCAATTCGGCATTTCGCCGAAAATGACGGCACTGCGAGCGTCTATGGGTCAGATCGATAATGTCGCCGGCAACGATCCGGCCCGCTTGCAGTTCAATGCGCTGCACGTCTGGTCCACGCGCCTGGAAGGTGGAGTCTTGTTACTAGGCCTCATAGTTGTTTACCTCACCGCTCGACAGCTCGCCTGAACACAGATGGATCTTCTGATTCGTGTGAATCCATGTGAATCCGTGGCTGTTTTTCTTTGTTTCCTGGTCATTCCGAGCGTAGCGAGGAATCTGCTTTTCCTTGTCCCTAACTGGCAGCACGTCACGGCCCTTCTCTGACAATTCTTGTTATTCTGCTTACGCAGCTGGCAGCCAGGAGCTGGAAGCTTTCTTATGAAAACCGGCATCATCGGCCTGCCCCAGGTGGGCAAAAGTTCACTATTTCGCATTCTCACCAAGGCGCAACTCTCCGAGAATGCTTTCGCGAATCCTCGTGAGGCCCACGTTGGAGTCGCCAAGGTTCCTGACGACCGCCTCGACCGCCTCGCCGCCCTCTACAACCCCAAAAAACTGGTGCACGCTTCGGTGGAGTATGTGGACGTCGGCGCCATCGGCCAGGAAGCCCTGAAAGAAACCGCGTACATCGGACACCTGCGCCAGGTAGACGCCCTAGCGCACGTGGTCCGCGCCTTCGAGGATCCTGCAATCCCGCATGTGGGCGAGATTGACCCCCTTCGCGACATCAAGAACGTGGAGTTTGACCTCATGATCAGCGATCTGGGGCAGATCGAGAAACGCCTGGAGCGTCTGGAAAAAGATTTAAAGAAGATGCGCTCGCCGGAACTGGAACACGAATTCGACCTGCTGAAGCGCGCCAAAGCACACCTGGAAACCGAACGCCCACTGCGCGAAATGGAGATGACCCCCGAGGACAAAAAGCGCATCCGCGGATTCATGTTCCTCAGCGAGAAACCCATCCTGTACGTGCTCAATATCAACGAGAGCGCTGAGCTGGGCAAGGAACTGGAGAGCGCTGTCGCGAAATACAAGCTGACCGAGGTGGCTTCGCGTCCCAACGCCGCCGCGACTGCCATTTGTGGCAAAGTTGAGGCGGAACTCTCAGAAATGACCGATGCCGACGCCGCTGAGTTTCTCTCCAGTTACGGACTCAAAGAGAGCGGCCTCGTACGCTTGATTCGTACCACCTATGCGCTTCTTGGCCTGATCTCTTTCTTCACGGTTGGAGAAGACGAATGCCGCGCCTGGACCATTCCCGCCAAAACCCGCGCCGTCGAAGCCGCCGGAGCCATTCACTCTGATCTGGAAAAACATTTCATCCGTGCCGAAACCATTCACTGGGACCAACTCCTGGAGGCCGGTTCTGAAGCCAACGCCCGTGCCAAAGGCACGCTGCGGCTGGAAGGCAAGGACTACATCGTCAACGACGGCGATGTGATGCATATCCGGCATTCGGGATGAGCACCGAGTTCCGAGCTAGTTTTTCCCAAGGTGGAAGCGGGCTTCTGACCCGCCGGGCCCGGTCAAAGACCCGGCCCCACACAATAATCTCGAGAGCTGTCGAGTGTGGATCTCAGTTTCTCAGTACTGGGTACTAGGTACTAGCTACTAGCTACTGGTATTCTGCTCCTTCACCAATGAATCCGATCATCCTCAGCTTGCTGCTGGGTCTCACGGCGGCGACCGCCAACGTTTTCGGCGGCGCCATCATTGTTCAAAAGCATTGGGAGCGTTCTTATTTAAGATACTTTGTCGCGCTCGGCGCCGGATTCATGTTGGCAACCTCCATCGTGGAGATGGTTCCGGAGAGCCTCGCGCTAGGCGGCAAAAGCGCTGCGTTTCTGGTCTTGCTCGGCTATCTCATCATTCATTTCTTCGAGCACACCGTCACCCCGCATTTCCACTTCGGCGAAGAAACTCACACCGACGAGTTCGTAGAAGTGCACAAAAGTTATTCAGTGCTGATTGGCCTGATAATTCACACCTTCTTTGACGGCATTGCGATCGCCTCGGGATTCATCGTGTCCAGTTGGCTGGGCTGGATCATCTTTCTTGCTGTTTTTCTGCACAAGATTCCGGAAGGATTCACGATTTCCTCGGTGATGCTGGCCAGCGGACGGAGTCGTGGAGTGGCCTGGGGTGCCTCCATGCTGTTGGGAGTTGCCACCGTAGCTGGGGTCATGACGATGGCGATATTCCGCCACGAAGTCGGCGCCGGCCTGCCGCTCGCGGCCGGCGTGACGATCTACGTCGCTGCTTCCGACCTGATACCCGAGGTCAACAAAGAGCCCGGCGTACGAATGGCTTTATTGGTATTCCTGGGCGTAGGATCGCTGTTTCTGTTGGACCACTTCTTCCATCTTCACTAGCTACTAGCTCCTATACGAGCTACTCCACTTGATGTTTCGCCGTGTACCCTTCCCGGGCAATGATCTGGTATTTGACCTCTTTGCCCTTCTGGTCATGCACCTTCAGAGGGCTGCCATCAGGTCCCACCAACTCGACTTTCAACTTGCGATAGCTGCCATCGAGTTTGGTGTTGCTCGGGTGATAGGCGAGGTTGTACTGGTTGCGAACGTCGGCTGAAATGTCGTGGAAGATTTCCGGCAACTCGCCCTCGAAGCGCGGGAAGTAGGCTCGTCCGCCGGTAAGCTTGGCAAAGGTATTCATCTGGTTGTCGGCCTGCAGCCAGTCAGTGCTCTGAATCCCGCCAGCGTAGCCATGGGAGTCCAGCCATTCCCGCAATGCGCGACCTATGCTGACGGCGTAAATCGTAACGTTCTGGGTCGCCTTGATCTTCTTGATGATCTGATCGAGGTTAATCTTGCTAAAGGTATCTCGCCCGCTGGATATCAGAATGATGTACTTGTGTCCTTCGACCCCCTCGATCCGGTCCAGCGTGTCATAGAGCGAGTCGAACAGATTCCGCTCCGAGAATCCGGGTATGCGCATCATGTTCAGCGCACCCATGACTGCGCGCTTATCCTGGGTGAAATCCACCAGAATCTGCGGCTTCATATCATAGGCGACTACCGCCACCCAGTCTTCCTTTTTCAATTGGCTGGCGAATGTATAAGAGGCGTTCAGCGCGTCGTAAAGGTAGTTGTAGTTGGTGGAGGCAAATTCGATCAGCATGACCGCCGTGATTGGTGCTTCCTGTTGGCTGAAGTTTGCGACCTTCTGCGGTACCCCGTCCTCGTAAATCTTGAAGTTGTCTTTCTTCAGCCCGGGAATGAACTGGCCATTCTTGGTCATGACTGAAACGTCCAAATTGACGATGGGCACATCCACCCGGATGGAGTAGTCCGGCATGCCCTCCACCTTCGAAGGCTTTGGTGGCGGCGGCGGGGGCGGTGGCTCCTCCTTCTTTTTGGGGATGGCGTAGGGCCCAACGTCATTTCCAGGCCCTCCCGCCTCCGGGGGAGGCGTCTGCTGGTTGGGGTTCTGCTGACCCGACGAGCTTTGACTCGAAGGCTGCGGCTGAGCGAAGGCGCACCGGTTCAAAACCGGCGTTCCCAAGCCCAATCCGAGCAAGGTAAGTAGCGTGAAAATTTTACGGACCTGGCCGGAAAACATTGCCAACTGCCTGTAAAACATGGGTTGCCTCAGGAAAATCCCGTGCTAGTATAGATGCACTGCTTCGCTGTTTGGTAGATGTGCTCGTTTTTTGGGACTTCCCCCGAGAATCTGACACACTGAAGCTGAGTACAGGCGTGCTGTTCGGCGCCGGAGTGTATTGGGCGAACTGATGAGAAAATTGTACTTTGCTCTCGCAGCCCTCTGCTGTTTGTTGCCCGTTTGTGTGACCGCAGCCGAGACTTCCACTGACATCCAGACCATCTCTGTAGACCAGATCCATACCGGCATGAAGGGCGTCGCCTATACGGTGTTCGAAGGCGTCAAACCCGAGCCGATGGACGTCGAGGTCTTGGGCATCCTTAAGAACATCAACGGCCCCAGGGGCGACATTATCCTCATACGTCTGCACGGGAAGAAAGTTGAGTACACGGGTGTCGTCGCCGGCATGAGCGGGAGCCCTGTTTACATTGATGGCAAGCTGGCGGGCGCGCTTGCCTTCCGCATCGGCGAGTTTTCCAAGGAGCCGATTGCCGGGGTGACCCCGATCGCGGAAATGCTGGAAATCAACGCCATGGATCGCAGCAAGCCGGTGGAAATGCCGTCTGCCCGGTCAGGTCCCAGCGTGCCCAGCAAGACCTCTGGACCCGGAGACCCCAGCGCTCTTCTGCTTCAAAGCGTCGCCAACTACCTGAAACCGATCGATACCCCGCTGGTATTCAACGGTTTTGACGAGGAAACCGTGCGGCGCTTCGCGCCGCAGTTTGCCTCTGCCGGCATTATCCCGGTCATGGGCGCTGGTTCGGTCAGCGATATTAAGCAGCCCGAACCGCTGGAAGCCGGTTCCGCGGTAAGCGCCGTCCTGGTTCGCGGCGACATGGATATTGCCGCCACCTGCACCGTAACCTACATCGATCCGCAGCGGCTTCTGGCCTGTGGCCACCCACTGTTGCAGTACGGCATGGTGGATATACCCATGACCAAGGCGCAGATCTTGGCCACACTGCCGTCGCCCTTGAACGCGTTCAAAATTGTGAACGCTACCGAGCCGGTCGGCTCCTTTGTACAGGACCGCCACACCGGCATCATGGGCATGTTGGGCAGAGACCCGCAGATGATTCCCGTCACGCTCAATATCCACGGGGGACCGGCCGACAAGCAATTTCATTATGAGGTGCTGAATAACGCGCGCCTCAGCCCTGTCGCCATGATGGCCACCGTCTTCAACGCCCTGCGCGGCTTGAATGAATACGGAGAAGAAGTTACTTACCGGTTGAATGGCCACATCAGCGTCAATGGCTACCCGGATGTGACCCTGCAGAACATGTTCGCGCCGAGCGATGGAGCGGCTCCGGCGGCCCTGCAGGTCGCGCTCTCTCTGGGCGATCGCTTCGGGCGAATTTTCGACAATGCTTACCAACAGCCCAAGATCCAAGGCGTGCAACTCGATTTCGACCTGGTAAAAGAACGCCGCTTTGCCCGTCTCGAGAACGTCCGCACAGACGTCACCGAGGCCCGGCCTGGCGACGAGATCACCGTGGAAACCGTGCTTCGTCCTTATCGTGGCGAGAGGATCGTGCGTCAAATTAAGCTGCACGTGCCGACCTCCACGTCCAAGGGTCCTCTGCGCATTCTCGTCAGCGACGGTGACACCTTGGACCATATGCGCCGCAATGTTCCGATGTTCAGCCGCAAGCTGGACCTGCCCTCCACCATTGCCCTGCTGAACAAAGAGCATTCCAACAACCGGCTGTACGTTTCACTGTTGGAAGCCGATCCGGAAGCCATGGTGGCCGACAAGGTCATGCCAACCCTCCCGCTTTCCGTGATGAACGTCATGGAAGGAATGCGTGGCACGCAGGAGATGGTGGTGTTGGGAGAATCCTCGGTGAACGAGGCTTCCACAGCGCTAGATTACGTTGTTTCCGGTGCCCAGTTGTTGACCATTACGATCAAGTAATTGCCGCGGTGCCCCATGTCTCGCCGGTTTTGCGAGACATGGGTCTCGCCGAGCATGACTGCCGCCGCTTACCGCTCCGCTGCACCCGGACACGTGCAAACCGTGATAGTCTGAAATTTCCCTGGAACCCTGGAAATCGATGAGAGGTACGAATTTGTCTACTGATCGACGCAAGCTGTTTTCAATCCTAGTTGTAGTTTTCTTGACGGTCCTTGCTTTTACGGAAGGCACCCGTACGTGGGAACAGTCGAAGTTTGACGAGCTCTACAAGGGCACAGCCAAGGGAGTGGCCGTCCGCAGCACTGGCGGGCTGCAACTGGCTCCCGCTTTCAAGCCGCTTTATACCACGCCGTCCACTTACATCTGGTCTATAGCTGCCGACGACTCTGGCACGCTCTTTGCTGCCACTGGCGCCCCAGCCCGGCTCTACCGAATCACGTCCGACGGCCAGGCCAGCACAATTTTCGAGCCACAGGAACTTCAAGTCCAAGCCCTCGTGGCCGATAAGAAAGGCGCGATCTACGCCGCCACTTCTCCTGACGGCAAGGTTTATAAAATCGAGCAGAAGAAGAACGCGCCGACCCGCAATGAGAAAGGCAAGGCCGACCAGGGTCCCACATGGTCCTCCAGCGTCTATTTCGATCCTGGCACAAAATACATTTGGGACCTGGCCCTGGACAGTCAGGACAACCTCTACATCGCGACCGGCGATCACGGCGAGATTTACCGGGTCACGCCCAAGGGGGAGCATACCGTCTTTTTCAAGAGTGATGAGGCGCACATCCGTGTGCTCGCGCTCGATCCAAAAGGTAACTTGATTGCCGGCTCGGACGGCAGCGGCTTGGTCTACCGTATTGCGCCCACCGGGCAAGCATTCGTTCTTTATAGTGCTCCGAAAAAAGAGATCACAGCGCTAGCCATCGACGATGCAGGGAACATCTATGCGGCCGGGGCTGGGGAAAAGCGCGCCAGCGGGATGCCCTCGAATGTCCCAGCCGGCACGGCGATCAACGCTCCTATGGGAGGGATGCAAATCCAGCCTATGGGTGGCCCGACGATCCCCGCGGGACCAATCGCATTTCCGGCACCCGGCCTCGGCGCCACGGGAGGATCGGAGGTTTATCGCATCGCCCCGGACGGTTCACCCTTGCGGATCTGGACCTCCTCCAATGACCTTGTCTACGCTCTGGCTTTCGACGAACGCGGCAATCTGCTGGCTGGCACCGGAAACCGGGGACACATCTTCTCCATTACCGGGCAGGATGAATTCATCGATCTAATCAAGGCTGGCGCTACCCAAGTCACAGCTTTTGCCAAGGCTCCTGGGGGCGGCCTTTATGCTTCCACCAGCAATCTGGGCAAGGTGTTCCAGGTTGGCCCGGCGCTCACCGCGGAAGGCACTTACGACAGCGACATTTTCGATGCCCACATCTTCTCGCGTTGGGGTCGGGCTCAATTCCGGGGAGTCGGAAACGTTCAGCTCTTCGCCCGCAGCGGAAATGTAGACAACCCAGACCGAAACTGGAGTTCCTGGCAGCCGGTTGACTTCCAAAAAGACGCTTCTCTTAACGTTCCAGCTGCACGTTTCGTTCAATGGAGAGCGGTGCTGCGAGCCGGCAATCCCGCACCGCGCGTGGACAGCGTTGTCATTAACTACCTGCCGAAGAATGTAGCCCCGCAGATCGACGATGTCACCATGCAAGTGGGCATGCGCTACCCGCAGATACTTAAGCCGGTCAACGTCGATCCCGCAATCACCATGCCGCCGCCGGCGCCTATGCGCGACCGTGATGCTATTAGCCTGAAGTGGTCGGCTCACGATGATAATGACGACCAACTGGTCTATTCCATTTATTATCGCGGCGATCACGAGTCCCGCTGGTTGCTTTTGAAAGACGGGATCACCGACAAGTTTTACTCCTTCGACGCCGGGCTGCTTCCGGATGGCGGCTACACCATCAAAGTAGTCGCTTCCGACGCGCCCTCGCATTCCCCTGGGGACGCTCTTACCAGCGACAAGGAAAGCGGACGTTTCGAAGTTGACACCACTCCTCCCCAAATCGAAGGCCTGACGGCCTCCATGCAAGGCGGACAAATTCACGTCACTTTCCACGCCGCCGACGGCTTTTCGCCGATCAAGCGGGCCGAATACTCCGTTGATGCGGGCGACTGGCAATTTATCGAGCCGGTGGACCAGATCTCGGACAACCGGGCGGAAGACTACAACTTTCAGATTAAGCTGTCGGGCAACGACAGTGAGTCCGCGCTGCAACAGGCCAGCACGGGAGCCAGGAGGTCTGCCAATTCGAGTGCAGATGACCCGGAACATGTTGTCGTTGTTCGTGCCTACGACCGCTTTGACAATATGGGAACTGCCAAGGTCCTGGTCCGTGGCCGATAACCGGAGCTTGGCCAACGGATCGCACAAAAATTTGTTCATCTCGCGGCCAGGGAACCTGATAACCATGTCATCATCCGGAGCGGGCGTTCAGCCCGCCAAGGATCTAGCGTGCAGAACGGCATCATCTGCGCTGCACGCCAGATCCTTCACCGCCTAACGCCGGTTCAGGATGACGACATTCGAGGGAAATTGAAATGCGAAGCGCAGCGTCGGTTTTTGCGCAGACTCGACTCCCTGTCATGCTCCCCATCCTCCATCTCCTGGCTTGGCTCGCGTGCGTGGTTTACTCCACCGTCCCTGGCTTATGGCTTGCCATTCATCCTTTTGCCGAATACTGGCGTTCGCGGCGTCGCAATCCCTATCTCGTCTTGGTTCCGCTCTGGATAGCAATGTGGGTCGTCGTAGGCGCCATTACCTGGCCATGGCGCGAAGTGTTGTTATACACCAGTTGGTGGTCCTGGCTGCCCGCTGCGTTTTGGTTTGGCTGTGGCCTTTGGATTTACCCTCACGCGAAAAAAAACTTCACCGGTGCCCAACTAGGCGGCCTCGCCGAGATTCGGCCGGACTACCCGGACCAGCGATTGATCACTTCCGGAATCCGCTCTCGCGTCCGCCATCCCGTCTATCTCGGACACCTTTGTGAAATGTTGGCATGGAGCATCGGGACCGGCCTGGTTGCGCTTTACGCGCTCACCGCCTTTGCCTTGATCACCGGCGCCATCATGATCCGAATGGAAGAAGCAGAACTCGAGCAGCGTTTCGGAGAGGAATACCGCACCTACCGGAACTCGGTCCCCGCCATCCTTCCCCGGCTGAACTGTTTATAATCCAGACGCAAAGCTGAAAGCTGATAGCTGAAAGCTCCTCATGCGCTTCGAACTCTTCGTTGCCACCCGCTACCTGCGTGCCAAAAGGCGTCAAGCCTTCATTGGCGTCATTACTGCCATTTCGATTGCAGGAGTGGCAGCCGGTGTCGCCTCCCTGATTGTGGCGCTCGCCATCAATAACGGATTTCGCCAGGACTTGCAGGATCGCCTGTTGGGCTCGACCGCGCACATCAGCCTCATGCGGGTTCAGAGCGACGGCATCAAGGACTGGCGGCCGCTGCTCGAGCGGTTTTCCAAACAGCCGCACGTGATTGCGGCGGCCCCGGCGATTTATGAGAAAGTGCTGATCTCTCGCGGCCCGAGAGCCAGTGGGGCAGTTTTGAAGGGCATGATTCCAGCCGAAGAGCGCAAGGTCAGCGACCTTCTGAAGTCGATCACGATTGGCTCAGCCAACGATTTGGAGGAGAGCCTTCCCAGTGTCGGGTCGGATCTTCGAGGCGAACAATCTGCAAGTGTCGGGTCGGGTCTTCGACCCGGCCAGAGGGGGTCAGAGACCCGCCTTCCAACGTCCCCCGACCTGCTCTCCGGCGTCCAACAACGCGTTGCCGCGATGCCACCCATTATTCCGGGCAAGGACATGGCCGACGCTCTCGGCGCAACTGTCGGATCCGTGGTTCTGGTGACCAGCCCGCAAGGGGAACTCACGCCCTTCGGCATGGTTCCCAAGTACATCCGTTTTCGAGTGGTGGGAATTTTCAATTCGGGTTTTTTTGATTACGACACTTCCTGGGCCTTCACCCGGCTCTCCGATGCGCAACGCCTGTTCGGCTTGGGCGATGTGGTCTCCACGATTGAGTTCAAGATCGATGACATCTACAAAGCCCGGGAAGTAGCCCGGGAGATCGAGCTAGCAGGAGGCCACGGATTCATGACCGCCAACTGGATGGAACAAAACAAGGCGCTGTTCCATGCCCTGCGCCTGGAACGGTTAGTCACCTTTATCACCATAGGTCTGATCGTCTTCGTGGCGGCACTGAACATTCTGATCTCTCTCACGATGATGGTCATGGAAAAAACCAAGGACATTGCGGTGCTCATGTCGATGGGCACGCGCCGCTCGCAAGTCCGACGCCTGTTTATCGCTCAGGGCGTTGTTATCGGAGCATTCGGAACGGTTATTGGCCTCATCCTTGGGTATGTGTTGTCTTGGATCGGCGGCCATTATCACCTGATCTCGCTCTCGCCCGAGGTTTACTCCATCGACTACGTGCCCTTCGCTCCACGCGCCGGGGACGGCGTTTTGGTCGCCCTGGTGGCGATTGGTGTGTCCTTTATATCGACCCTGTACCCATCATGGTCCGCCGCCCGGATTTTGCCGGCGGAAGCTCTGCGGTACGAATAAAGCGATCCTGGACGGCCCCTGCAGACCTTTTGCCTTCCGCTTTGCATGGCAATTCGTATTCCGGGATTCATTTTTTTATGGTGCCCACACTTACGTGCCATTGTGACCATCGTCACATTGTGTTGTTTGATATTAGGTATACAGTTTTCCGCGTATGTTCCTGGAAGCAGGAATGTGCGGGAACATTCGGCCTCGTCCCGTGTTTTAATGGAATGAGGTGCGCTGGGTTTGGCAAGCCGCCTGCTAGGGGTCTTGGAACGAAACGCAAGCGTACCGCATCCAATGAAACGGGCAGCGATGCTGCGAATTGAGGGGTTAAAGAAGGTCTTCCGCTCAGGCGATTCGGACCTCGTGCTCTTTGATAACCTGTCCTTTCAGGTGAATAAGGGTGAGATGCTGGCCATCGTCGGCGAGTCCGGCGCTGGCAAGAGTACCTTGTTGCACATCCTGGGTGCGCTTGATAGCGCTTCCGCTGGTGACGTATACTGCGCGCAACTGCGGTTAAACGCGCTCTCTGGGGACCGCGCCGCCGATTTTCGTAACCGCGAAATCGGATTCGTCTGGCAGTTCCATTATCTGCTGCCGGAGTTCACGGCCCTGGAGAATGTCGCTATGCCGCTCCTGCTGCGGGGACAACCGTGGCAGCGAGTGGAAGGAGAAGCTTTACGTTGGTTGCGCGAGGTTGGGCTGGAGCAACGCTCGCATCATCGTTCCGGAGAGCTTTCCGGGGGTGAGCAGCAACGCGTCGCCCTGGCCCGGGCACTGATCACCGGCCCTAAATTGTTGTTGGCGGATGAGCCCACGGGTGACCTTGACAGCCGCACCGCCGATTCGGTTTTTGCCTTGATCGCTAGGCTACATCGCGACTATCAGCTGACCTCACTCATTGCTACCCACAACCTTGCCTTCGCCCGGCGCTGTCATCGCGTGCTGCGCTTGCATCGCGGGCATATCGAGGAGGTGGCCCCGGATTCGCTTCCGGCGTGAGGTCCGTCATCTGGAGGTGGACAGGTACTGTAGGATGGCTGCAAGAGATTGCAGTCAAACTGCAGACAATCGCATCAGGTACTGCAGTAATCCTGCAGTTCCTAACTCCTTTTAGGAGTTGGGTTCTTGGTATCCTGATTGCATGACAGATGTTGGGCCAAATGGTTTCCCCGAGGCTAAAGGGCATGTCACGAACCCCACAGCTTCCCGGAGCACTTGGCGGGGAGAGGGTTTATGTTTGAACGCTACACGGAGAAAGCACGGCGCGTCATCTTCTTTGCGCGCTACGAAGCCAGTCAGTTCGGTTCTCCTTATATAGAGACAGAGCACCTGCTGCTGGGACTTTTGCGCGAAGACAAAGCTCTCACTAACCGTTTCCTGCGCTCCCACGCCTCGGTGGAGTCGATTCGTAAGCAGATCGAGGGCCACACCACCATCCGGGAGAAGGTTTCCACCTCGGTTGACCTCCCGTTGAGCAATGAGTGCAAGCGCGTTCTGGCCTATGCGGCCGAGGAAGCCGAGCGTCTTTCCCACAAGCACATTGGAACGGAACACCTTCTCTTAGGCTTGCTGCGGGAAGAGAAGTGTTTTGCCGCCGAGATCCTGCACGAGCGTGGCCTGCGTCTCTCGACCATTCGCGAGGAACTGGCCCGCACCAGCCAGGAGAAAGCTCAGCCGCAACGCCAGCGCGAGTCCTCCCTGTTATCAGAATTCTCTCGCGACCTGACTCAGGCAGCGATGGACACCCAACTCGATCCGCTGGTTGGACGCGAGGGCGAGCTGGAACGGGTCGTCCAAATTCTCTGCCGCCGCACCAAGAACAACCCGGTATTGATCGGCGAGCCCGGCGTGGGCAAGACGGCCATTGTCGAGGGCCTGGCCCAGCGTATCGCTGACGGCGAAGTCCCGTCTTTCCTGGCGGATAAGCGAATTCTGGCGCTGGACCTGTCGTTGATCGTGGCCGGCACCAAGTACCGCGGCCAATTCGAAGAGCGCCTCAAGACCATCATGAAGGAGCTGATGGAATCCCAGAACGCCATCATCTTCATCGATGAGCTGCATACGTTGGTGGGCGCCGGTTCGGCCGAAGGCTCGCTCGATGCCGCCAACATCCTGAAGCCGGCTCTATCGCGTGGCGAGATTCAGTGTATCGGGGCGACGACTCCGGGCGAGTATCGCAAGTCCATCGAAAAGGACCGTTCGCTGGAGCGTCGTTTCCAGGCCGTTAAAGTTCCGCCGCCGAACGAAGGCGACGCCACCAAGGTTTTGTTCGGAATCAAGGACCGCTACGAGAAGTTCCACGCCGTCACCTACACCGACGACGCGATCAACTTCGCGGTCTCCCATTCGAACCGCTACATCCCGGATCGCTTTCTGCCCGACAAGGCTATCGACCTGATCGACGAAGCCGGCGCCCGCGTGAAGCTGCGCCAGACCTCGTTGCCGGAGGAGATCACGGAAGTCCAGAAGCGGATCAAGTTCATCGTCCACCGTATGGAGAACGCCATCGCGAACCACGAGTTCGAGAAGGCGCGCTTCTACTCGGACGAGGAACGCAAAGAGCGCGAGAACCTGCGCGCCCTTCGCGAAAAATACCACCTCGATGAATCCTCCACCGGCGTTGTCGGTCGGGAGGACATCGAGGA